>DIKR01000087.1 GCA_002424625.1 Desulfuromonadaceae bacterium UBA5613
GTCCTGCGGGAAGATCCGGCTCTGGTGCGCAAGATTGAAGACCTGGCAGCGCAGAACGGCCCCCTGGCCGGGCTCTTTTGATGACCGCAACCTCCGACGATTCCAACGTGCCGGCGGCCGCGGCTGCCGATGATCAGGAAAAATGGCTGGTTATCGATCAGCTGGCAAGGGAACCGGTAAATTTTTCCGGGTTGCTGAGTGAGATTCACCGCGATTTTGGTCTCGATCCTTATAGCGCCCGCCAACGTTTGCTCGGTCGGGGATATAATCTCCTGCTGCGGGGCCGCAGCGATAAACTCTCCCCTCTTTTGCCGCTGCTAACCGCCCATGCTATTGCGGCGCACCTGCTGGTGCCGGATCCATCGAGAAAACATCCCGTTAAACTGCAAAGTCTCCGGCAAAGCGGTTCGACACTGGTCCTGATTAGCGATAACACTGAGCTGGCGATCGATGGCGATAGCCATGTCGTCGCTGTCTTCGCTGATCTCTCCGGTACGGTCGTTGCCAGGGGGGTCAAGCAACTTTTGGTACGGCACGCTTATCAGGGGGCAGATGCGGCTGCGCAGCAACCGGACGAAGCAGTCCTGTGCCAGGCGATCAGTAAAGCTCAGCCGGTTCTTGACCTTTATCTGCTCGACCCCCAAGGGGAAGTTAAGGGGGCGGTGCGCGCTCTGCCCGGACGTTACGATCCGACCGGACTCGGTGCAAAGCGCAGCTTAAGTGCCGGACTGAATCTTTTGGCGCTGATAGAACTTGCCCGCAGTCATGCCGGATCTTTGACGCTGCGCAGTGATTTCGGCCTGGCCAACTTGCCGGGCTGTCAGCTCGACACCCCCTTGACCGCTGCCAATCTGGACAAGAATCTCGTGTCCCTCAGCCGTTTTGGCAGGTTGGCGGCACAATTTTCCGGTCAGAAACGCAATGATGATCAGCAGCCGGACAAGAATGCCGGAGTTGCTTCCAATCGAACACCTCCAGCAAGTGAGGTCTCTCCGCTTCCTCCTCCGCCGGAGGGGCGTGGGGAACTCCGGCGGCAATGGTTGTACTCCTGGGCAGATGGACTCGGGGTTGTTTTAATTATTTTTGTTTCCACGGCGGCCGGAATGAGTCGGGGGCAGATCAAGCCCTGGTTCTGGCAAACGGGGATGACGAGCGGCCTGGTGCCGGGACTGGTGGCAATTTTCCTGTTCTGGCGCGGATTTGCCGCAGTGCGGCTGAAAAGAATGATTGAGAATACCCCGGTCAGTCGCATCCGTTCTCTCTCTGCCGGGATGGTCGAAGTTCTTGGCCGGGCGGAGCGCTGTTATGCGCTGGTGACACCGGTGACCCGGATCCCTTGTATTTATTATCGCCTGCGTCGCTATCGGCGGGAAGAACGTAACGGCGATTGGCGGCTGACGTCCCAAAGCTCGAGCGGTTTACACCCTTTTTGGCTGCGTGATGCCACCGGTAAGGTTTTGGTTGACCCGCTGGCAGCCGATCTCCGTCCTGCTTCCCGACAAGAAGGGCGTGGGGCAGGGCTCAGTAACGGTTTTTTGGCGCGGGAGAGTTCCCCGGATGGTGATGAAAAGTGGGAGGAAGAGTGTATCCCGGAAGGGGAGACGCTTTATGTTCTCGGCTTTTCGGCGCCGCGCCGTAGTTACGGGGAGTCGCTTCACGCCGCCACCGTTGCGCAGCTACGGACATTGAAGCAGAGCCAGGAGCTCCGGCAACGCTTTGACCAAAATGGCGACGGGGAGATTGATGCCGAGGAGTGGGACGAGGCGCGCCGCGTCACGGCTGATGAGGTCGCCAAAAAGCACCTGGCCGGTCGAGAACAACGCCGCAAGCAGGAAGAATCTTTGCTGATCGGGGCCCCGCCCCGTCGCTCCCTGCCTTTTTTCATCGCCCAATCGCTTAACGAAAAGGCGATTACACGCGCCCTGTGGTGGCGGGCTTTTGTCTTTTTTCTGGCCGGTTTGATTCTGACGATCTGGGCGTTGCGACAACTTTTCCATTTTCTGCCCGCTTCGGGCTACTAACAGGAGGTAAAATGACAGGATTGATAGTCCTCGGGATACTGCTCGGCGTCAGCACCATCCTTACTCTTTACGGGGTTGTCCTTTACAACGGTTTTGTGCAGATGAAGAACGATATTGACAAAGCCTGGAGTAATATCGATCTCCTTCTCAAGCAGCGCTATGATGAACTCCCCAAGTTGCTCAAGGTCTGTGAAGGGTATATGCAGCATGAGCAACGCACTCTGGAGGCGGTCATACGTGCCCGCTCCCAGCTCTCCAGCGCAGGAAGCGGTGCGGAGCAGCTGGCGGCCCAGAACCTTCTCACCGAGACCTTGCGCTCTCTTTTCGCTGTGACCGAGAATTACCCGGAGCTTAAAGCCGATGCCGGCTTTCGTCAGTTTGCCAACCGGATCAGTGAGATCGAGGACCAGATTGCTGACCGCCGCGAGCTCTACAATGACTATGTCAATATCTACAATATCCGTCTTGATCAGCTTCCCGACCTGGTGATTGCCCGCATTTGCAACTTTACGGCGCGTAAACTCTGGGCGATCGACCCCTCCCACCGCGAGGATGTTAAAATTTCCTTTTCCGCGGTGGAAAAGGGGGAATAATAAGAAGAAGGGGCTTGCCTGGCTGAAGCTGAAATGTTATTTATGTCCGAACATTAGCCAGTTATGGAGATGTGCATGGCTTTCCCGCTCCGCTTTATAGCTGTCATCGCCTTTGTCTGTTTTTTCCCTCTCCTTCCCGGGGAGAGCGCGGGCGCCAGCGAAGTTTTCCGCTATGCCGGCGCAACAACTTTGCAGCAGGATTTCATGCGCGCGGCTTCCCACCGCTTCGCCACAGTTCATGACGTCCGCTTTGAGTTAGAAGGAGGCAGCAGCAATGCAGGGATCAAGGCGCTGAGTACCGGAGCGATCGATCT
This sequence comes from Desulfuromonadaceae bacterium UBA5613, assembly GCA_002424625.1. Lineage (GTDB taxonomy): Bacteria > Desulfobacterota > Desulfuromonadia > Desulfuromonadales > UBA2197 > UBA2197. The sequence continues at coordinate 2,929 of DIKR01000087.1, forward strand.
CGCCGGCAGTGGTCGTTTTTTGACGGCCCAGGAAAAGCGTGCGGGTCTTGTCGAGCATCTCATCGGCTGGGATCCCCTGGTCGTGGTTGTGCATGTCACCAATCCGATTGAGAATGTCAGCAGCGAAGATTTGCGCCGGATGATTTTGGGCACCGTTATTAACTGGAATCAGATCGGTGGTCGGGATCTGCCCCTGTTGCAAGTCGCCGCGCCGCAAGGTTCCGGGGTACACGAAGCGGTCAAGCAATTTTTGTTTAGCGGTCAACAGATCTCGTCGCGCGCCATCGTCAGTCCGGTCGTGGCCGATGCCGACAAGAATGTGACACTCCTCCCGGCCGGTTTTACTGTGACCAGTATGAGCATGGTCGATGCCGACCGGGTTAAAGTTATCAGGGTCGATGGTTTCAGCCCCTACTGTCAGGCGGTCAAAACCGGTGAATATCCTTTGATCAAGCCTCTCCTGCTCGTTACCAGGGGGAAGGTCAAGGGGGCGCTGGAGCTTTTTGTCAACTTCGCAAAAAGTCCGGAAGGCCAAGCAATTATTGCAAAACAATTCGTCCCTCTGGCCAATATATAAACCCGTTCCCTCATAGGTGTCTTCAATGAAAATGCAAAATTTTTATGGCCGACTCAATCTGCGTCGGAAGATCCTGACCGCACTTCTGTCCCTGCCCTTGCTCCCGTTGATCATCACTTTGGTCGTCCTCTCGACCATGGTTGAGCGGCAGATGTCGAACGAGATCGAAAAACGCGGCAATCAGGCTATGGTTTATGTCAAGAAGAGTATTGAGGTCAGTACCCGGGAGATCAGCAGTTTTGTGACCTTCTTTTCGCGCAATACTGATCTGGTCAATGCTGTTTACTATGCGTCTCTGACCGGTGATAATGAGCAGATCAAGCAGATCTCCGAAGAAGCTATCAAGGGCTCCCGTGCCGATCTTCTCATGATCCTCGACATGAACGGCGCATCGATCTTTACCGGGCGGCGAAACGGAGGGGAAACGGAGGCCAATACAGAAGTTCTCGACAGCCCCGCGGTCAAAACCGCGTTGACTGGAACGATGACCGAGGGGATCGGCCTCTTCGGCGATCAGCTGGTCCTTCTTTCCGCGACCCCGATCCGCTTGCAACAAGAGCAGATCGGTCTCGCTGTCGCAGCGATCTACGTCAACGATGACTTTGCCACGCCATTGCAACAAGAGAGTGATGCCGAAATTGCTTTCTACCATGATAAAAAGTTTGTCGGCACGTCCAATCAGGATTTCAAAAAAGGGAATCTCGTGACGATCCTCGAGGAAAAGGGCGGGGAGCTTGAACTCAGTGGCGCTGAGCATCTCCTCTTTTCTGGTGATCTCGGCAGTAATGCCGGCATCCTCCTCGGTCTGAATAATGCCGAGAGCAATACCGCCCGACTCCGTTTCCGCATCGCCGTCCTTGTCCTCTTGATTGCCGCCGGGGTTTTGGCTTTTGTCGTCGGCAATTCGATCTCCCATGGCATTGTCAAGCCCCTCCTTTTAGTGAATGCGACGTTAAAGGAGATGGCAGAAGGGGAAGGAGATCTGACCCGGACCATCAAGGTGAATTCGAATGATGAAGTCGGTGAACTGGCCGCTAGTTTTAACAGCTTTACCGAACGCCTGCGCGATATGGTCCGCCGCACCCGTGATGTCTCCGTCGATCTCAACACCGCGACCGACCGGATCCGTAACTCGTCAAGCCAGGTCAATGCCGGGACGCAACAGCAAGCGCAATCTCTCGCTGAATCGTACCTGGCGGTACAGGCGATCGAAGGTTCAATCTCCGGAATCGCCGAGAGTACCGGTTCTCTGGTAGAAGCGGCGGAAGAGAGTTCGTCGGCCACCCTCGAGCTCGGAGCCACGATTGAAGAGATTGCGCATCAGATGGAGAAGCTCTTTGCGACAGTGGAAGATGTTTCGAGTTCAATTAGTGAGATGTCTGTCTCCAGCCAGCAGATCGCCGAAAATGTCGAAATCCTTTCTTCTTCGACCGAGGTGACGGCATCGGCGATTACCGAGCTTGACGCCTCGATCAAAGAGATCGAAGAGAATGCCGAAAAGACCAGCCGGCTCTCCGAGGAAGCCGCCGTCGATGCCCAGAAAGGGAAAGAGACGGTCGACGAAACAATTCAGGGCATTCTCGCTATCCGTGAATCGGTCGATCGGGCCAGCAGCGTTATTCAAGACCTTGGCAACCAGTCGAATGCCATCGGCAAGATTCTCACCGTTATCGACGAAGTCGCGGATCAGACCAGTCTCCTTTCCCTGAATGCCGCGATTATTGCGGCGCAGGCCGGGGAGCACGGTAAAGGGTTTGCGGTCGTCGCCGACGAAATTCGGGAGCTTGCCGAGCGGACTGCAGTCTCAACCCGTGAGATTGGCGCGATTATCACCAATCTGCAAAATGGTACCAGCGATGCGGTCCGGGCGATGGCGGTCGGAAGCGAGCGGGTGCACCAGGAGGTTGAGCGCTCCAAGAGTGCCGGCCAGGCTCTTGACAAAATTCGCAGCAGTACGATGAAGGCGAGAGAGCAGGTCGGCGGCATCGTCCGCGCCACGCAAGAGCAATCCCGCGGCAGTCGGCAGATCACTAATTCGATCAACCAGGTGTCGTCGATGCTCGATCAGATCGCTTCGGCGATCAAGCAGCAGAGCGAAGGGACTCGCCAGCTCGCTCGTGCCTCGGAGTCGATGAAAGAGATTGCTGCCCAAGGAAAACTCTCCACTGGCGAACAGGCCAAGGGGAGTCGCCAGATCAATCTGAGCATGGAGCGGATTCGCTCGATGATTGAGCGCATTGATGAAGCGACCCGTGAACAGACCGAGCGGACCCGCCAGGTGGTCGAAGCCGTTTCGAGCATTCGCGAAGTTTCGGAATCGACCACCCTGCGCACGACTGAACTGGACCAGGTGGTCGATATTCTGGCGCGCCAGACCACAGCCCTGGAAGGTGAAGTCGGCGCCTTCAAGGTATGACCTTCGCCCACGGCTCCCTGTTGATCCTCGGTTCCGGAACCAGTACCGGGGTACCGATGATCGGCTGCCACTGCCCGGTCTGCTGTTCCGATGACCCGCGCAATCAGCGCAGTCGCTGTAGTGCCCTGATCCGTTGCGGTGGGGAGCATATTCTCATCGACACCGCGACGGATCTTCGTTTTCAGGCTCTGCGCGAAGGGCTGCACCAGATTGATGCGGTCCTTTATACCCATACGCACGCAGACCATGTGCATGGTATCGACGATCTGCGCTCCTTCAATCGTCGCGATCAGCAGTCGATTCCCCTTTATGGGTCGCCGGAGTGCGTGGCTACTCTGCAGCGGAGTTTTTCCTATATTTTTGCGCCGCAAGATAACCGCAGCTTTCGCCCGCGCTTGCGCTTAGAGACGATCACCGGTCCTTTTGCCATCGGCAGCGTTCCCATTATCCCCCTGGCCATCGGGCATGGCGACGATCAGGTTCTTGGCTACCGTATTGGCAATCTTGCTTATCTGACGGATTGTAACCGCATCCCCGCCGCCACGCGCGCCGCTTTGGCCGGGATCAAGACGCTGGTCATCGATGCGCTGCGCTTTTCGCCGCATCCGACGCACTTTAGTATTTCTGAGGTGATCGCTTTTGTCCAGGGCCTCGGCATCGACCGAACCATCCTCACCCACTTGAGTCACGATGTCGATGCCCGGCAGCACGGTGCTGTCTTGCCAGCGGGGATCGAGCTCGCATACGACGGGCAAGTCCTCCCTTTAATCTTCACTCTTTCCTGATCTGCAGGAGAAATCAGCTGATGCTTCAGGAAATTCGCCTGCACGGCCAGATCAATGCTTCGGTGGAATACTTCTCGACGGGTGCGTCCCGGGACATCTATCACAGCTACTTCTACGAAGTTCATGATGGTGGTCAGCTTCGTTTTTTCTCCCCCGGCAATGAATTGCATATCGATTGCGACGGTGTCAGTTATAATGGCAATGGCGGGACATTTTGTGAATATATGTTCGGGGTCGATATGCCCCTTGCCGACCTCGCCAAAGAAGAAGTCCGCAACCGCCTGGTCCTGTACGGCACCACCTATGATGAAAGTGATCGCACCCTGCGCTTCACCCGCCAGACCCAGGGGCGGATGAGCTTCGAACGGCTCTTCTTTGACGGCAATGCCGTCTGCAACTATCTCTTCTTCATCTCTGGCTCCTTTTCCGGCCCGGTCCAGACGCAGCAGGAAGAGATCCTGCGCCTCCTCGGCAAACTCCTCAAGCGCAGTGAATACGTCGGTGCCGCCGATGACAGCCTCCTTATTCAAGAGATCTTCAGTCTTCTCGGCTTGCGCAGCTCTCTTTATCTGATCCGCCTCATCAACAAAAAGCACAAAGAGTATCACGATGCCTTCAAGGCTCTTTATCACACCTATCGCGCCATTCCCGATCATGAATTTACCGTACTGCAGGAGCTTGCTGATAAGCTGGAGATCGATAGCTATCAGCAGGAGCGGATCCGTGTCGACATCATGTACAAGCATCCCGAGAACCGCCGGATCGTCGATGAGTACAAAAACATTCTCATCAACTGCGACCGTAAAGGGAGCATCAATAAACTCGAAAATGCCCGCCTCACCCGTTTGAAGACCCTCTCGGTGCGTAACAAGATCCCTTCGGCGCTCTTCTATACGCTCGACGAAATGCTGAAAAATGACAAGCAGGTCGACCTTGAAGAGGATTACATCTCTGAGACCCGGCAGATCCTTGACGGCATCTTTTTGCACGAACGGCAGATCGACGCGAGTATCGATGAACAGGATATGATCCGCCTTTTGCACGCCAAGCGCCGTGCTAGTGAAAACCGTGATCACACCTTTGAGCAGATTCTCCTCGATACCGGAAAGACCTGTGACGAGATGATCCGGGACGGCGCCGATTTCTCATTAATGGAGAGCCTTTCTTACATTATTACCTTCTTTGATCGTTACGATACCACCTCCGCCCATATCAGCCAGCTCGCCTTTATGCCGAACAGTCGTTTCAATGAAGGGATGATCCGCTCCCTCCTTGGCAGCCTGCGCGCTTTTGAAGAGCTCTCGTGCGGCCTCTTTACCTCTCTTTTCTTCGGCGATATCCTCACCAATAAATATATCAGCAACTATGGTCGCAAGAAGATCCTGATCCTGCGTGACGGCCTCGCTGCCATCATTGCCGATCGGCAGACCGTACACCAGCTGCTGCAGGCAATGCGAGATCTCGATGCTCAGGAGAATCTTTATTCTCTCCTCCTCAGCCACATCAAGGAGCGGATCCGCAAGTTCTATTCCCTGTACAATACCCGCGCCGAGCAGGAAGCGCTCCTCAGCGAGGTCGCGGAAGAACTGCACAACAAGGGGTTGTTGAGTGCGCCGATTCCGGTGCAGCTCTTTCGTGATGTCGTCGTCAACATCAAGACGGAGGCCATCTATCTGCATAACCTCCTGCCGCAGATCGTTGCCAATCGTGATACTTTGCTGCGCGAGGATTTTCTCGAAAACAGCGGTCTGGACCGTTTTTATGTTGAGGAACTTGAACGGGAATATTTTGAACTCAACGAGTTAGCGATCGACGATCTTTATCAGATTCGTAAAGGCCTCAACGCCTGAGCGAAAATTTGCAGCCCCCTCCTGCCCTTCTCTTTTGCACTTCTGCAAAAAAATCCATTGCAGCAAAAAACGTTTATGCAAATTATTTTTTAACTATTTGAAAAAACTTATTTTTTTGTTAATCCCTCGACACGCAACATCTCACCTCTCTTCCTTTTCCTTTTCGGTATTAGCAATCGTGCAAAAAGATCAATGACGAGACAATCGGAAAATCTATGAATTTTTCAACTCTAACCATCCGTAATTAATAAAGAAAAAAATATCCCCGAGGATTTGAAAAAGTTGGTACAGCGGTTGCTTTTAAATGAAATACGACAAACGCAGTCGGAACGAGTCGCGCAACAATCACTGTAAGGAAACAGCATATGGCGAACAATAATATCTGCCCTTTTTTCGGCAAGGATGATGATGTGTGTGATGTCGGCTGCGGCTACATTTCACCGCACGACGTCCGCATGATGGTCGCCTACTGCAATAATCGTTGCAGTGACTGTATGAAATATCGGGAGTTGGCCGAACGCTTTCCCGAACACGCCGCCGTCCCTGCTCCCGAGCAACTCCCCCCCCCTGTTGCGGCTCCGGTGCACGAACCGGCGATTGCCGCCTTTGTTGCAACTGCTTCTCATCCTGTGGTCAAGCCCTTCAAGGCTCGCTGGTCTTTAACACACCGTTTGCACTGTCTCTCCACCCATCATGGTCTACAGTCGACCCCTACTCGCAAGGAGGAAAAAACAATGAGTAAATTTTCGATCAGCCGTGGCTGGACCGTCGTTATCGCCGGTACCTGCATCAACCTCGCCCTGGGCATTCTTTACGCTTACAGCATGCTCAAAGCCGACATCGGCAAACTCTTCTCCGGGTCCGGCGATCCCTACGCCGTGGCCTGTCTCTCCTTTGCCGTGTCGATGATCATCGGCGGTAAACTCCAGGACAAGGTCGGTCCGCGCATCACCGCCATCATCGGCGGACTTTTTGTCGGCGCCGGCTTTATCCTCTGTTCGCAATCCTCCAGTTACTGGGGATGGGTCCTCGGCTTCGGTGTTCTTGCCGGCCTCGGTTTCGGTTTCGGCTACTCGGCAGCAACCCCGCCGGCGCTCAAGTGGTTCCCGCCGGCCAAGACCGGCCTTATCGCCGGCATCGTCGTCGCCGGTTTCGGCATCGCCCCGGTCTACCTGGCTCCGGCCTGTCAGTACCTCCTCGGCGCTTACGGTCTGCATCAGACGATGATGATCCTCGGCATCGCCTTTATCGCCATCGTCTGCGGCATGGCGCTGCTGGTCAGTAATCCTCCGGCCGGCTTTGTCGTCGAAGGAGCCGGGAGCGCCGCTGCGAAGAAATCTGCTGTAGCGGATATGACCCCGAGCCAGGTGCTGCGCGACAGCCGTCTTTATACCCTGTGGGTCACCTTCTTTATCGGCGCCGGCGCCGGACTGATGGTTATCGGCAGTATGGCCGGGATGGCAAAACAGAGCATGGGCGAGTATGCCTTTGTGGCCGTGGCGGTCATGGCCATCGGTAATGCCGGCGGCCGGGTCATTGCCGGTCTGGTCTCTGACAGGATCGGGCGCGGCGCCACCTTGACGATCATGCTCCTTTTTCAGGCGATTCTCATGTTTGCGGCCATCCCGGTTGTCGGCAGCAGCACCGCCAGCCCGATTATCGTCACCCTGCTCGCCACTTTTATCGGCTTTAATTATGGTTCGAATCTGTCCCTTTTTCCCTCTTTTGCCAAAGATTTCTGGGGCGCAAAAAATTACGGTATGAATTACGGCCTCCTTTTCTCCGCTTGGGGAATCGGCGCCTTTGTCCTGGTGAAGATCTCCGCTGCCCTCAATGATAAATTCGGCAGTGCCACCATCTCCTTTGTCTCGGCCGGTGTTCTCCTCCTGATCGGTGCAGTCATGTCTCTCTCCCTGCGTGCCCAGAAGGCGGCTGTCGAAGAGAAGGTCCTGGTGGCGATTGAAGAGGACGAGCTGGCTTACGACAAGGCCAACAAGTAAACACTTCGCTGCTATTGCACAACAGAAAAAGCCCGGCATTCCGCCGGGCTTTTTCTGTTGTTGCTGTGCACTTCACTGATATGTTGATTTCCTTGACAGTTGGGCAGCTTACGCTTTACATAAGATGAAATTCAGGAGCGAGGCAGGAAAGGAACGAGATGACGATGCGCAGTTTCGGCAGGATTGGTTTTATCGGCGGCGGCAATATGGCTGAGGCCTTTGTCAAGGGGTTAATCAAGGGGGGGTATCCGGCGGCGGAGATTATCATTTCTGATCCGAGCGAACCGCGCCGTCATTTTTTAACCGAACGCTACGGCATTGCCGTCACCGAAGAGAATCTGGAGGTGGTGCGCGGTTGCGATATCATCGTTTTGGCGATCAAGCCGCAGCTCGTCACCGCGGTCCTCGGCGCCTTCGCTTCCGAGTTCACGGCAGACAAGCTCCTGATCTCGATCCTCGCCGGGGTGGCGACATCGACGCTGGAAGGGATTCTTGGCGGGACACCGCGGGTGGTGCGCGCCATGCCTAACACGCCGGCTCTGGTCGGGGAGGGGGCTGCCGGCCTGTGCCGCGGCCGCTTTGCCGGCCCGGACGATCTCACTTATGCCCGGCGCCTCTTTGAAACCTTCGGTATCGTTTGCCTCGTTAGCGAGGAGCAGCTTGATGCTGTGACCGGCCTTTCCGGTTCCGGCCCCGCCTATATCTTTACGGTCATTGAAGCCATGGCAGATGGCGGGGTGCAGGAAGGTCTTCCCCGCGATACCGCCCTGGCGCTGGCGATCCAGACCGTCCTCGGCGCCGCCCGTCTGCTTAAGGAGAGTGGGGAACATCCGGCGCTACTGCGCGACAAGGTCTGTTCTCCGGCCGGGACGACGATTGCCGCGGTGCAGGTGCTGGAAGAGAAAGGGCTGCGCGCGACCCTGATGGCGGCAATTTCCTGCGCCACCCGCCGTTCCCGCGAGCTGGGGGAGAAGAAGTAGAGGCGATCCTTGTGATCGCCCTGGGCTGCGAAAAAGAACGAGGTTGCCGGAATTTTCATCAGGAAAGGACTGGGATGATGACAAAAGAAGAGTTGGCGGGTTTTGATGGTCGGGAGGGGCGCAAGGCCTATGTGGCGGTAAACGGGAAGGTTTTTGATGTGACGGCGAGCGCGTACTGGCAGGATGGCAACCACCAGAACGCACATCAGGCCGGGACGGATTTGAGCGCCGACCTGCTCACGGCGCCGCACGTCCGTTCGGTGATCGAGCGCTTTCCGGTCGTCGCGGTTCTTGAAGAGATTCCGCTGCGGGAAGAAAAAAGGGGGGGGAGTAAAGCCGGAGTCGTTCTGGCGATTCTTCTGGCTGTTGGTCTGATCCTCTGGCTGGTTTTGCGCTGAGCTTAAAACTCCCCGGTTTCTTCGCGGCGGAGCAGTTCGGCAAAGGTGTAGTTGCGGAGGATGGAGGAAAAATTCTCCCGGATCTCTCCCCAGACGCCATGCACAGGGCAGGAGGTGTGGCGGGCGCAGGCATCTTTATCAATCAGGCACTGGTTGATGTAAAGGGGCCCTTCCTGAGAAGCAATGATATCGAAGAGGGTGATCTCGGACGGGTCTTTGACCAGATAAAAACCGCCGCCAACGCCGCGCTGCGAAGCAACGATGCCGCATTTGATCAGCGGTTGAAGAATTTTGGTCAAAAAGGCCGGGGTCACGTCCTGGGCGGCACAGATATCTTTTTTGTAGACAACCTCTCCTGTGGGCTGCTTGGCCATGTGGAGCACGGCTCGAACTGCGTATTCTGTTGCGCGGGTAATAATCACAAAAACCTCCCAAGATTGATGACCTGAGCGGTATTATTACCTGAGCTGTCAGCATATTGTCAATGTAAACTTCTTTCGTCATACGCAGGAGCAGACCCCGGTCTGCTCCTGCGTTATCGTCTTTATCCCCCAATCAGGGTCAGGCGGTATGGCGGATATCCTTCCCTTTGACCATGAAGATGACCATCTCCGCGACGTTGGTGGCATGATCGGCGACCCGCTCCAGACATTTGGCGACAGAGTTGACACGGATAGCGCGGGTGATGGTGGTCGGATCGGCCATCATGTAGGTGAGGAGTTCGCGCTGAATCTGGGAGTTGAGCTGGTCGACAAAGGCATCGTCACCACAGACCTTGAGGGCCAGTTCCGCATCAGCCCGGACAAAGGCATCAAGGGCTTCGCGCACCATCGTCGCCGCCGCCACCGCCATGCGCGGCAGGTCGATATAGGGCTTGAGCGCCGGTTCTTTGTTGAGGTGGAGGGTGTGCTTGCAGATGTTGCGGCATTGATCGCCGATCCGTTCGAGGTCGGTGACGATCTTCAACGCCAGGGTAATAAAGCGCAGGTCGCGGGCCGCCG
>DIKR01000105.1 GCA_002424625.1 Desulfuromonadaceae bacterium UBA5613
TTGCGGATCCGCTCCGCCAGCTGCTCGAAGGGGGTGGTGATGGAGAATTCATAGTGGTCGGCCAAGGCTTCGAGGAGCTGCTGGTAGTAGAAGCCGGTACGCGTCTCCCAGGGGACGATCGCCCCGTCGCGCAGAGAGAGGCCGGGATTGGGGACGACCTGCTCGAGATCAAAGTACATGCGGGTGCCGAGGCCGGAGCAATCGGGGCAGGCGCCGTGCGGGTTGTTGAAGGAGAAGAGGCGAGGCGTTACCTCGGGGAGGGAGATGTTGCAGTCGACACAGGCATGCTGCTCGGAAAAGAGGAAGGAGGCGCCGTCGATGATCTCGACCCGCACCAGCCCGCTGGCGAGACGCAGGGCGCTCTCCAGCGAATCGGCGAGGCGGCCGGCGATGTCGTCCTTGATCACCAACCGATCGATCACCACTTCGATATCGTGATTCTTCTTCTTGTCGAGTTCCGGCGCTTCAGCGAGTTCGACCATGGCTCCGTCGATGCGGCCGCGCACATAACCGTCAGCAAGGAGCTGCTTGATCTCCTTCTTGTATTCCCCCTTGCGGCCGCGCACCATCGGCGCCAGGACCATAATCCGGCTCTTCTCCGGCAGCTCCATGACCCGGTCAACCATCTGCTGCACCGTCTGCGCCGCGATCTCCTTGTCGCACTGCGGACAGTGCACCCGTCCGGCACGGGCAAAGAGGAGGCGCAAATAATCGTAAATCTCGGTGACGGTGCCGACTGTTGAACGCGGATTCTTGCTCGTCGTCTTCTGCTCGATGGAGATCGCCGGCGACAGCCCCTCGATCGATTCGACATCGGGCTTCTCCATCTGCTCCAAAAACTGCCGGGCATAAGCGGAAAGGGATTCGACATAGCGCCGCTGCCCCTCGGCGTAGAGAGTATCGAAGGCGAGGGTCGACTTGCCGGAGCCGGAGACACCGGTGATGACGACGAATTTGTCGCGGGGGATAATGACGTCGATACATTTGAGGTTGTGCTCGCAGGCACCTTTAATAACGATCTGGTTTGACATCGACTTATTTTCAACCTTGGGAGAAGGGGATGGTGACAATGTCGACAAGTATAACCTCTTTTGTCGCTGATGCCAAACGTCATGGGGTCAGAAACCGACGGTCATAAATTTCCTGTCAACTCTTGACAAACCCGCAAGGAGATGGGCCTAATTTCCTTATCCACAGCAGCGAAATTCGATCGCAGCAAGGAGTAAATTCCATGAGCGACCTCCTCAAAACTCCCCCCGACTGTGCCACTCTGGCGCACCCCTGCTCCGGCATCAGGGTCATCGTCACGCCGCGGGAAAGTGATATCGGCGGCGGCTTCCTGGTCCGTCGCCTCCTCCCTGCCGCCGAGCTGCGTTCGCTCGGGCCCTTCATCTTCTTCGACCACCTTGGCCCGGCGACTTTCGAACCCGGTAGCGGCATCGACGTCAGACCCCACCCGCACATCGGCCTGGCCACCGTCACCTACCTCTTCGACGGCGAGATCCTCCATCGTGACAATCTCGGCTGTGTGCAACCGATCGAGCCCGGCGCCATCAACTGGATGACCGCCGGTCGCGGCATTGCTCATTCCGAGCGCACCCCGCCGCATGTGCGCCGTCAGCGCCACACCTTGCATGCTCTGCAGTTGTGGGTGGCCCTCCCCGCGGCGGACGAGGAGACCGAGCCGGCCTTCTGCCATTACGGAGCAGAAACGATCCCGCTCCTCACCAAGAAGGGCGTCAGCGTACGGGTGCTGATCGGCAGCGCCGCTGGCGCCACCTCGCCGGTGCAGACCTTTTCACCGACCCTTTATCTGGAGGTGGTGCTGGAGGATGGTGCCACCTTCAAGCTGCCGGACGATGTCGAGGAGCGCGGCGTCTATGTCGTCTCCGGCGGCGTGCAGGTCGGAAAGACGGCGATCGCCACGCACTCTATGGCGGCTTTTGAAACGGGGATGGAGATCGAGCTGAAGGCGACGGAGGAATGTCGGCTGGTGGTGATCGGCGGTCAGCCGCTTGGCAAGCGCACGGTTTGGTGGAATCTGGCCGCGACCCGGCGCGAGCTGATTGAGAAAGCCAAGACAGCATGGCAGGAGGGGCGCTTTGCGCCGATTCCCGGCGAGACCGAGTTTGCGCCGTTGCCGGAGTGAGAGGGGATTTTGCGAGAAGGCCGGTTAATCCCGGCCGGCCTCAACCCCCTCAGGATAAAGACGAGGAAAATAATAGCCGACCAGCGTTGCGGGAAAGCTGAGCATGACCGGTCCCTTTTCCGAATCGGACACTAAATAGTTTTTTTCCATTAGAGTCCGGACGACCCGACGCGCGGAGCGTTCCGGCATGCCGATGATCTTCGGGATCTCACCCCGCGCTATTTCCCCGCGTAAAAATACGTCTCGCAATAGATGTCCGGCTTCCGGTTTCAGTTCCCCCAAAGACACCTGACGATCGACCACCGCCTGGATTCTTTTCTGCATTCCGTCCAGATCCAGCAGGGCCGTCATAAAGTCAATCTGATCAATCGCCGTCTTCAGGAAAAATTTACAAAACTCCGCCAGCCCTGCCTGGGTCAAATTCCCCCGGCCATCGAGATCGCCGCGACGCGATTGGTCTGCTCCGGCCAGGGCCGCCCGATACTCTTCCCGATTCCGGGCAAAGCCCCGGGAAACAGTCCACAAGCCGTGCCCATCGATCTTGATCTTTTTCAGATAGGCATGCGTCATCAGACGTGTCACCCGCCCATTGCCATCGAGAAAAGGATGGATCCAGGCCAGACGATGATGCGCTGCCGCAGCTGCGATCACTTGATTTAAACCTTTCAGTTGCTGCGGATCGTAGACTTCTTCGAATCTTTTCATAAAAGGGCCGAGAGATTCTGCCTTCGGCGGTAAATGCCTCCCGACCTCAACTTCACATTCCCTGATTTTCCCAGGAATCACCTGTGCTGTTCTTCCATCGGCATGCTGGACGAACAGATACTCCGCCGGCATCCGCTCATAAAATTCTTTATGGATCCAGCATAAAAAGTTCTGACTGGTAATGACGCTTTCCGGAAGCGTTTCGATCCGGGACTCGATCAGTTTCTGCACTTCGATATGGGCTTTGCTCTCCAACTGTCTGGCTCTTTTGGCCGGATCGGGGGAAAAGTCTTCGCGCAGAGCACGATCGATATCGATCGGATGGGTGTTATGCCCTTCGATTAAATTGGAATAGTAGCTGTTCATTTTTCTGACTAATTCAACAATTCCCCGGCGGGTGACGGGATGCACCGCGCCCTGAATGGCGGCAGATTTACGAATCACTGCAATCGCCAGATAGTCCAACTCGCCTGACGGGTCAGTCGGCAGCATCGGTTCCATTTCCGAAATTTTTGTATAAAAGCCACCTACCATGTTGATCACCCCGTCATTGGCTGATATTTTGGCCGATCTTGAAGCTCGCGACGCCAATGCGTTTCTGTGCCGATTTCTCGCGAATAATTGTCATCATTGGCCGGTTTGTTGGCCGCCTATGAAAAATAAAAATGAATGTTAAACGGGTTACTACCATCTATTATCAGAAATATATCTAGTTTTTTGGCCGATATTATTAATGGTATTTTTGTACCGCATTTAGCCAAAGGAATAAACAACTTTTTTCACTTTTTCAATTTTATTGGCCGATGTTTTGGCCGATCCTGCGCGTGCCTTTCAAGCGGGGGGTGGAGATCATAACCTCAGACACGCTCCCTGGCTCTTTTCATCCCTGCGAAAATCGATGCGGCAATATCTTCAGGGAACCCAGCGGGCAAGGCGTTGCTGACTTTGTCAACGACCTGATCCATCTCACCCAAAATTCTTTCGATCACATGAACCATTTCATCTTCCGGAAAGTTGCACAGTTTGGCCGTCGATAGCCAGTGGCGGTGAAACATGTGCTCCCACAGGTAGTGGCGCCGCTTGCCCTTGAGGGGCATCGCCATCGACATGGTTTTTCTCTCAATTTGTCCCTTGGCTACCAGAGGGTAGGCGGAGATCACGTCATACGCTGGTGTCAGTTGAAAGGCACCCCCTGGGCGCAAAGATATGCTGAAGTTCTTGGCATGTCCATCAATCGCCCCCATGACCCAGAACAGAAAAACCTGGGTCATGAAGGTTCGGCGATCTTCAAGGCTGGAAATCGATCCCAGCAACAATTTCATGATCTGCTCAACGCCCGCACCACCGTCAGACTCATATTTCAATGCCGGGGGGATACCCAAAGCTTGGCACATGTCCTCTTGCGGGAGCCGGATCAACCAGGTCTTGTCCATAGACCAGCGTCGATCGAAGCGCTCAACAACTAAAACCTTGATCCCGTCGAAGGTCAGCATTTCCGCAGGTGCAACGGCAAGGCCATAGGCTTTGAGGATGGCATGGCATAACCACTCATTCTCAACGCTGTCGCTCAGATCGACGTTGCTGTGTTCAATCCGCCCAATCGGGAGTTTAAAGATGTGACTCGTTGGGGTTGTTCCCAAGGGCAGAAGCCATTCATTGTTGAGTCTCAGGAAGGCGGTTTTTTCTTGTGCTCCGGCCACAGAAATCCGAAAATCCTTATCCTCGCGCATGCCCAAGGGCATGGTTCTGTAGTTTTTGAGCGTGTTGGCAATGGCCTCATCGCTCAACGGTTCTGATTCGATTTTTTGTACATCTACAGGAATGTCTTCAGGAAACAACTGTATGGCACCGACACAGTCCCTACCCACATGCCACAACAAATCAAATCCTCGGTTGGATCTGGCGCCAAACCTTTTCTGAATACGATTTCTGATGGGCTGGCTGTCGGGGAGAAGGTTGTCAAAATAGTTCTCAACAACATCCCCGGAATAGCTTTGTGCCGCCATTGGCATTGAAAGTGACAAGGGGCGGCCGGCTTTGCTTCTTAGCCAGCCCGCTTCATAGCGGAATTCAAGCTTCCCACTGGGGGCGCGGGAGAGAAGGCCAACCTTTTCGCCATTCATAAAGACAAAAAGTTCTACACCCTGATTTTTCCTGCCCATTTACCAGTTATCTCCTTCGTCAAGCCGGGAGGATGTGTCGCGAGGTTCCACGACCATCTCCATCTCGAGCGCCGCCAATAATCGGAATAAGGTGTCAATGCGCACATTTGACTCACCGGTTTCTATGCGGGAGATCATAGCCTGGGTAATCCCGACAAGTTTTCCTGCCTGGTGTTGATTCAGGCCTTTCTGGTTTCTGGTTGATTTGAGGATTTGTCCCAGAACTTTGGGGGAGGTAACTTTTTGCATGCTGGATCCTCCGTGTTCTCACCGGATAGACTATATCTAATTAAGCATGAAGGAAAAATATATCTAAAAAGATATAAAATCAATATATATCTAAAGAGGCATAAAAAAATTTATATTCGAAAAGATATAAATACGTTTATACGCCTGAATTCAGTGCTAATCCCGGAATCTGCTCCAATAAATAAAGAAGGCGACCATGCGGCCGCCTTCTTTATTTCGATATCGCGTTCGTTCGGCATCTTCACGCTGCCGCCTGGCGCTCGTACTCCTCGACCAACTCCTGATAGCGCCGCTCCAGCTGCGGCGTCTTCGCTTCGGCGGCGGCGTAGGCTGCCAGCATCCGCTCGCGCACCGCTTCGGGCAAGATCCGCTCGGCCAAGGGATAAAGGACGTTGTCCTCCTTGTCGATATGACCGCGCAGCAGGGCCGCATAGCCCTTGGCGTGCTCGGCGATGATCGCCCCCTGTCCCGGCTCGCCGTCCAGGGCCTTCTGCGCCGCTTCTTCCATGGCGCGCACGTGGGCGCGGCCCTGGTCGTGCTCGATGTGCATCGCCTCGATCGGCGACTGCTTCTCGGGCATGCCGTTGGCGATCAGCTCGACAAAGAGGACATCCTCTTCCTTGGCGTGGTGAAAACGATCAGCATAGTTGCGGATGAAATCGACGGCGTCGAGATAGAACTGCCAGTTGCGGAACTTCCCCTGTTCGAGCCGGGCGGTGTTCTGCTCGACCAGCGTGATCATGCGCAGAATCAGCTGGTGCTCGTCAACCATCACCTTGGTTACGTTTGTCTTCATCTTAATTTCTCCTTTCACCGTTGATACCGATCACCACCACCTCGACGGGCACGTCCTTGCCCGACTGCTTCACCGCCGCATCGGCGAGCATCGCCAGGCCGCGGCAGCAGGGGACTTCCATGATCGTCACCGTCACCGACTGGACATTGTTGTTGGCGATCATCGCCGCCAGCTTGTCGACGTAGGGGCCAGTGTCGTCGAGTTTGGGGCAGGCGTTGACCAGAACCCGCCCCTTGATGAAGTCACGGTGGAACTCGGGGTAGGCAAAGGGGACGCAGTCGGCGGCGATGAGCAGATGGGCGTTCTGCAGATAGGGCGCAGTCGGCGGCACCAGATGCAGTTGGGTCGGCCATTGGCGCAGCTCGGAGGGCCGGTTGCCGGTCTCGCTGCTGGCGGTGGTTTCGTTCTTCTCGATGGTGCGGACTTGGGAACCGGGGCAGCCACAGGCTAAGTTTGTCATGGTCGTCTCTCCTCTAGGGATGGTTTATTGGTTAAGGGTGGCAAGATAGGCGTTAATTTCGGCTTCGATCTGCGCTTCAGCTTCGGGGCCGAGGGCGTGAATCGCCACTACGTCCTTGACCAGGCAGATGCCGACGCCGCAGGTGACACAGCCGATATCGTGCTTCTGCAAAATCTCGCCGATGGCGGGGTGCTTTTCGATGGTTTTATTGATGGCTGCTTCGCCGATGTTTTGCGGCAGGTTCATGGTTTCGCTCCTTTCGTGCTGTTGTTGAGTACAGACTAGAGCAAAACTGGCCGGAAGGATTTGACGCGAGTCAATAGTCGACGAAAAAAGTCAGAATTACGCATAAGAAGAAGCAGTTTCCCCACGAAACCATTGGTAACTATCTAAAATCTAAAGGAATTTAGCACACGGATAAAATCTGACAAGACGGATTTTCACGGATTTAAAAGCGCTGAAAGGTTTATCCCTTCGGTTTATC
>DIKR01000047.1:0-5851 GCA_002424625.1 Desulfuromonadaceae bacterium UBA5613
TCGGTGATCGTGCCGGACACGGTCGCCCCCTGGGAAATGGCGAATCCAGCAGTCATGGCGACCATCATCAATACTGCGATTAGTACGAAAAGTTTTTTCATCTTTTTCTCCTTTTCTGTCTGTTGATGAACGACGCCCCCTTCCCCGAATGAGAAGAGGGCGTGAGGTCAATTATCTAATTAAAATATTAACTGCATCTGAGTTGTCAAAGTGGTGAAATCTTCGCTGTCAGCGCCGGATTTGTCGAAGTCTGTTTTGGAAAGCTCCATGGTCAGCTTCAGATTCTGCCCGCGCAGGTAGTAGTTTGCTCCGCCGCCGTACCAGGTGATCTCCTGATCGATAATATTATTGAGCTCGGCGAAGGACCAGTTCTCATAACGGCCGAAGAACTGCAGCGGCAGGCCGGGAAGCATGTAACCGGCCTTGACGTAATAGCCGTTCTTTTCGCCGTTGAGGCCGCTGACTCCGGCGTCTGAGGTAATGCCTTGATAAGCGTCGTCGAGGTCGTAATCGACATAAGCCCCGGAAGCGGTGAAGGTCCCCAGCCCTTCGACCGGAATTTCGGTGAAGAGGTCAACGGTCCAGGCTTTGTAGTCGACGGCGCCGGTCTGGGCGACGGTGTTTTGATAAGCGATGTCAGACTCCATCTGATAAGCGGCGCCGACGGT
This sequence comes from Desulfuromonadaceae bacterium UBA5613, assembly GCA_002424625.1. GTDB lineage: Bacteria > Desulfobacterota > Desulfuromonadia > Desulfuromonadales > UBA2197 > UBA2197. The sequence goes on from DIKR01000047.1 coordinate 669, forward strand.
GAAGACTTTTTTGCTGCCCATGTAGGTACCCTTGTAACCGTAGCCGTTTTCGGCATCAAGCAACGAGAGGTGAGCACGGGCGGTATAACGCAATTCGCTTTTGGGAGAGGAAAGGCTGTCATTGCGACCGTTCATAACATCAACACGGTACTGCACCTTGCCGTCCATCACGTTCCCCCAGAGAGAAACCCCATCATCACGGGTCCCGGTGTAGGGAGTTCGAATGAAGAGGCTGCGATCGAGAGTCAGAGGATCTTCGCAGCTTTCGAGATTTTCGCGGGTAAAGCCGTACTTGAATTTACCCAGCCAGATATTGGCATATTCATTAAGTTTAAAGCGCAAGGTCGCATCAAGGATGCGGAAATCGGAATTGTTTCCGTCGCTGAGGGCGATGGGACCAAAGTTGTTATCTGAATTGTACTCGGTCTGGACGTAGAGACTGAAATTCTTTTCCCAGGCACCCATCAGAGCTAACCGGTTGCGGCGGAAGTTAAATTCCATCGCGTCCTCGTCCCGGTTCGGACCTGCGCCTTCATCCCGATAATTCAGTTGGAACTGTCCTTTGTAATCGAGTTTGAGAAGCCCCTGATCTTCGGGGCCGAAGGTCCAGGTGGGTCCGGCAAAGGCCGGGGAGGCAAGCAGGGTCATCCCTGCCAGTGCTATCAATGCATGTCTAATTTTCACGTTAGTCGCTCCTTCAGTGATAAAAATTCAAAGAACTTTAAATCTGATCAGCATCCGCCGCCGGCACTGCCGGTATTAGCTCCAGGAGCTCCGCCTGCCGGGGGTGCCGTCATATATTTCCGGTCGGCATTCTCGATTTGATTGGCGCGCGGGTCGGCAGGACCTTCTGTGCCGTAAAGTGCGGTCGTATCGATCCGCAAAGGTGCTATATGAATCTTTGTCAGTGTCGTTGAAACACCACTTACAGGCAGCGTGCGGCCCACATTGTAGACTGGCAGATTACCCAGCTGTAGATTCTCTTTGACTACATAACCATCCGCGTCTCTCGCAACAGTACCACTGATGGTGTACTGGTCCGTAGCCCAGAGTGCGAGCTTTTCGGTAAGGGTCGAGGGGATCTTGCTACCGTTTGTGTCGACGCTGTTGGAATAGAGTCCCCATTGCCCCCAACTGCCGTCATAGGAGTAAACTGGGGAGTTGAGAATTGCGTCAAGAGCAAAAAACAAAGTTGTGCAGCTCACGCCAGCACGGCAGGCAACGGTCGTCGGTTGCCCCATTTGCCAACCGGCTTTTTCAAAAAGGACGCGGATATCCGCAGCGGGCTTGAACCGACTCGGAGTGCTAGCCGCATAAAGATCACCTTGATTAAGAGGTGCGCTCCCTTTGATTCTTCCTTCAAAGACCACGTACTTCGTTGGATCGATTAAATCAGTTGTTGAGCCAGTACCTTCCGCATGGGCCGGCCCGAGAGCGTCCAAGTGTGACATGGTACCTTGCTCGAGGGCGGGAACAACCTCGGTGATCATCTCACCGATGGACATACGCAAATCGTCCCGTAAAATCCCGTTGTCACGCACACTATAATTTGACGTGGCCGGTGTGGGGTTTACCTTTACATTTGTCATAAGCGCAGGATCGTTGATTACATCATTCCAGATTTTGTTTCCACCATTTAGTACTTTCAGCTTTTCTTTAGGAAAGCCCCAATAGCGAAAGATATAATAAGCTCTGGTCGCATAAAAAGGGGTATCACTGGTGAAGACTATCGTGGTGTTATCATCAATGCCAAGACGCTGAATTACGGAGTCCATCATGGCGCCGGTAGGTACCATGGTACCGGTTTCAGCAATACCTTCAAGACGAGTCGCCGCTAATTCGGCCGTAGCAACTCTTCCAGCCCCAGGAACGGGCAGATAAGTATTGCTTGAGCCGTAATCAAGAATGACAACATTACCTGTCTGAAAACTATCAGTGGAGTTGACCAGACCTGCTTCCATCCACTCCAAAAGGGTTTCAGGTTCAATAAGTGCGTTAGTTGCGTGGTCAGGAAGAGCTGCATTCGAAATTACGCCCGATTTCGGCTCCTCATAGCTGTCGGTGCCACAGCCGCCAAGGATTAGGGTTGCCGTAAGGGCGAGCCCTGCAAGCAGAGAAAACTTACGCCAGTGAAACATTCTGTTCATGCTGCCTCCGTAAAGTAATTGAAGTTCTTTGCCATGGATCTTCTGTAAAAGCGAGTCTGGTTTCGGTCTACACCTCCTTTCATCAATATTCCAGCTTGTCAGGGGATTTGAACTGCACCAATTAATGTTTAAGCCCATAAATTAGAGTGCAGCAGCGATCGAGAATCTCATTAAAGTATTGCGATGTTGTGCGCAGTATAAGGTTAAAAATTTCTGTTAAGTTAATCGTCTTCCATGCTAGGGTAAAGATAAAGATTCTAATGGGGCCATTAGTAAATCTAATTCTGCTCATGAATTTACACTCATGGTAAGGAGGTTAATTTAATGGAAACACGCTACCTGAAAACCCTGTTAAAAGTGGTTGAAACCGGCAGCTTCTCCAAGGCCGCCGAACTGCTGCATATCACCCAGTCGGCGGTGTCGCAGCGCATCAAGTTTCTTGAAGAGCATTTCGAATATCAGCTTCTTGATCGTTCTGGGAGTGAGCTTGTCTCCACCGAGGCAGGACGATTGATTCTGGCGCGGGCGGAAGTGATGGTGGAGCAGGAAAGGGAGATGGAAGAGGAGGTGAAGCGGCTCGGACAGATCAAGCGCCTGTCCCTGTGCTGTACGCCAACTTTTGGTATGGCTTATCTACCGGCGGTACTTAATGACTTTATTTTGCAAAATGCCGACCTGGCTGATCTCAAGTTCATCTTTCAGCAACCGCTCCAGGCGATTAAAGGTGTTCACGAAAACATTTATGATCTGGCCATTATCGAACACTGCGACAATCTCGATCTTTCGACCTTCCAGACGCATTCTCTGCCCATCGATGAACTGATCTTTGTCAGTGCACCGCAGTTGGGCCTGCCCGCCGGAAGTGTTGAACTGGAGAGCCTGTTCACCTTCCGGCTGTATGCCCGCCACGACGGATGCAGCTCCAAGCAGTTACTGCTGAACAATCTGGCCGCCTGTGACAAGACAACTACAGACTTTCAAAGTGTCTTTATCTCTGACGATTTGCGCTTTACCCTGGAGGCGGTTCTCGCAGGGCAGGGCATTTCCTTTGTCTCGCGCAGTCTGGTCGCTGCCCAGCTCGAGTGTGGCAGTCTCCTGGCCCATCAGGTTCTTGACTTCCAGAACACCCGTTTGCGAACCCTCATTTATTCCCGTGTGAGAAGAACCGATCCCCTTCTGCAAAAGTTCATCACCTGTGTACAGGCCGTCTTCGATAGAAAGAATCAAGAGCCGAACGAGTTGCTGAGGGCCTGCTACTAGTTGCTGAGGGCCTGCTACTAAGTTCGCTGTTACTTTCTTCTTTTCTTTCCCCTTCAGGGGGCAGCGTAAATCATCCACACCCCGCCGAAAATCACCAGTACACCACAGATTTTTTTCAGCAGCAGCGCCCCTCTGGATCGCTCCGTCCAGTTAAGATAACGCTGGATCACCTCGGTAAAAGTTCCGGCCAAAACGATGACGGAACAATGGCCGATGCCGTAAGCGAGCAGGAGGGCTGCGCCGAAGAGCATACGGTCGCTACCCAGGCTGAAGGTGACCCCCAACATCGGCGCGAGAAAGGCGAAAGTGCAGGGCCCGAGGGCGATGCCGAAGATGAGGCCGAGAAAAAAGGCGGCCAGCAGGCCTTTGCGCGCCATGCCGACCGGACTTGCTCCTGCCCAGGGGAGGGGGATCAGGTCGAGCAGATGCAGACCGACGACAAAGAAGATCAGCGCTACCAGCCAGTTTCCCCAGGGACCGACATCCCCGAGCATCCGCCCGGCGGCGGCCGTCAACAGGCCGACCAAGGCGATGGTCAGTAAAATGCCGACGGAGAAGAGGGAGGAGATGAGGAAGGCGCGGCCGGTGCTCATCCGCCCCTGGCCGTCGATGAAGCCGACAATCAGGGGAATACTGGCCAGATGACAGGGGGAAAGGACGATACTCAAGATCCCCCAAGCGGTCGCCGCTGCCAGGGCGACGAAGGGCGCCCCTGTTACTGCATGATTGAGAGCGGTAAAGATGGTTTCCACGGACCGTCCTCCTGGCTACCTGGTAAAATCGTAGCCGAGCTTTTTCCAGGTGGCGAGGATGTCTTCCTTACCGATAAAGCCGCTGCGGCGGTGAAGCTCCTTGCCTGCACCATCATAAAAAATCTGCGTCGGAATCATCTGTACCCCATAGCGGGCTGCTTCTTCCCGGTGCTTCCAGACGTCGATGAATTCCACCTCGAAACGCCCGGTATACTCCTTCTTCATCTCTGCCAGAATCGGCGCCATGGCTACGCAGGGGACACACTTGTCAGCCCCGAGATCGACCAGGCGGGGAAGACCGCTTGCTGCCTTGCTGACAGGGCTGTTGGCCGGACTCTCCGCCTTGCTGCAGGCTGCCAGAGAGAAGAAGAGTAAAAAGGTGCAGGCCGGAATGAGCAAGCGCTGAACGGTCCTGCCGACAAAAAAACGGGAGAGGTACATAGCGATCTGCCTTTCTGCGGAGAAGGAAAAAATCAGCGCAACAGTTTAACGATTTCATCGGCAGACAAGAGTTTTCCCTGCGACAGGACCTTGCCGTCCACTGCCAGTCCCGGTGTGGTCATTACCCCGAATTTCATGATGTCGTTGAGGGCAGTGATCTTCTCCATTTCGTAGGGGAGGCCGAGAGTCTCGGCGGCGGTCTTGGCGTTTTCCATTAATTTCTGGCATTTGGCACAGCCGGTGCCGAGGATCTGGATCTTTTTCATTCTTTTCTCCTTTTGCTTGTTGGGATGGAAGGGATTATTCAGCATACACACGCAGTGCAGCGAGTATCAAAAAATGGTGCCGTAAATCATCCCCGCTGCTGTCGACATGACGATCACCAAGGTAACAAAAACGATCGTTTTTTTCGCCCCCATGACGCTGTGAATGACCAGCATGCTCGGCAGTGACAGCGCCGGTCCGGCCAGCAGCAGCGCCAGCGCCGGTCCTTTGCCCATACCGGAACCGATGAGCCCCTGCAGGATCGGCACTTCCGTCAGGGTGGCGAAGTACATGAAGGCGCCGACCACCGAAGCGAAGA
>DIKR01000047.1:5871-25074 GCA_002424625.1 Desulfuromonadaceae bacterium UBA5613
CAATCCAGCCGGAGGGGATCAGCCCTTCATGGCCGGGACGGCCAAGGAGAGCTCCGGCGATGAGGACGCCGAACAACAGCAGCGGCAGAATCTTTTTGGCGAAATCCCAACTGGCGGAAAACCAGTCGCGCAGCTCGCTGTCATCCTCAGTCGGTGCAGTCGAGGTCAAAACCGAGAGACCGATGGCGCCGGCGATAAAGGGGAGGAGGGGATAGTCCGGCAGGACCAGCGCCAGCACTACCACCGGCAGGGCAGTGATCATCATCCGCCCCTTGCCGACCTTGAACCAGACTACCAGGATCAATGCCAGCGCCAGGGCAAAGAGGGCGGTCAGATTCCACTTGGCCGCGTAGATGCTGTGCCACAGACCACTGTCTCTGCCCGGCTGTCCCCAGTTGGCAAAGACCAGGATGCCGACCATGGCCGCGAAGTACAGGGCGTTCTGCCAAAGGGGGCGGGACACTGCCGGTTCGGGCATGGCGGCTGCCGCGGTCAGTTTTTCCGCTTCCTCGCGGCGAAAGATGAAGTGCATGGCCAGACCGATGAGCACGGCAAAGACAATGGCTCCCACCCCGCGGGCGATGCCCATCTCCGGGCCGAGGACAACGCCGGTCAAGACGATGGCAAGGATGTTGATGGCCGGACCCGAGTAAAGGAAGGCGCTGGCCGGGCCGAGGCCCGCACCCATGCGGTAGATGCCGGCGAAGAGCGGCAGGATAGTGCAGGAGCAGACAGCCAGAATCGTCCCGGAAACCGAAGCGACGCCGTAAGCCAAGGGTTTGTTGGCCTTGGGCCCTAGATACTTCATCACCGCGGCCTGGCTGACGAAGACACCGACGGCGCCGGCAATGAAGAAGGCCGGAACCAGGCAGAGCAGCACATGTTCCTGTGCATACCAGCGGGCGAGATACAGGGCCTCCCACAGACTTTGCGGCAAGCGCATCTGCTGCTCCAGCCATTCCAGCGGCAGGTAATAAATGGCGATGAATGCGGTAACCATCACCGTCAGCGGTTTCCATTCTTCCTTCCAGTTCATTGCGTCATCCGAAGTTGGTGGTTATTTGGCGTAATTGCCAAATTTTTTGATATTAAAACTAGTGCCCGACGGCCTCCAAAGAGGCGGCATGCTCCTTCGCCCGGTTCTGCAATACTGATTCAACGCAGCCGAAGAAGTTCAGGATGCAGGGGACTCGTAACCGATAGAAGACCTGATTGCCGCGCTTGTCATCGAGGACAATCCCTGCCTGTTTTAGTACGGAGAGGTGTTTGGACACGGTAGAGATATCGGCGCCGATCATCGCGGTCAGGTCGCAGACGCAACGTTCTTCTTTTTCCAGTTCTTCGATGATAAAGAGTCGGGTCGCATGGGCCATGGCTTTGAGCACCCGGGCGCGGGCTTCAAGATAGACTTTGCGTTGTTCAAGCATGGAATGAGTCTCCTTTGTAGGTAGTTGGCATTTTAGCCAAATAGCCAAGCAATGCAAGAAAAAAACAGAGCTGGCCGATTTGCAAGGACTTGCCCCCTTTAGTTGAGCGGGGGGACAGGTGTGAGTACGGTTTGACTCTGTTTCTGAGCCCATGCTATAAGTTCAACATCCCCTGTGAGGTCGTATGCGTCAGTCGTCCATGAAAATAATCATCTTGCTTCAGGTGTTTTTTTACCTCCTCGGCGGAAATGCGACGGCGCATGGCCTTGTTTGGTGCCTGAGCGCTGATGGTCATGCCCATGTGGCGATTTCCGCCGATTGTGTCACCGAAGCGGACATTCAAGGAGAGCTTTCCTGTGCCGCAACGGCTCACACCGGGGTTGAATGTCGCCACTTCCCCATCACTTCAGCTCATGCCAGCAGCGTCGCCTCAGCAGAAAAAGTTGCATCGGACAAAGTTGTCGCCATAAAGCCGACAGATTTTGATACGACCTTGCGTTGCCTCGCGGCCTCTGTTTATCTGCAAACCCCATTCCCCGCATTTGTAGAACTCCCGCGTGCCGTGGCACTTGTTGCCCTCCGTTCGATAGTCCTGGTTATTTAAAACCTCCCTCTCCAGTTGAATGGTCACTTCTCACTCAGGGCCTCAGTCTCTGTGCGGGATTTCTGTGTCTGCTTTCCCTCCCTGATTTTCGGAGTCATCCTGATGTCTACCAAGACCCTCTTTATTGCCGGGGCTGTCCTGGGGTTGCTGGCAACGCCTATGCTGCCTGTCTTTGCCGCCGCACCGGCAATTAGCGAACCGGTTTTTTCGGCGCATTCTTCGTCGTCAGCCGTGCTGCTTACCTTGCCGACCGCACTCGAACACGCCTTGCAAACCAGCCCGGAGCTGAGCGTTTATGCTGAAGAGACCCACGCCCGTATGGCGGGAATTTCTCAGGCAGCCCGTTTCATCAACCCTGAACTCGCCGTCGAAGTGGCGAATGTTGCCGGCAGTGGCGCCTACAGCGGCTTCGACGTTGCCGAGACGACGCTGCAGTTGAGCCAGCAGATTGAGCTTGGTAACAAACGGCAGTTGCGGCGCGACCTGGCCGAAGTGGAGCATGATCGGGCTCTGCGTGACCTGGAGTTCGCCAGAATGGACGTGCAGGCGCGCATTGCCCGGTATTTCTGGACGCTGCTTGGTGCCCAGGAGCGACTCAAACTTGCCGATGAACAGGTCGATTTGGCGACACAGACCTTGGCAGTGGTCGAGGAGAAGATCACCGCCGGCCGGTCTCCGAGCGTGGAAAAATATCGTTTTCAATCTGCTTTGGCCGAGGCCTTTTTGGGCAGAGAGAAGGCGATGCTGGCGCTGACCGCGGCACGCCAGGTCTTGGCTGACAATCTTGGCTTTGCAGCGGCGGAGCTGGGCGGGGTCGTGGGTGACCTGAGCCGCCTGCCAACGCTGCCCGCCTACGCCGAAATTCAAGCGCAGCTGGGGCAAAGCCCGGAGATCGCGCGCCGGCAACTGGAGAGCGAAACGAAACGTCGTGATCTCGCTTTGGCTCGGGCCAACCGTCTCGTCGATCCGACCCTTGCTCTTGGTCTGCGCAATTACAATGAATCCGACGACAACGCTGTGATCTTCGGCTTTTCCCTGCCTCTCCCCTTCTTTGACCGCAATCAAGAGAATGTTCAGGCTGCCACGCATCGTCTGGCGGCGGCGCAGGCACAGGAAGCCAGTGGATTGATCCAGAGCCGCGCCGGCCTGACCGAGAGTTGGCAGTCCCTCGCCGCCAGTTCGGCGGAAGCGCAGGCCTTACGCGAGCAGATCATCCCCTCGGCCCAGCAAACTTACGAAGCCGCCAGCTACGGTTATCAGTCAGGAAAATTCGGGGTGCTGGAAGTCCGGGATGCCCAGCGCAATCTGGTCGAGGTTCGAGGGCGTTATCTGGACGTACTGCTGACAGCCCAACTGGCGGCGGTCGAACTGCAGAAGCTCCTCGGGCAGGCGCCGCTGTCAGGTAGCGATCAACTTGAGAAAGACTGAGGAATCATCATGAAGATAATGCGTATTGCCACAATCATCGTCATGCTCGTCGCGGCCGCTGCCGGTGGCTGGTTTGCCGCTTCATCCCGGAATAGCTCGTTACATCTGGAAGAACAGGAGCATGTCGCGGAGAGCCAGGAGGCCGATCACGATGATCACGACGAAGAAGAAGCTGAGGAGGAAGGCCACGAAGGGCACGGCCATGGGAAGAAGCCTGCTGCCGGTGAATATTGTGACGAGCATCGGATGCTGGAGGCCGAAGATGCCTTGTGTAATCCGGATCTGATTGTTCCGCTCTTGCCGGGGCAAGGAGTCCTGGTGCGTTTAGGGACACCGGAAGCAGCGGCGCGGGCCGGGGTGGCGACGGTGTTGCCGCAAAAGGTGGCGAGCGCCACCGGCCCTGTCTTTCCGGCCCAGACAGTTTACAGCCGCAACGGACTGGCGCAGGTTGCGGCCCTGACTTCCGGCGTGGTGCAACGGCTGCATGCCGATGTCGGAGCCGCGGTGGTCAAGGGGCAGGTCCTCGCCGAAATCGCTTCGACGGACGTCTCCAGCGCCCGCGCCGAATTAACGACGGCGCAGAGTCGGCTGAATCTGGCCGAGACCGCCTTGCGCCGGGAAGAGCAGCTCTTCGCTAAAGGGATCAGTGCGGGGCAGGAGCTTGAACAGGTCCGGGCTGAACAGGAAGCTGCGGTCGCAACGCTGCAGCAGGCACGGCAGCGTTTGGCTCTTTATGGTGCCGGTGCCCAAGGGGGCGGGTCGACCGTGGCACTGCGTTCGCCATTGACCGGGATCGTCGCGGAACGGAGCGTCGTTGCCGGTCAGTCGATCCTTCCGGAAACGCCCCTCTTCACCGTCGTCAACCTTGCCAGCATGGGGATCGAACTCTCCCTGCCGGCGGATCGCATTGCTCTCGCCAAGCTCGGCGCGCCGATCGAGGCGCTCTTTGACGGCATGGAAGGGGAGCGCTTCACCGGCAAAATCGTTCAGATTGCTCCCGCTCTCGATGGACAAACGCGTCTGCTCAAGGTGCTGGCCGAGGTGGAAAATTCTGAAGAAATGCTCAAGAGCGGACTCTTTGGTCAGGTCCGTCTCCTCGGAGCGGTGGCGGGCGAGGCCCTGGAGATCCCCGGCAATGCCGTGCAGATGATCGACGGCAAACCCTTTGTCTTTATTGAACGGGAAGCCGATCTCTTCGAGCTGCGCCGCATCGCTGCCGGGCCGCGCCGGGGGAAGTCGATCCTGATCGAAGCCGGCTTGCACGCCGACGAAAAGGTGGTGGCAACGCAGGGCTTTGCCCTGAAATCCGAAGTCCTCAAGTCGCGTCTCGGCGCGTCCTGCGCCGATCACTAGGGGGCCGTTATGTTTGAACGCTTGATTGAATTCTCGCTGCGGAACCGCTTGCTGGTGGTCCTCCTCTTTGTCGTCACCTTTAGCGCCGGCGCCTGGTCGCTGCTGCACCTGCCGATCGATGCCTTCCCCGACACCACGCCGGTGCAGGTGCAGATCAACACCATCGCTCCGGCCCTTGGTCCGGAAGAGGTGGAAAGGCAGCTGACCATGCCGGTGGAGCTGGCTGTTTCCGGTCTGCCCTCCTTGATCAGCGTCCGTTCTATCTCCAAGTTCGGTCTTTCCCAGGTCGTCGCCACCTTTAGTGATGACATGCCGATCTACGATTCGCGGCAGCTGATCATGGAACGACTCGCCAGCGTCACCCTGCCGCCGGGGATCGAACGCCCCGAACTTGGGCCGATCTCCACCGGTCTTGGTGAGGTCTTCCATTATATCCTTCGTTCCGACAACCCGAAGCGCAGCCTCGACGAACTCCGGAGCCTGCATGACTGGGTGGTGAAGCCGGAGTTGCGCAAAGTCGCCGGCGTTGCCGAGATTAATTCCTGGGGAGGGGTGGAGCGGCAGTATCACGTCATTGTCGCCCCCGAGTCGCTGATCAAATATGGTCTCACCCTCGGTGACATCAGTGATGCCCTGCAAGCAAACAACGCCAATGTCGGCGGCGGTCAGGTGATTACCGCCGGGCAGACGCTGCTGGTGCATGGCATCGGCCAGGTGACCAGTACCGAAGAGGTTGGCGCCATCGTCCTGACCAGCTATAGCGGGGTTGCGGTGCGGGTGCGTGATGTTGCCGAAGTGCGCATCGACCACGAATTGCGTCGCGGCGCCGTCTCCGCGCAGGGGAAAGGGGAAGTGGTTCTCGGCCTCGGTTTCATGCTCATGGGGGAGAACAGCCGCGAAGTGACGACGGCGCTGAAAGAGCGTCTGGAGAAAGTGCGCCAGGCGTTGCCCGAAGACATTATTCTTGAGACCGTCTACGACCGCACCGAATTGATCGATCACGTCATCGAGACGGTGCAGCACAACCTCGTTGCCGGCGCGATTCTCGTCATCGCCATCCTCTTTCTCCTCCTGGGCAACCTGCGCGCCGGTCTCCTCGTTGCCGCTGCCATCCCCATGTCGATGCTCTTTGCCACCCTCGGCATGGGGCAGATGGGGATTGCCGCCAGTCTCCTTTCGCTCGGAGCAATTGACTTCGGCATTCTCGTCGATGGTTCGGTGGTCATGACCGAGGCGAATCTGCGCGGATTGAACGAGCGGCAACTGGAACTCGGACGCCCTCTCACCGCGCAAGAACGGATGGCGTCGATTCTGGCGTCGAGTTGTCAGGTCGGTCGTCCCATCGCTTTCGGCATGGGAATCATTGCCCTGGTCTTTCTGCCGGTCCTGACTCTGCAGGGGATCGAAGGGAAGATGTTTCAGCCGATGGCGTGGACCTTTATCTTTGCCCTGTTGGGCGCGCTGCTGGTGGCGATCTTCCTGTCGCCGATCCTCTCTTTTCAGTTTTTGCCAAAAGAGGGCAAAGTGCACACAGGTTGGGCAGAGACCTGGCTCCAACGCCTTTACACCCCGGCTCTTGCCCGGGTGTTGCAGTATCGTCGCCTGTCCCTGCTGGCAGCGGCGCTTTTGGTGATCGTCACCGGGGTTGTTGCCAGCCGACTCGGCGGCGAGTTTCTGCCGCGGATGAGTGAGGGTTCCATCGTCGCCAGTGTCGTGCGTCTTGCCGGGGTCTCGGTCGATGAGTCGATGGCTTATAACCAGCAATTGGAAAAGCTGATTCGGGAAAAATTTCCTGATGAAGTCAAAGTGGTCTGGAGCCGCTTAGGGAGCGCTGAGACCGCGACCGACCCGATGGGGACAGAACTGACCGACATCTTCATGTCCCTTTATCCCCGTGAACACTGGACCAAGGCAAAGACACAATATGAGCTGGCCGCCGCCATCGAGAAAGAGATGGACGGGCTCCCCGGTATTCGCGTCGTCTTTACCCAGCCGATAGAACTGCGGGTCAATGAAATGCTGTCGGGGATTCGCGGCGATGTCGGCATCAAGATCTACGGTGACGATTTCGAACAGCTGGTAGTTCTCGGTGAGCAGGTGAAGCAATCGATGGAGAAGGTGCGCGGCGCTGTCGATGTGGCCGCCGAGCAGATCACCGGTCAGCCGACTTTGCAGATCAAGCTCGATCAGGAAAAGCTCGCTCGCTATGGCGTCCCGGCCAAAGATGTTCTCGACGTCATCGCTGCGGTCGGCACCCCACGGGTGGGCGAGGTCTTTGAGGGGGAGCGCTCTTTCCCGTTGGTCCTGCGACTCCCTGATGATCGGCGCGAAGATGTCGCCGCCCTCGCCGCCACGCTGATTCCGACCCGGAACGGGGCGATTCTGCCGCTGCGTGCCCTGGCGACGTTGAGCGAGGAAGAGCGTCCGTCAACGATTAATCGCGAGTGGGGGCGGCGGCTGCTCAAGGTCTCGGTCAATGTTCGCGACCGCGATGTTGCTTCCTTTGTCAGCGAAGGACGGGAGAAAATCGCCCGTGAAGTCAAGTTGCCGCCCGGTTACTTTATCGAATGGGGCGGGCAGTTCGAAAATCTCGAGCGTTCGCAAAAGCGGCTGGTAGTGGTGGTGCCGCTGACTCTGCTCCTGATCTTTGTCCTCCTTTGGTTCAGTCTCAAACGGCTGCGGGATGTCCTGATTATCTACACCGGCATCCCTCTCGCGGCGGTCGGCGGCGTCTTTGCCCTGTGGCTGCGGGGCATCCCCTTCTCGGTCAGCGCCGCGGTCGGTTTCATCGCTCTGGCCGGTCTCGCCGTCCTCAACGGTCAGGTGTTAGTCGCAGCGATCCGGAATTTTTATGCCAATGGAGAAACCCTGGCAGATGCGGTGGTCAAAGGTGCCCGGCAACGTTTACTGCCGGTCGTCGCCACGGCCTCTGTCGCGGCCGCCGGTTTTCTGCCGATGGCCCTTTCGACCGGAGTCGGTGCCGAGGTGCAGCGGCCCCTCGCTACGGTCGTTATCGGTGGGGTCCTGACCTCGACCCTGCTCACCCTCTTTGTGTTGCCGGCATTCTATCTGTGGCTGGATAAGAAAAAGTCATCTAACGACTCTAACCTTTAACCTTCATTTGCGTTTGGTGATCAGTCGTACCTGGCGCTCATGAAACCAGTAATACCAGACCCAGTTGAGCATGACGACGATCCGGTTGCGAAAGCCGATCAGGTAGTAAAGGTGGAGAAGGAGCCAGACCAACCAGGCGAGATAACCGTGAAAGTTCAGTCCGAAGGCGCTGGCAACGGCAGCATTGCGGCCGATGGTCGCCATGTTGCCGCGGTCGTGGTAGTGAAAGGGGGGGAGCGCGCTCTTCTTCTCCCGGGCGAGGATTGCTTTGCCGGCATAGCGACCCATCTGCATGGCGACCGGGGCGGTCATCGGCAGAGGGGCGCCATCCTGTTCGAGCCAGGCCATGTCACCGATGATAAAGACCTCCGGATGGTTGGCCAAGGTGAGGTCGGGTTGCACCGGGCTGCGTCCGTTGGTTTTGGTCTCAACCCCCAGAGTTGCAGCGAGGGGGGCGGCCTTGACTCCGGCTGACCAGAAGAGGGTGTGGGTCGGGATGACGGTGTTGTCGGCGAGAATAACGCGTTCGGCATCGGCATCGATAACGCGGTTGTGGAGAAGAACCTCGACGGACATGCTGCGCAGTTTTCTCAGGGTGTAGGCTTGCAATTCGGCAGGCATGGCGCTCAGCAATTTGTCGCTGGCTTCGATCAGAACCACCCGTGCCGTGGCGATGCGTAGTTCGGGATAGTCTTTGGTGAGGACATAGTTGACCAGTTCGATGAGGGCGCCGGCAAATTCGACCCCGGTCGGGCCGCCGCCGACGATAACAAAGGTCATCAGCGCCCGGCGCCGTTCTGGATCCGTTTCATTAACAGCGCGCTCAAAGGCGGTGAGAATATGATTGCGTAGTGTCTCGCCATCGGCCAGTTCTTTGAGATCGAAGGCATGGCTTTCGACGCTGCTTTGTCCGAAGTAGTTGGTGACGCTGCCGGCACCGACCACCAGATAATCGTAGGGGACGAGCCCCTGATCGGTGCAGACAGTGCGTGCCGTCAGGTCAAAGCCGTTGACCTCGGTAAGATGAAAACGTGCTCCCGGCCAGTGGCGGGCCATGGCCCGCACCGAATAGGCGATCGATTCCTGTTCAAGTCCGGCCGTGGCAACCTGATAAAGGAGGGGCTGGAAGAGGTGGTAATTATTCCGATCGATCAGCACGATCTCAAGGCCCTGATCTGCCAGGACCCGGGCAGCGTGAATGCCGCCAAACCCCATGCCGACAATGACAACCCGTTTTTTCATAAGTACCTGCATCCTTCTTTGCTCGCCGCCATTTAAAAATTTTCAGTACAGCTGATCGTTGACCGCTTCCTCCGGAGTGACCGGAGCACGGAAGATGCGGTAGACCCAGATCTTGTAAGCGATGACGATCGGCACAAAGATAAAGGCGACGACGGTCATGATCTTGAGGGTGTAGGGGCTCGACGATGAGTTGTAGATGGTCAGGCTGTAAGCGGTATCAAGGTTCGACGGAATCAGGTTGGGGAAGAGACCGACCAGGCCGGTCGTTACCACCAGAAGGATGGTGGCACAGGATGCGGCAAATGCTAAGAGACGATTGTTCTGCACCAGCTTGACCTTGACCAGGACCAGGGCCCCGACCGCCAGAAGCGGGACGAGGAAGAGGGCCGGATGGTTGAAGTAGTTGACGAAAAGTTTGGTGGCAAAGTTGGTGGCGACCAGGAAGGTCGCGGCGACGACGAGGACAACCGGCCAGAGTTTCCCGGCTAGAACGGCGCCACGCTCGGCGACAACTCCGGTTGTCTTCACCGCCACATACAGGGCGCCGTGCTGCAGGAAGAGGACAACAAAGAGGACGCCGGTAAGAAGCCCGTAGGGATTAAGGAGAGCAAAGAAAGAACCTTGATAACCGGCGGCATCGATCGGCAGGCCACGGAAGAAGTTGCCGAAGGCGACGCCGAAGAGGAGGGCCGGGAGGAAGCTGCTGACGATCAGGGCTTTATCCCAGGCATTGTGCCAGCGTTCGTCCTTCTCTTTATTGCGCAGCTCCACTGCAACGCCGCGGACGATCAGGGCAAAGAGAAGGAAGAGGAGGGCGGTGTACAGGTAGCTGAACATAGCGGCATAAGTCGCCGGAAAGGCGGCAAAGGTGGCGCCGCCGGCGGTGAGGAGCCAGACTTCATTGCCGTCCCAGACCGGGCCGAAGCTGCGCTGCAAGGTGCGTTTCTCCAGTTCGGTCTTGGCGAGGACATTATGCAGGGTGCCGGCGCCGAGGACAAAGCCGTCGAGCATGAAGTAGACGCTCCAGAGAACGCCCCAAAGGATGAACCAGATAATTTGAAAGGTCATGATCGCCTCCTCCTAATAGTCGCTGGGTTGGGACAGGGCCGGGGCCGGGGCTTCAGGCCCCTTTCTGGCGTGTCGGGCAAGAAGATAGATGTCGACGACGCCGAGAAATCCGTAGAGCAGGGTGAAGCCGATCAATGATCCGACCACCTGCCCGGCCGAGACCGCTTTGGAAGCGCCGTCGGCGGTCTTGAAGACACCGTAAACCAGCCAGGGTTGGCGGCCGACTTCGGCGACGATCCAGCCGAACTGGTTGACCAGGTAGGGGAGGGGGATGGCCAGAACCATCACTTTCAGGAAGAGGGGGTACTTTTGGAGTTGATCCTTGCGCGCCAGCCAGACTCCGATCACCGCCAGAAAAACGAAGAGGGTGCCGAGTCCAACCATCAGGCGGAAGCTGATAAAGACCGGCCAGACCGGCGGCCTCTCATCCGGGGGAAAGTCTTTGAGTCCTTTGACCACGCCGTTGACGTCATGGAAGGCCATGAGACTGAGCATGCCAGGGATCTTGAGCGCTTCGATGCTGTTCCGTTCGTTGGCTTCATCCGGAACCAGGAGGAGATTCATCGGCGCGGCTTGCTGCGTCTCCCAGACCGCTTCCATGGCAGCAAACTTGCTCGGCTGCACTTCAGCAATCTCGACAGCGTGGAAGTCGCCGGTCACCAGGACAACGATCAGGGCCGCGAGGCCGAATTTCGCGGCGGTGTTGAAGGAGCGTTTAAAGAATTCGGTATGCTGATTGCGCAGCAGATGCCAGGCGGCAATCCCCATGATGAAGAAGGCGGCGACGGTGTAGCCGGAAGTGATCTGATGGAAAAATTTGATCATGGCGTACTTGTTGGTGATGACGGCGACAAAGTCGACCATCTCGGCGCGACCGTTACGGATGACATAACCGACCGGATTCTGCATCCAGCCGTTGGCAATGAGAATCCACAGTGCTGACATGTTGGTGCCCAGCGCCACCAGCCACATGGTGACAGCGTGCGTCTTCTTCGAGACCTTGTCCCAGCCGAAAATCCACAGACCGATAAAGACCGATTCGAGAAAGAAGGTGACAGTCGCTTCGATCGCCAGCGGGGCACCGAAGATGTCGCCGACATAGCTGGAATATTCCGCCCAGTTCATGCCGAACTGGAACTCCATAGTGATTCCGGTGACGACACCGAGAGCAAAGTTGATGAGGAAGAGTTTTCCCCAGAACTTGGTCATGCGCAGCCACATTTCATCGCCGGTTCGCACGTACCTGGTCTCCATCCACGCCACCAGCACCGAAAGTCCGAGAGTGAGGGGGACGAAAATAAAGTGGAACATGCAGGTGATGGCGAATTGCCATCGGCTGAGCAGCACTACATCCATATCCATTGGATGGCCTCCTGTAATTGGAAATTAATGAACAAAATTTTCGGCCAGAGCAAAAGGGGTAAAGTTTAAAGTGGACCTTTTTGGTAATCTTTATAATCTCTGCCTTGATGTGAGTCAAGGTTATTTTTTCTCTCTAATGAATTACGTTGAAACAATACACCGGCTGACCGCAGACGGCAATCGCTCTGCTTGATTTGTGTCAATTTAAAGTCCGGCAGGGATAGTGTATAGTCACCCTATGAATACAGTGGATCACCCCATCGCCCTGACGGGCAAAGAGCTCAAGGATCTTCGCCTGCTGGCGCGCTTTATCGCCTGCTGGTGTCAGGTGCATCACGGCCCGGCCGGGCGCGAACCGATCGCCGCTGCTGCCGCACTGGCACCATTGGCTCTGGGCGATGCCTGTCTCTGTCCGGAGTGTCGGGAGCTCCTTACTTATGCTGTTGCCCGGCGCCGTGCCTGCCCGCTCGACCCGAAACCGGCCTGTAAAGATTGTCCGATCCATTGTTACAAACCTGTGCACCGCGCCACCATCCGCAACATCATGCGTTTCTCCGGTCGTCATCTGATCCTGCGCGGCCGCTTTGATCTGCTCTGGCACTATTTTTTTTAGAACTTTGACCGACGTCAATGTCAAAGCCCTGACGCTCAGTTATCCTTATACAACTTAAAACATCTAAAGGAGATCCCTCAATGATTCGCGAAATTGTCCATATTGACGAAGATAAATGTAATGGCTGCGGCCTTTGTGTGCCGGCTTGTGCCGAAGGGGCGATTCAACTGATCAACGGCAAGGCCAAGTTGATCGCTGACAATCTTTGTGACGGCATCGGTGCTTGTCTCGGCCATTGTCCGCAAGGAGCGATCCTGATCGAAAAGCGCGTCGCGGATGAGTTTGACGAAGAAGCGGTCGCTGAACATCTGCACGCTGCCGAAAAAGCCGCTTCGTCACCCCCCGCGCCGGCCTCGGCTTGCGGTTGCCCCTCTGCCGCGGTGCAAAGCTTTGCTCCGCCCAAACACGCTCATGGTCATGGCCACGGTGGCGGCTGTCCGTCAGCAGCCCTGCGTAACTTTGCCCCGGTGAGTGCAGCTGCCAGTGCCGATGTCGCCGGCGAGCGACCCTCGGAGCTGCGGCAGTGGCCGGTGCAGATGCATCTGGTGCCGCCGACCGCCCCCTTCCTCAAAGGTGCGGATCTTCTCCTTGCCGCTGATTGTGTCCCCTTTGCCCACGCAGATTTTCATCGCGATATCCTCAAGGGGAAAGCGCTGCTGATCGGTTGTCCGAAACTCGATGACGGGCAGGCTTATCTCGAGAAACTGACCGCCATGCTCCGTCTCAATGACATCAAGAGTCTGACTGTAGCGCACATGGAAGTCCCCTGTTGTTCAGGTTTGATTCAAATCGCCAAACGGGCGATTGCTGATAGCGGCAAAGAAGTGCCGCTGACGATGATCCGCATCGGTATCCAGGGGGATGTGAAGTAGCCGTTGCAAAGTTGAAAATAAAAGCGGAGACGGGATCAATGTCCGTCTCCGCTTTTTTATTTGTCAGGTGTATAATTCAAACCTGTTACTAAATTGTGAGGAGACAAGACGATGCTGATAGCGAAAGGTCTGTTTTTGTTTGTTCTCTTATCCGCGCTTGCCGGCTGCAGCAGCAGTCCGGCCGGCTGGTCCTGGCAGCATCCGCAAGGACTCGATGCCGCTCAACGCGAGCGCGACCTGGCAGACTGCATGTATTATGCTTCGATCACCGATCCGCGCGCTTTTGGAACGGATCGGCCGGTGATCGTGCAGGAATGGGATGCACCGGTGCAAGAGTGCATGGCGCGGCGGGGGTGGATCTTTGTCGAGCCCGGCAAAAAGAAAGAGTGAATTTTTCTCCATCCGCTGGTAAAGCCCTTTTCCCCCGGCTACTTCCCTGCTTCCCCCCCGGCAAAGTCGATAACACATGCGGTTTCGAAGGTGGGATGGGGGCCACAACTGACACCGGCCAAGCGGTAGTCTTTATCAAAAATAGTTGTGCGATGACCACGACCGGGAACGCCGTCATCGACGATCAACTGGGCGATAACATCGCGCCCGCGGTCGGCAACATATGGTCCGTAAGTGATCGCTTCACCGATAGCGATAGCCCAGCGGCCGTGGCGTTGGATGCGTTGTGCCATTGCCAGACGGCCGGAGCCGTGTCCCGTCTCTTTGCTTTTGGACTGCGCCCGCACCAGTTCTGCACCGGAGCGGGCTAAACCATCGGCCCAGCGCAGTGGCGGCAGGGGGGAGCGGCGGCGCAGGAAGGTGATGGCTTCATCGACTGCCGAAGTGCCTTCTTCGGTGCGGATGAAGAGATTTGTTCCTGGTTGGATATATGTCTTGCCTTTAAAGAGACTGCGGTAGTGCTCAAGATAGCGGACATAGGCGTCCGGTTGCGTGCGGGCAACATTGAGCTCTTGGAGAATGATCCGTTCGAGCTCGGCCGCGGCGTAAGCCGGAGTTGTCAGGAGGAATATCAGGAAAAGACAGCGTAGCATGAGGGCACTTTCCGGGAGAGGAGTCTGTGAATCTTTATAAGGTATATTCTCCGTTCGCGTCCAGTCCTCTTTCCCGTTAATACGGGCAAAAGGCTTGCGGGAAAATTCCGACTGTTGTAATATTTTTGAGTAATTTTCAACCACCAACAAGGAGATAAGTAAAGCATGGAACGTCCGATTATTTATACCAGTACCGCTGCTGCCAGGGATGGCGTCAGTGATGTTGGCAGTTTCTTTCGCAGTGTTTATGGCTGGATGACCGTGGGGCTGGGGTTGACAGCGATCGTTGCTCTCTACACAGTGACCACTCCGACACTGATGCAGATGATCTTCGGCAACAAACTGGTCTTTTACGGACTGGTCATTGGTCAAGTCGGTCTGGTCATCGCTCTTTCGGCGGCGATCAATCGTTTAAGTGCGACCGCGGCGACGCTGATGTTCTGTATCTATGCGGCGCTGAGCGGTTTGACCTTTGCCTCGATCTTTGTCGTTTATACGCAATCATCGATCGCTTCAACCTTCTTCGTCACTGCCGGCACCTTCGGGGCGATGAGCCTTTACGGCCTGCTCACCAAGAAGGATCTCTCTTCGTGGGGGAGCTTCCTCTTCATGGGGTTAATTGGGGTCGTCATCGCCTCAATCGTCAATATCTTCCTGGAGAGCTCGGCGATGTCTTGGGTCATCTCCTGCGCCGGGGTGCTGGTCTTTACCGGTTTGACTGCTTACGACACCCACAGCCTCAAGGTTCTGGCTCAGAACGGCTTTGCCCATGGCGAAGAGCGCAAGAAGCTCGCCATCATCGGCGCCCTCAAGCTTTATCTCGACTTTATCAACCTTTTCCTCATGCTCCTGCGCCTCCTGGGCGGCAGCCGCGATTAGATTCGGATCTAATACAGAAAATAATAAAGGGTTGCCCGCGTTGTGCGGTGCAACCCTTTATTATGTCAGGTTTTTGTTGCGATTAATTGACAGCCTGCGTAGCAATGGCGGCGCGACAGGCGCTGCAGCGCAGCTCTTCATCGCGGTAGCTTTTGAGCAGGAGTTCCCCTTCGATAATTCCGTTTCCCTGACAGCTCGCCGCGCCATCCAGCCCCTGACAGGGGACGTCAAAGAGAAGGGGTTTGAGGAACTTTTCGTAAGTTGCCCGGGGTTTGGGGGCAAGGAGATCGATATTGCCGTCAGTGTCGATGAGATTGGTGCCGACGCCAAGGACAGTGCGCGGCAGATAGCCGGTCCCCTGCACCGCCTTTTCTACATAAGATTTTCCTTTGCCGAGCAGATACGCGAGTACATTCAAATCGATTTCCATGTTCTTCCTCCGTGTGATGTCATGATTTCATCAGGATTGTACCAGATAACTTTTGATTTCCTCGATAAAGGGCGCGCCGTAATGCTGCAGTTTGAGGCGGCCGACGCCGTTGATGCGCAGCAACGCTTCCGGCGTGGTCGGGTGATAAGCGGCCATCTCCGCCAGGGTGATGTCGCTGAAGATGACGTAGGGGGGGACGCCTGCCCCATCTGCCAACTGTTTGCGCAGGGTGCGCAGGATGTCGAAGAGTTCCTGATCATAATCGAGCTCGCCAGGTCTTTTGCGCGCTGCTTTCTTCTCTGGCGCCACCTTGAGGCGGGGTTTGGCGAGGGTCAGTTTCTGCTCGCCCCGCAATAGTGGCCGGGCAGCCTCGGTGAGTTTGAGGACCGAGAAGCTGGCAACGTCCTGGCGCAGATAGCCGAGATGGATGAGCTGGCGAAAGAGGCTGCTCCACGCCTCGCTGCTGAGGTTGGCGCCGATGCCGTGCGTCGAGAGTTTGTCATGGCCGAGTTCGAGGACACGGTGGGTGCGGGCGCCGCGCAGCACATCAAGGACGTGGCCGATGCCGAAGCGCTGGCCGACGCGGTAAACGCAGGACAGGGCTTTCTGGGCGTCGACCGTGGCATCAAAAGTCTCGGGCGGATTGAGGCAGATATCGCAGTTGCCGCAGTCCTCGGCGAGATGTTCGCCGAAATAGCCGAGGAGGACGCGGCGCCGGCAGTTCTGCGCCTCGGCGAAACTCACCATGGCGTTCAATTTGTGCAGCTCGATCCGCTTCTGCTCCGGATTCCCCCCCTTGTCAATCAGGCCGCGGCTGATGGCGATATCGCCGTAACCGAAGAGGAGGAGGGCTTCGCTCGGCAGCCCGTCGCGGCCGGCTCGTCCGGTCTCCTGATAATAACTTTCCACATTCTTGGGGAGGTCGTAATGGACAACATAGCGCACGTTCGGCTTGTCGATCCCCATGCCAAAGGCGACTGTTGCCACGACAATCTGCACATCATCGCGCAGGAAGGCTTCCTGGACGCGCTGCCGCTCGCCATCCGGTAATCCGGCGTGGTAAGCAGCGGCTTTGTGGCCGGCGCCGACGAGTTTGGCGGTGACCTCTTCCACCCGTTTGCGCGACAGGGCGTAGACGATGCCGGACTGGTTGCTGCGGTTCTTGACAAAGGCAAGGAGCTGCACCGCCGGTTTGACTTTATCGACGACAGAGTAACGAATGTTGGGGCGATCGAAACCGGCGATGAAGACGGCGGCGTCCTGCAGTCCGAGGCGGGGGATAATGTCGGTGCGGGTCTGCGGGTCGGCGGTAGCGGTAAGGGCAATCAGGGGGATGCCGGGGAAGTGACGACGCAAACGGCCGAGCTGGATATATTCCGGCCGGAAATCGTGCCCCCACTGGGAAACGCAGTGCGCTTCGTCGATGGCAAAGAGGGCGATGGGGATCTCACGCAGGCGAGCCAGGAAATCCTCGCTCATCAACCGTTCCGGCGCAACGTACAAGAGGTCAAGCTCGCCGGCATGGAGTTGCGCCAGCGTCTGGCGGGCTTCGGCGGCTTTCAGGGAGGAGTTGTAGACCGCGGCGCGCACGCCGTTGGCCTGCAGGGCATCGACCTGATCCTTCATCAGCGAGATTAGCGGCGAGACAACGATACCGACCCCCTTGCGGTGCAGGGCCGGGACCTGAAAACAGAGGGATTTGCCGCCGCCGGTCGGCATCAGGACAAAAGCGTCGTGGCCAGCGATCAGGCGGTCGACAATCTCTTCCTGATAGGGACGAAAGGCGCTGTAGCCAAAGATACTTTGCAGGGTTTCACGGGGAGTGGGCAACAAGGATGGATCTCCAGGCGCGGACTGGTTTGATGGTGTGCCCGCGGCAGGGAGAGGATGGCAAGAGTGCCCGGGGATGTCAACGGAAAAGGAGGAAATGGTTATTCGCCCCGAGTCACTTTACTGCAATAATCGCTGTCCTTAAAAAATGGTCAGTATTTCCACCCCCGGTTACTGGCTCTCTTTCACGCCCCGCTGAAGACCCGGCGGAGCAGTTCGGTTGTCCGCTTCGCGGGATTTTGCCGAATGGCGGCTTCTTCGACCGCCAAATAGTGGAAGAGACCATCCATGGTTTTGTCGACTACGTAGCCGGTAAGGTCGACCTTGATGCTTGGGGTGAAGGGGATGGTTTCAACCTTGGCTACGGCCTGCTGATAGAGGCGCACTGCCCCGACTTGTGCGAGGCTGTCGTCGATCACCGGGCGCATGGTGATGGTCAGTTCCGGCACCATCTTGCTCTGGAAATAGCGGGTAGCCGCATCGTTCGGGCCGTTCAGCATGGCGCGGGCGTCGTCGAGGGTCATTTCGCCAATCGATTTCCAGAAAAGCGCCTTGGCCTGCGGTGCGGCAGCTTCGGCGGCGCGGTTGCAGCGGGTTTCAAGATCATCGAGCACACCGTTCAGGCCGACCATTGCCAGAACATTGCGGGCGTCGGCGAGCTTCTGCGGCAGCGGGATATGGATCACCGGATCAGCGTTGAAACCGTCGGTGCGTCCGACCTGAGTCACCACCCGTTCGCTGCCGATGCGCAGCGCTTCTTTCAACCCGGCGGCAATGTCAGCGGTCGAAAGGGCTGCCGGCTGGTTCAACGTCGGCGGCAGGCTGGCGAGGGCGCGTTGCAGTTCGATCTCGGTGCAGGCGGTCAACCCGCCGGCAATGAACAGCAGGGCGAGGCAGAAGAGACAATTGTTTAAGCGGAATTGCATGCAGACTCCTTGTTTGAAAAAATATCCATCCACCGTTTTTTCGGGCGAATAACAGGTTGATCTAAAGCTGCGCCGCCTTCGGGAAGAGAATATTGTTTTCCAGGTGAACATGTTTATGCAGGTCGTTTTCAAACTCTTTTAGCTTCTGATAGGTGACCACAAAAGTATTGCAGACGTCGTCCGGGATAAAGTAGCCGTTAGCGAGATGGCGTATTTCATGGACCGCGTCGCCGATTGTTTCGTGCTCCAGCAAGAGTTTGTCAATAGAGACACGGATCGTGTCGAGATCTTTTTCTGCCGGGGCAGTGTGATTGATTTTTGCAGTGTCTATCCGTTTGATGGCGGGGAAGAAAACCTCTTCTTCTTCCTTCAGGTGGGCGGCCATATCGGTTGTAATCTTATCAAAGATCGCGGCAATCTTTATAACCTCGGGATGGTGAGCGCCATGAACTGCGGCGATCTTTCGGGCATAGGCTGCGATCTGTTCGTCATTTTCCTTAAGATAGGCATGGTGCGTATTGACGATATAATCAGCAAGAAACGATAGAGACCATGCAGAATAATTCTGACTCCGGTCGGCTGGTTCACTTTGTACCGCGTTTAATTCGCCAGTAATAGTGTCAAGGTCGAGGGCTTTTTTCGTACAAATTGTTTTAAGACTCTCTTTACCGCCACAGCAGAAATCGATATCGTACTTCTCGAAAACCGTGGCGGTTCGAAAGTCGGCGGCGACAATTTCGCCAATAGTCTTGATCCCTATGGTTTTTTCTTGCATCTCATTCTCCTTAAAGTAAAAATCGTTGGTATTATGCCAAGTTGCTAAGCAGGAAGGCACCCTCAATCCGCACAGATCAATCAGCACTGATCACGACTTAAATAACATTACCAGATAAATGTCATGCTGGTAATCTATCCCCGGCAATCTGATTGACTCTCGATCAACATCCCGGCTTTTGGAGTCGCGATCATCAGCCATCTTCACCACATAAATAAGCGGGGCAATCCGGTTTTC
>DIKR01000047.1:25174-33982 GCA_002424625.1 Desulfuromonadaceae bacterium UBA5613
CGCCGCCGCATTCGGGGCAGGCCCCGCCGGCCTGGGCGAAGTGAGGATTTTCCATCCCTTCTTCGTGCGCCTGAACATGCATCATGATCGCCCGGGCGACGGCGTCAGAGCAGCTGGTGATGCGGTTGTCGCCGAANNGTGACGCGGTTGTCGCCGAAGCCGGCCGGCTTGTGGCAGCTGATGCCGATCAGCTGTTTGACCGTCTGGCGGGCCTGGACGCCGGAGCGCCAGGCGAGAGAGACGAGGCGGCCGATCGCTTCGCACTGGCTGGCGGCGCAACCGCCGGCCTTGCCCATGGTAGTGAAGACTTCGAAGAGGCCGCTGTTGTCCTCGTTGATGGTGACGTACAGGGGGCCGCAACCGGTCTCCATCTGGTAGGTGGAGCCTTTGAGGGCGCGGGGCCGGTCGCGCTTGCGGCCGGTCTTCTGGGTTTCGACCGGAACGGCGGCGGCGGGAGTCTCTTCCTTCTTGCCGACGGAGAGGACCTGCATGTCGCGGGAGCCGTCGCGGTAGATGGTGACGCCTTTGCACCCCTGCTGGTAGGCGAGGCGGTAGACGGTGGCGACATCCTCTTTGGTTGCGGTGTTGCAGAAGTTGACGGTTTTGCTGACGGCGTTGTCGGTGTATCTCTGGAAGGCCGCCTGCATGCGGATGTGGTCTTCCGGGGTAATGTCGTGCGAAGTGACGAAGATGCGGCGGATATCCTCGGGGACCTGGTCGATATCCTTGACCGTGCCGTGCTGGGCGATGAGTTTCATCAGCTCCGGCGAATAGAAACCGCGCTCACGGGCGATCTTCTCGAAGAGGGGGTTGACCTCAACGAGGATATCGTTGTCGAGAACCTGGCGGACGTAGCTGACTGCGAAGAGGGGCTCGATGCCGCTCGACGAGTTGGCGATGATCGAGATGGTGCCGGTCGGAGCGATGGTGGAGCTGGTGGCGTTGCGCACCGGTTTGCTCCCCTTCTTGTCGAAGGTGCTCCCCTTGAAGTTGGGGAAAGCGCCGCGTTCGACGGCGAGTTCCTGCGACATAATCCGCGCTTCGTCGGTGATAAACTTCATCACCTTCTCGCCCAGTTCCACCCCTTCCTGTGAGTTGTAGGGGATGTTAAGGAGGATGAGCATATCCGCCCAGCCCATGACGCCGAGGCCGATCTTGCGATTGGCGCGGGTCATTTCGTCGATCTGCGGGATCGGGTAGTTGTTGACTTCGATGACGTTGTCAAGGAAGCGGGCAGCGCTGCGCACGGTCTTGCGGAGACGATCCCAATCGACCTGGTTCCCTTTCAGCATCAGGGCGAGGTTAATCGAACCGAGGTTGCAGCTTTCATAAGGGAGGAGGGGCTGCTCGCCACAAGGATTCGTCGCTTCGAATTCGCCGACCAGCGGCGTCGGGTTGTCGCGGTTGAGTCGGTCGAGGAAGATGATCCCTGGCTCACCGTTGCTCCAGGCGAGTTCGATGATATGCTCAAAGACTTTGCGGGCGGGGAGGGTGCGGCCATCCTCTTTGTTGCGGGGGTTGACGAGTTTGTAATCGGCATCTTTCTCGACCGCTTCCATAAAGGCTTCAGTCATGCCGACGGAGATATTGAAGTTGGTGAGGACGGTCTGATCCCGCTTGCACATGATGAAATCCATGATATCGGGATGATCGATGCGCAGGATCCCCATGTTGGCGCCGCGCCGGGTGCCGCCCTGTTTGATCGTCTCGGTGGCGGCGTCAAAGACCTTCATGAAGGAGAGAGGACCACTGGAGACGCCGCTGGTCGACTGGACCACATCGTTGGCCGGACGGATGCGCGAAAAGGAAAAGCCGGTGCCGCCGCCGCTTTTATGGATGAGGGCGGTCTGCTTGATCGCTTCGAAGATCTCTTCCATCGAGTCGCCGACTGGCAGGACAAAGCAGGCGGAGAGCTGACCGAGTTCGCGGCCGGCATTCATCAGGGTCGGCGAATTGGGGAGGAATTCAAGGGAGGTCATCATTCGGTAGAATTCGTCGGCCAGCGCCTTGGCGTCGACGTTGGTCCCCAGGCGGAGTTCGGCGCCGGCAATCGCTTCGGCGACGCGGCGGAACATCGCTGCCGGAGTCTCGGTCGGCTTGCCATCGAGATCACGTTTGAGGTAGCGGCGTTCGAGGACAGTGATGGCGTTTTTCGAAAGGCTGGTGGTTGTTTCGGTCGTCTTTGCGGGCATGAAATGGGCCTCCTTTGAGGATTCAATAACTTAGAGCTATTTAGATGTTTTCGTTGAATAATACTAGATAGTGTGGAGTGGCAAGAGTTAAACCACAATATATCGTGCATGTCAAGACGGGAGTCGTAAAAAAACAGAAAAAATTGTTACGGCGATGACGCTGATATAAGGAGGTCCCCCTCTTTTTTTCAGGCGATTTGACTCTTTGCATTCATGGTTGGATGTGTTAGTAATTCATATACTTTAAGCAGTCGATTTATCGCCCCGGCGGGGGTGACGGTGGGCACCGGATTCCTATCCTCATGACGGAAAGAAACTGCGTCTACAGTTCCGCTCTTGCAGTTCTTTTTTGCGAAATGGGTGTGATTAAACGTTATGGCAATTTATCTTGATAACGCCGCCACTTCTTTCCCCAAGCCGGAGGCGGTCTATCGCCGTATCGATGAGGCCTTCCGCCAATCCGGCGGCAATCCGGGGCGGGGCGGACATCAACTCTCCCTGGATGCCAGTCGCATCGTCTTTACCGCCCGCGAGGCAGTGGCCAACTTCTTCGGGATAAGCGACTCGAGTCGTATTGCTTTTACCAGTAATGCGACAGAAGCGATCAATCTTGCGCTCTTCGGCTTTTTACATCCTGGTGACCGGGTGGTGACGACGAATATGGAGCACAATGCCGTGGCGCGTCCACTGCGGGCTCTGCAAGAGCGCGGTGTCGAGGTTGTCAAGGTGGCGGCTGACCGCTATGGTTTCGTTCCTGCTGAAGATTTTTGTCAAGCTTGTGCCGCTGCCCCGACGGCGCTGGCGGTTCTTGGCCATATCTCTAACGTCACCGGAACAATCCAGGATCTTGAGACCATCGGTTCATGGTGCCGCAGCCATGGCGTTCCTCTCCTCGTCGATGCAGCGCAGAGCGCCGGGTTGCTGCCGATCAATGTTGAGACCCTCGGTATCGATCTCTTTGCGGCACCGGGGCATAAAGGTCTCTTTGGTCCGGTCGGAAGCGGTTTTTTGTATGTGCGCCCGGGGTTGGAACTTGTCCCGTTGCTTTACGGCGGCACCGGCGCCAACTCCGACTCTGATCTGATGCCAGAGGTGATGCCTGAACGCCTGGAGAGTGGCACTCCCAATACGCCGGGGCTCGCCGGGTTGACGGCGGGGATCGCCTGGCTGGAGGAAGTCGGTCTGACTGCAATCCGAGAACATGAAATCAAGTGCATGAGCCGACTTTTGGCCGGCCTGGCAGCTCTCCCCGGTCTCGAACTTTACGGCCCGGGCGATGCGACGCAATGCGGCGGGGTCCTCTCCTTTAATATCAAGGGGCTCGATCCTTCCACTGTCGCTTTTCGACTCGACCATGAATTTTCCATCTGTGTTCGGGCCGGATTGCACTGCGCTCCCGAGGCGCACCGTGCTATTGGCACCTATCCGGTCGGGACAGTACGGGTCAGCCCCGGGATGATGACTTCCCTGGAGGAGATCGAAGAGTTCATCACCGCCATCGCCACAATTGCCGGAAAAGTTTGAAAGTTCTTGTTTGCGATCGTTCGAAGGTTGATGCTTTTATCCCTTTATGGAGGCTGCTATGAAAAAAACCTATGTCCTTGATACCAATGTTCTGCTCCACGATGCGCAGGCCCTTTTACGTTTTGAAGATAATGATGTTGTTATCCCGATGACGGTGATCGAAGAGATCGATCGTTTCAAGAAAGATCTTAATGAAACGGGACGGAATGCCCGGCAGGTTTCGCGCATTCTTGACGGCTTCAGGGAAAAAAACCGGCTGATGGAAGGGGTGCCGTTGGAGGGGGGTGGCGAGTTGAAAGTGATTCTCTGCTCCGATGACGCCCTGCATCGTCTTCCTCTGGAACTGCGCGGCGAACAGGCGGATAACCGCATCCTTGCTGTGGCCGCCGATTTGATGAAGAGTTGCGAGTGTCCGGTCGTCTTCGTCACCAAGGACACGAATTTGCGTATCAAGGCCGATGTCATTGGCCTTACGGCGGAAGATTACGAAACCGGCAAAGTACCGATTGACGAACTCTATTCCGGTCAGGCCGAGGTCATGGTCGACAAAGAGATCATTGATCGTTTTTACGGCCAGGGCTACATCGAAATCGGCGACGACTACCGGGCGAATGAATGTATTACTCTCATCGACTCTGCCAACCTCAACCATACCGGGATTGGACGTTTTCATGCGCCGAGCGGCCGCATTGTTGCATTGAGCCGGACCCCCAAGGAAGGGATCTGGGGGATTCAGCCGCGCAATCGCGAACAACAGTTTGCCCTTGATATTCTCCTTAATAACGAGATTCAGGTGGTGACGCTGGTCGGCAAGGCTGGAACCGGCAAGACTCTCCTGGCGATTGCCGCCGGTCTTCTCAAGGTTTCGGATGAAGCGGTCTACAGTCGACTCCTCGTTTCCCGGCCGGTCTTCCCGATGGGGCGCGATCTCGGTTTTCTCCCTGGTGATGTCGAAGAGAAGCTGGCGCCGTGGATGCAGCCGATCTTTGATAATGTCGAACTCCTCCTTGGCAGTGTTGAAGAGCGGGGCAAGCGCAAGCGCGGTTACAAAGAACTTATCGACATGGGCATCCTCGAAATCGAGCCGTTGACCTATATTCGCGGCCGCTCAATTCCAAAGCAGTACATGATTGTTGACGAAGCCCAGAACCTGACGCCGCATGAAATCAAGACGATCATTACCCGGGCCGGGGAGGGGACGAAGATTGTTCTCACCGGCGACCCGTACCAGATCGACAACCCTTACGTTGATGCTTCGAGTAACGGCTTGTCCTATGCCGTTGAAAAGTTCAAAGATCAAGCGATCGCCGGTCATATGACTCTCACCAAGGGGGAACGTTCGCCTTTGGCCGAGATGGCTGCGAATTTATTGTAAAAATTTCCTGCACAGAAGGGGCACGGCATGCCGTGCCCCTTCGTCAACATGAGGTCCTCTCGGCGACATGCTCCTCCTTTGTATAGAAAGTTCCTGCGACGAAACCGCTGCTGCCGTCATTCGTGACGGCCGTACGATCTTATCCAGTATCGTTGCCACCCAGGTTGACATTCACGCCCGTTTCGGCGGCGTGGTACCGGAGATTGCTTCCCGGCAGCATCTGGCCGCGATCGTCCCGGTGGTCGATGCCGCTCTGGAAAAGGCCGGCCACACACTTGAGGAGATACAGGGGATCGCTGTCACCCGTGGCCCCGGTCTGGTCGGAGCCCTTCTGGTCGGCCTTGCCTACGCCAAGTCCCTTGCCTTTGCCCGGCAAATTCCTTTCTGCGGTGTTCATCATATTGAAGGCCATCTCCTCGCCATTCAACTTGAACAGCCCGTGGCCTTTCCTTATCTTGCTCTGGCCGTCTCCGGCGGACATACTCATCTTTATCGGGTTGACGGCATCGGTGCCTATACGACCCTCGGCCGGACGATTGATGATGCTGCCGGCGAAGCCTTTGACAAGGTCGCCAAGATGCTCGGCCTTCCTTACCCCGGCGGAGCCCGCATCGATCAATTGGCAAAAACGGGGAATTCGCAGGCGATCGATTTTCCGCGGCCGCTGCCCCGCAAAGATAGTGTCGACTTCAGTTTCAGCGGCATGAAGACCTCGGTCGCCACACATCTGCGTCAGGTCGGAGGGAAGGTGGAGGGAGAAGCTCTCA
This sequence comes from Desulfuromonadaceae bacterium UBA5613, assembly GCA_002424625.1. Taxonomy (GTDB): domain Bacteria; phylum Desulfobacterota; class Desulfuromonadia; order Desulfuromonadales; family UBA2197; genus UBA2197. Next base: position 31,033 of record DIKR01000047.1, read on the forward strand.
ATGATCTCTGTGCCTCGTTTCAGGCTGCGGTTATCGATGTCCTCACCCGCAAAACCCTGCGCGCGGCCCTGGATCACGAGCTGTCGCGCATCGTTGTCTGCGGCGGCGTCGCCTGTAACAGCGGTCTGCGCCAGCGTTTTCATCAAGTCGCAAGCTCATACAATCGGGAAGTTTTCTTCCCGTCCATGGCCCTTTGTGCCGATAATGCCGCGATGCTCGGCGTTGCCGGGGATTTTTATCTGCAGCGCGGTGACCATGGCGGGCTGGATCTTAACGCTCTGGCGAGCTGGCCCCTGGATCGGGTCGGAAAGCAGGAACTCTGATGGAGACGCAGTATGAAGCGGGGCAGGATCGCTTTCGCACCAAGAAGAGTTACGGGCAGAATTTTCTGCAGGATCGCCAGGTGGTGGCGGAGATCATGGCAGCCGCGGCTATTGGTGAGGAGGATCGGGTTGTCGAAATCGGCCCTGGCCTCGGCGCCCTGACTAAAGACCTTTTGGCGCGGGCGCGGGAAGTCAACATTATCGAGATCGATAAAGAGCTCATCGCCTTCTGGCAGCAGCGCCCCGATCCGCGCCTGCATCTTCATGCCGGCGATGCGCTCAGTTTGAACTGGCGCGCCCTCTTTCCTGCTCCACCCTATATTCTTGCCGCCAACCTGCCCTACAATATTTCGACGCCGATCCTCTTCAAGATGATTGAAGAGCGCGATCTCTTCAAGCGGCTGGTGCTGATGTTTCAAAAGGAGGTTGGCGACCGCATCTGTGCTCCGCCGGGCGGCAAGGATTATGGCGTCCTTTCAGTCTTTTGCCAGCTCTGGTTCGACGTGCGCAAGGTGGTGACCGTCCCCCCTGGCGCTTTTCATCCGGCGCCAAAAGTCCACTCGATCGTTGTTCAGCTCGACCCGCTCCCTGCGCCGCGCGTTGCTCTCGATGATTATGCGACCTTTCGGCGGGTGGTCAAAGGGGCATTCGGGCAGCGGCGCAAGACCTTGCGCAATGCCTTGGGCGGTGCTGGTTTCACCACTGCCCGCATCGATGCGGTTCTGGCTGCGACCGCCATCGACGGCAGGCGTCGCGGTGAAACCTTGAGTCTCAGCGAGTTTGCCCTCCTCAGCAACGCTTTCGCAGACGAAGAGGGAGAGGCCTTTCACGGATGTCTTTGATCCGTAGCGATGTCATCATTGTCGGCGCTGGTCCCGCCGGCTGCGCTGCTGCTCTCCATCTCGCCGGGCAAGGGTATGCGGTTACCCTGATTGAACGTTTGGCGTTGCCGCAAGTCAAGGCTTGCGGTGATGCCCTTCTCCCGGATGCTTTGCGTGCTCTTTGCCGTTTCGGCGTTGAAGATGCTCTTGCCGCTGTTAGCAAAACCCTGGATACACTACAGATCACTGCCCCCAATGGCGCCGAAGTCGAGCTGGCGGTTCGCTCCTTGTCCTTAAAAAGACCCGATCTGCACGCTCTTCTCCATGAGCGTCTTCGTGTTTGCGGTGTCGATTTATGGCGCGGCGAGGTTCTTGAACCAATCCGCTCCTCTGACGGCCAGCTTTGCGGCGTACGCTGCCGTCGCGATGGCGGGTTGACAGAAATCTTTGCACCGCTGGTCATTCTCGCCTCCGGGGCCCGTCCTGAGACAATGCAACGCTTTGGCCTGGTTGATGAGGGTGAGGCGCCGACCGCTGTGGCGATTCGGGCTTACTACCGGGATTATGACAACCCCGGCGATGCGACATTACGCATCGGCTGCCATCCGGCCATTGCTCCGGGATTTTTTTGGATGTGCCCCCTGCCGGAACGTCAATATAGCATCGGTTGCGGGCATTTCCTCACGGCGTCCGAACGTCCTGATCAACAATATCTTCTGAATCGCCTGGAGTATCTGTCGCGGTTTTATCCGGCTTCTGCAAAAATTGTCGGGCAGGAGGATATGATCGGCACGCCGTGCAGTTCAGTGCTGCGTACAGGTCTGGTTAACGCTAAACTTTATGCCGATGGACTTCTCGTGACTGGCGAAGCGGCGGGGAGTTCTTCTCCCCTCTTCGGCGCCGGGGTCGGAAAAGCTTTGGAGAGCGGCGAACTGGCGGGAATTGTTGCTGCGGAAGCTTTGGCCAATAAACGTTTTGATGCAATCTTTCTGGCGCGCTATCAAGAGCGCTTGAACGAAAAATTTCATGAGGTTTATGCGGCTCAAAGCAAGGCACAACAGTGGCTTGACTCTAGCAAATATCTGAATATCCTGATTAGCAAGGCGAGCCGTCAGGATAAGCTCAGGCAAAAACTTGAGTCAGTCCTGAATGAGGACCTCCCTCTTTCAAAAGCTGTGTCCTTTTGGACATTTTTTCTTCCGTGAGACAGTAAAAATCTCCACTGATGGAGGATTGCATGAATAAAAAGGCCCTTGGCCCCGGAATTACCTTCTTCCCCCAGCCCGCCACCTGGATCGTCAGCGTCGACAAAGACGGCACGATTGACGTCATGACCGCTTCTTGGGTGTCGATAGTGAGTAAGACTCCTCCGACAATCGCCCTATCTCTCCATCACGGCCGGCAGACTTATGCCAATATTCAGCAGAGTGGCGTCTTTACGGTCAATGTCATCCCGAGCAGCCAGGCGGTGGCCGGTGATTATTGCGGTCTCGTCTCCGGGCGTGATGTCGACAAGCTGGCGACGACCGATCTGACGCCAGTTGCCGCCTTGCACGTCGTCGCCCCGATTCTCGCCGAGTCCCCCCTGAACCTGGAATGTCGGGTGACGAATGAAATTGCTATTGGTGATTATCGCCTGATTCTCGGCGAAGTGCTCGAAATCCACATTGCTGCAGCGGCCTGCCTGGATACCGGTTATGATGCAAGCGTCATCGATCCTCTGGTTTATCTCGGCGGCATCCGCGAATACTGGGGTTTGGGGGAAAAAGTCGGGATCGCTTATAGTATCGGTAAGGAATTGTTACC
>DIKR01000047.1:34087-39231 GCA_002424625.1 Desulfuromonadaceae bacterium UBA5613
GAGGTTACCGATGAAAAAAGCGAAGACCATCCTCGATTTCCAACGCATGAAAGAGGAACAGGAGAGGATTTCCGTCCTCACCGCCTATGATTATCCCTTTGCTCGCCTCATGGAGCAGGCTGGTCTCGATATGATCCTTGTCGGCGATTCGGTTGGCAGCGTCGTCGCGGGCTATGACAATACCCTGCCGGTGACCATGGATGAGATGGTTTACCATACCCGCGCAGTGGTGCGCGGCGCTCCCCGGACTTTTGTCGTCGCGGATATGCCCTTTCTTTCCTATCAAGTTGATCTTGCCGAGGCACGACGTAACGCCGGCCGGCTGATCAAGGAAGGGGGGGCGCAGGCGGTCAAACTCGAAGGCGGGGAGCATGTCGCGGCCACCATCCGGGCGATTGTCGATATGGATATCCCGGTGATCGCCCACATCGGTCTGACGCCGCAATCGATCCATCGCATGGGCGGCTACAAGGTGCAGGGGAGGCAGGAAGCGCAGGCGCGCCAGCTCCTCGCTGATGCCGAAGCGATTGCCCGCGCCGGGGCTTTCGCGGTGGTGCTGGAAGGGATTCCCGCTACCCTCGCCGCCGAGATCACCGCAATGCTGGCGATTCCGACCATCGGTATCGGCGCCGGCAGCGCCTGCGACGGTCAGGTGCTGGTCATTCATGACATCCTCGGACTGTGCGAGAAGTACTCTCCTAAATTCGTCAAGCGCTATGCCGATGCCGGGGCGCTGATCAGCGGCGCAATTAACGACTATATCCATGAGGTCAAGGCCGGCGCTTTCCCCGGCGAGGAGCACAGCTTCTGATGGAGATCATAGTTGATCCAAAAGAAATGCAGCAACGCGCATTGGCGGCAAAGCGGGCCGGACAGCGGATCGCTTTTGTTCCGACCATGGGTTATCTGCACGACGGCCACCTTTCGCTGTTACAGGAAGGACGCAAGCGCGGTGATCTTCTCGTCCTGTCGATCTTTGTCAATCCGACCCAGTTCGGGGCGAATGAAGACCTTTCCACCTATCCGCGGGCGCTGGAGAGCGACTGTGAACTCGCCCGTGCAGCTGGTACGGATCTGGTCTTTACGCCGTCAGCGGCCGCCATCTATCCGGCCGAGGCCTCGACCTGGGTCAATGTCGAAGGGCTGACGGAAGTCCTTTGCGGCGCCAGCCGTCCCGGCCACTTTCGCGGCGTGACGACAGTGGTAGCCAAGCTCTTTAATCTTGTTCAGCCGGATGTCGCCCTCTTTGGCTGCAAGGATTTTCAGCAGCTTGCCGTGATCCGCCGTATGGTGCGCGATCTCGATATGCCGGTAGAAATCGTTGGCATGCCGATCGTACGCGAGGCCGACGGCCTGGCGCTGAGCTCGCGCAATGTCTACCTGACGACCGAAGAACGGCAGCAGGCTTTAGTCCTGTCGCAGGCGATTGCGACCGCCCAGCAGATGGCGGGAGCCGGGATCCGCAACGCCGGTGAAATCGTTGCAGCCCTGCAGGCGATGATCGCCACCCAACCGGCGGCCCGTATCGACTACCTGCAGATCTGCCATCAAGATACGCTGCAGGAGCAGGCGGCGATTGACAGTGATTCGGTCCTCCTTCTCGCTGTCTTTATCGGCAAGACCCGGCTGATCGACAACAGTTTTCTGTTATGAATCTGCCAGTCGGCCGCTTTTGGCCGCTGTACTCAAGGTGAATTAAAGATGCCGAAAAATCGCGATGCAGCCCGCGCCAATCTGGAAAATCTTTACCGGATCTTTACTGTGCCGGAAGCGCGCGATTCGACCCTTGGGTCGATCGATCAGATGATTGCCGACGATGTTGCCGGTTTTTTGCAGACTCATATTGTCGCAATTGAACGCAACCTTGAAGAGATCGAGGCCGATTTCTCCTCCTCGACCATCCCCGAAGAACCGACCTACGTCTCCGAATATACCGAGTTCGTCAAAGAGAAGTTGGTCGCCCAGTCGGTGCATACTGCCGCCCCTGCTTTTATCGGCCACATGACTTCTGCCCTTCCTTATTTCATGTTGCCCTTATCCCGCATCATGACCGCCCTCAATCAGAATCTGGTCAAGGTCGAGACCTCCAAGGCCTTCACGCCGATGGAGCGTCAGGTTCTGGCCATGCTGCATCACCTCGTTTATCGCCGCGAGGATGATTTCTATCCGCAGTGGATCCATAACAGCCTGTACGCGCTCGGTGCTTTCTGCTCCGGCGGCACGATCGCGAATGTGACCGCGCTATGGGTGGCGCGCAACCGCCTCTTTGCCTCCGGCCCCGAGTTCCGCGGCATTGCCCAGGAAGGGCTGGCCCGGTCGCTGAAGCATCTTGGCTGTGAAGGGATTGCGGTCCTCGTTTCCGAGCGCGGTCACTATTCCTTCGGCAAGGCTGCGGATTTACTCGGCCTGGGGCGTGATCATCTCGTCAAGGTGAAGACCGATGCCAACAACCGCATCGATCTCAACGCCTTGAAAGAAGAATGCCGCCGCCTGCAGGGCGAGAATATCCGTCCTCTGGCTTTGGTCGGTATCGCCGGGACGACCGAGACCGGTAATATCGATCCTCTTGACGCGCTGGCGGATTTTGCTCAGGAACTCGGCTGTCATTTTCACGTCGATGCTGCCTGGGGCGGGCCGACTCTCTTTTCCGACCAGCACCGGTCGCTTCTTGCCGGGATCGAACGAGCTGACTCGGTGACGATCGATGCGCACAAGCAGCTTTATGTGCCGATGGGGGCGGGGATGGTCGTCTTCAAGGATCCGACCGCGCTCTCGGCGATCGAGCATCACGCGAACTATATCCTTCGGCATGGATCGAAAGATCTCGGCAGTCATACCCTTGAAGGCTCACGGCCGGGGAAGTCGCTGCTCGTTCATGCCGGATTATCGATTATCGGTCGCAAGGGTTATGAGCTTCTGATTAATCTTGGGATCGATCGGGCGAAAACATTTGCCGGGATGATCCAACAGCACCCTGATTTTGAGCTGACCAGCGAACCGGAATTGAATATCCTGACCTACCGCTACTGCCCGCAATCGGTGCAACAACAACTGTCGCAGTCGATGCCGGAGCAGGCGGGACAGATTAATCTCCTTCTCGATCAGGTCTGCCAATTGCTGCAGAAGAGTCAGCGCGAAGCCGGCAAGACGTTTGTTTCCCGGACGCGGTTGCGAGTCCCTCGTTATGATGAGGAGTTGACGGTGCTGCGCGTCGTTCTCGCCAATCCGTTGACGACCGATGAGATCCTCGCTACGGTTCTGGCGGAACAGTGCGAGATCGTGCAGCAACCGGAGATTGCGACTTTGTTGGCAATGATCGTGACGCGTGACAAGTGACGCGTGACATGTCATCACCTGCCCCCGCCGATCCGTCTTTGTCCCTGTCACCTGTCACCCGTCACCCGTTACAATTAATTCGCGCCCGCTACCTCCTGCCGATCGCCGGGGCGCCGGCGATTGAAGACGGAGCCCTGCTGATCGTCGACGGGCGCATCGCCGCTGTTGGTTGTTATTCTGAGCTATTCAACCGCACTGCCGAGGTCATCGATTACGGTGACGCTGTCATTCTCCCTCCTTTGGTCAACGCCCATTGTCATCTTGAACTCACCGATTTTCCCCAGTGGACAGCAGAGTGTGGTGAAACGATCGAGCCCGAAAGCTTTGTCGGCTGGATCCGGCGACTGATCCGGGTGCGCCGCTCCCTCGGGGCCGATCCGGTGCCGGCTTCTGTCACCGCCGGAATTCGTCAGCTCCTCGCCACCGGGACCGGGGCGGTCGGCGACATTCTCGCCACTCCCGGCGCCCTCGCTCCTCTCCTTGCCTCCCCCCTTTACGGTCGAATCTTCTTCGAAACGATCGGACTCGACGAAGAGCGCTTTATCCCTGCCTTGGCGGCGGCTCTCGCGTCGGCCCGTTCGCTTGCTTACCCCTTGAGCGGCGGACTGTCACCGCACTCAACTTATACGGTCTCGTCGCGCCACCTGGAGCAAGCAATCCGCACCGGTCTTCCTTTGGCAATTCACTGTGCCGAGTCGCCCGAGGAGAGCCTCTTTCTGCGAGAGGGACGAGGACCGATCGCCACCGAACTTTACGCTGCCGCCGGTTGGCCGCTTCCGGAGCACGCGCCCGGCTTGTCGCCGGTAGGCTGGCTGGCGGCCCATGGCGCTCTAAGTCCGCAGACTCTCCTTATTCATGGCGTGCAGGTCGATGCTGTCGATGCGGCGGTTATTGCCGCTAGTGGTGCGACGGTCGTCCTTTGTCCCCGCTCCAATGCCCGACTCGGTGTCGGCACTGCCCCTATCGGACTTTACAAAAAAGCGGGAGTTTCCCTTGCTCTCGGCACCGACTCGCTGGCGAGCAATACTTCCCTTTCCCTCTGGGAGGAGATCGCTTTTGCCCGCTCCGTCTATCCGGAGTTGTCACCGGGAGAACTCCTGTCTATCGCCACATGCGGTGGGGCACAGGCTTTGGGGCTGGAACAAGAGATGGGAGCATTAACCGTCGGTTCTGGGGCGCATTTGCAGGTGCTGACCGCCGCGACCTTTCCCCCGGTGGTGGAGCTTGCGGAATGGTTGTGCGGCGCTGAACATCAGGTCGCTGCCCTCTGGCTTGGGGGTATTGAACGGTTGCGCCAAGTCGTTCCTTGCTAAATGCCGTCGCTCCGACTATAATTTCAAATCTTTATCTCTCCCTGAACCCCTTTGTACGGATTGTAGATATATGGGTATCAAACTTATCGCCAGCAACAAAAAGGCGTATCACGACTATTTTATCGACGATGTCTTTGAGGCCGGTCTGGTCCTGACCGGTACCGAGGTCAAGTCGTTGCGACTCGGCAAGGTCAGTCTCAAGGAATCCTTTTGCCGGATCAAGGACGGCGAGGTCTTTGTTAATAACATGAACATCAGCCCCTATGAGCAGGGCGGACGGGAAAATCCCGCTGATCCGACGCGGATGCGCAAGCTCCTGCTCCATCACGCCGAGATCCTCAAGTTGACCCGTAAAGTCGACGAACGCGGTTTTTCGATCGTCCCGACCCGCATCTACTTTAAAGAGAGCCGGGTCAAGCTGGAGATCGGCCTGGGCAAGGGCAAGAAGACGCACGATAAACGCGAAACCCTGAAAGAGAAGCAGGCGACGCGGGA
>DIKR01000047.1:39272-45845 GCA_002424625.1 Desulfuromonadaceae bacterium UBA5613
AAGATTAACTGCGGAATATTCGACAAATCACTTGTTGGATATTCCGCAGTTTTCGTTCAGATCAGGAGGAAGGGGGAGATTTTTCGTTGTATAAAATCAATGATTCTTGTGGGTTGTATAAAATAAAAATGAATGGCACGGCTTCTGTATAAGGTTCCTGGAAGAAACCAGTTTTTAGAATTTATCCATCCACAATCTAAGGAGTGTTCCATGCACAAAAAGAGAATCATTTCTTCCTTGATTATTTCAACCCTGCTTATTGCCCTCGCCGCAATGTTCGTCGTTGCTTCCGAAAGTCCGGCTGGACGCGCCGAGTATCTGGTGCCGCGAATCAGCTGTGGCGCCTGTGTTCAGGTGATTAAGGCGGATCTTGAACGGTTGGCTGGCGTCAGTAAGGTGGAGGTTGATGTTGCGACAAAGACGGTCAAGATCGCCTTCGATGAAAAACAGACGGATGCCGGAGAAATTGCTCTTGCTCTGAACAAATCCGGTTACCCGGGGAGCCTCGTCGCCCTGAATGGCAAGGTGGCGCCGGGTGCGGTTGCCATCGCTAAAAAGGTCGGGGGCTGTGGTAGTTGTTGCGATCCGACAACGAAATAATGGAGCCTAATAATGAATAACCCGTCACAACAAGAAGGAAAAGTCCCGATGAAAAAATCGTCATTTACACTGTTACTGATTGTTCTCTCACTTTTGGTTACGGCGAGCGCGCTGGTCGGTTGGCTCGGCATCTCCGGCACCGGTGGCGCTACAAGTGTAGCTGCCAGTGCCGGCAAGGTCTCCATCCCCATTGGCGATTTGAACGACGGCAAAGCTCATTTTTACAACTATAAGGGGCAAACCGGGAAGATCACTTTCTTCGTGATCACGGAAAAGGATGGAACGCTGCGGGCTGCGTTTGATGCCTGCGATGTCTGCTACCTGGAGAAGAAGGGCTATGAGCAAAAGGGCGAACAGATGATCTGCAGGAACTGCAATCAGGCCTTCCCGGTGGCTAAAATCGGCACAGTGAGTGGCGGTTGTAATCCTTCCCCTCTCAAGGTGACCCTGGTCGGCAGCACTCTGGAGATCGCTGTGATCGATCTTGAGTCTGGTGCCCATTATTTCCGTTAGGATGCGATATGAATCTGCGCACCATCGCCTTTAATAATCTCCGCCGTCGCAAGGGGCGGATGGCCTTTCTCCTCGCCGGACTCCTGATCGGCGTGGCGACTGTTGTCACCCTTTTTTCTCTGACCACGTCCTTGACTCTCGATGCCGAGCACAAGCTCGACAGTTATGGCGCCAACATTGTTATCACCCCCAAGCGTGATGACCTTTCACTGAGCTATGGCGGTATCACCCTTGCCGGCGTCAATGTGACGCAGAACGAGCTCAGGATGGCCGATTTGCAACGGATCGGTGATATAGAAAACTTCAATAATGTTGCTGGAATTGCTCCCAAGGTTCTCGGTGCCGTCGAGATCAAAGGGGTGCGGGTACTGTTGATGGGGGTCTCTCCCGAGGTGGAGTTTGCCTTGAAGCGTTGGTGGAATGTCGATGGCCGGACGCTGGCGGAAGACAACGAACTGGTCGTCGGCAGCAGTGCGGCGCAGCGGCTAGGTCTAGCCACAGGTGAACAGGTCATTATCGATGGCAGCGACTTTGTTATCACCGGTATCCTGCAGCCGACCGGTTCGCAGGATGATGAGCTGGTGATTGGAACTCTGGCACTGGCACAACGCCTCTTCGCCAAGGAAGGCCTGGTCTCTCTCGTCGAAGTGGCTGCCCTTTGTGCCGGTTGTCCGATTGAAGAGATGGTGGAGCAGATCGCTGCCGTCCTTCCCCAGGCTGAAGTCAATGCCATTCAGCAGGTGGTCAAGACCCGCATGCACGCCTTGGCGCAGTTTCAGACCTTTGCCCTCGGCATCTCCGCGGTTGTTCTCTTTATCGGCGCGCTGGTGGTTTTAGTGACGATGATGGGTTCGGTGAATGAGCGGACGCGCGAGATCGGGATCTTTCGCGCCCTCGGTTTTCGCCGGGGCCACGTCGTTGCCCTGATTGAGATCGAGGCGGTGACGGTCAGCTGCTTTGCCGGTCTGTTCGGTTATCTCCTCGGCATGGCAGCGACCCGCATGATTCTTCCCTTTCTGGTGGAAGCCCACCTGGAAATCATCTGGGATCTGCGCCTCGCCGGCGGTGCGCTCCTCCTGGCGGTCGTCGTCGGCGCCCTCGCGTCCCTTTATCCAGCACTGCATGCCAGTCGCATGGAGCCGACCACAGCGCTGCGGGCGCTGTAAATTCGTAAGGAGTCAAGGATGTCTTTGATTAAAATTACCAGCCTGAGCAAACACTATCTGGGTGCTGACACCGTCGTTGCCCTGGACGGCATCGATCTGGAGATTCATAGCGGCTCCTTCGTCGGGATGATGGGGCCGTCGGGATCAGGGAAGAGCACTTTTCTTTCCATCCTCGGCGGACTCTGTCAACCGGGGAGCGGTCGCGTAGTCGTCAACAATATTGATCTGTACGCGCTCGGTAGTGAACAGCTCGCTGATTTTCGGCGGGAATACCTCGGTTTCGTCTTCCAGGCTTTCAACCTTATTCCTTATCTCACCGCTTTGGAGAATGTCATGCTGCCGATGGCCGTCATGTCGCTACCGGCGCGTGAGAAGCGGCGCCGGGCGCAGGAAGTTCTGGAGCGGGTCGGCCTCGGGACCCGTGTTGGACATCTGCCCAATCAGCTCTCCGGCGGCGAACAGGAACGGGTCGCCATCGCCCGCGCTCTCGTCAACAAGCCGCCGCTGATCCTCGCCGACGAGCCGACCGGCAGCCTCGATTCCGCAACGAGCAGCGAGATCATGGCGCTTCTGGCCGAACTGCACCGCGAGGGGCAGACGATCGTCATGGTCACCCACAATCCGGAGAACCAGGCCTGGTTCCATCGCACCGTCTCCCTGCGGGACGGGCTGGTCGCTTCCGATATCGCCACCGCTGCCCCGTTGCGGGCGGCGGCCGGTTGAGGAGAGGGTCTTGCTCCTGCTTTTTCTCTTGAGCCTGGCGTTTCTCTCCCTGGGCATCCTGACAGAGCTGGAACGGCGGCATGAGGATGTGCAACCCACCGGCGGCAGTTGCCCCGCCTGCAACCGGCCGGCGGAGGCAGAGTGGCTGCTCTGCCCGCATTGCCGCACGTTGCTCAAGGAAACCTGCGGCAGCTGCGGCCGGCAGGTTTCCGCCTGGCATTCGTTTTGCCCCGACTGCGGTCGTCAGCGTTGTGCGGAGGAACGATGAAACGACCCCTTCTGACCGGATCGGCGGTCCTGCTGTTGGCCGGCGGGAGTTTTCTTGCCGTTTTCTTCTATAATACCTGGTCCTGGCACTGCGGGCGGTGCACCGCCTCGACGTTCCTGAATCCCGGGCCCTTCGGCCTGATCCTGCTGGCGCTCAATGGGCTGGCGGTTTTCCTCCTGGTCGGCCTCAAGCTGCACCGTCGCCTCTCCCTTTCTCGCTCTCGCTGCCGCTGCGGTGGCACTCTGTCCGCAGGGTGGCGCTACTGCCCGAGTTGCGGCCGCGCGAACAATCCCTGATCTGACCAGGTACTACTGGGACTCCTCCGAGCTCCCTTTCTTTCGTTTGTCCTGCCTGTACTGCCTAATCGAAGTCAACCGCGTTTCGTTCAGTTTCCGGCCATGGCCTGTCCGGCTTAATGGTGGTAGTATATAATCCGATTTTGCTTGTGGAAGATTCAACCCAAGCGCACCGGTGACGCATGGCCGGATGGCGAGACTTGCAGGTACCGCATGAAAAGGCATCTTTTCCAGTCTGGTAGCGAGTTGATTCGGGAAGAGCTTGCCGGGCTGCCGACTGTGTCTCCCGAGTTTCAGGTTTATCTGGAGCAGTTGCAGCGGTTCCGAACGTTGCTCGATCATGCCAACGACATCATTTTGCTGGCTCGACTCGATTCCCTGCGGATCGTTGATGCCAATGCATCCGCCTGCCGACAGCTGAGATACCCCTGCGAAATGCTGATCGGCATGCCGGTTGAAAATATTGTTGATTTCGAGAGTCTTGATTGGCTGGAAGCGGCGGGCGAAGAGGGCGAATGCCGGACGATTCTGTCCCGATTGCTGCTTCGTGAGGGGGCGGAGCTGCCGGTCGAAGTGCTGTTCAGCATGGAAGAGTTCGCCGATACGTCCTACGTGGTGATTGTGGCGCGCGATATCACGGAGCGGCTGCGGGCGGAGGAGGTACTCAAACGGTCCGAGTGGGAGAAGGCTCTCATACTGGAAAGTACGCAGGAGCTCATCGTCTTCCACGACACGGAAATGCGAATCGTCTGGGCCAACCGGGCCGCCGCCGAGTCGGTTCATCTGAGCCACGAGCAATTACAGAGCCGAAGCTGTTGGGAAATCTGGCGCCAGCGCAGCTCCCCCTGTAACAACTGCCCGGTCGTCAAATCGATTTGCACGGGTTTACCGCAAAGTTCAGAGGTCGTCAGCCCGGATGGAAAAGTCTGGCTCATCCGCAGCTATCCGGCCCGCAATGCCGAAGGTGAAGTCGAGGGGGCCGTCGAGCTGTGTCTGGATATCACCGAGCGCAAGCGGGCCGAGGAAGCCCTTGAGCAAAGCAGAAAACAGTTTCGCGACATGGTTGAGACGATCAGCGACTGGGTATGGGAAGTCGACAGCAATGGTGCCTATACGTATGTCAGCCCGAGGATTCGGGATCTGCTGGGGTACGAACCGGCAGAGGTCGTCGGAAAAACGCCTTTCGACCTTATGCCGGAATCTGAAAGGGGAGGGGGTGCCGCGTTATTCTGGGAACTATTGAAAAATAGAGAAGCATTCTCTTCTCTTGAAAATACCAACCGGCACAAGGATGGTCATCTGGTCGTGATTGAAACCAGCGGTGTGCCCTTTTTCGACGAGAAAAACAACCTGCTCGGTTATCGGGGTGTCGACCGCGACGTCACCGTACGTAAACTGGCTGAACAGGCACTGCGCGAGAGCGACCGGATGAAGACCGAGTTCATCTCGACAGCAGCGCATGAGCTACGGACGCCGCTGACTTCCATTCTCGGCTTCTCGCAGATTCTGCTCAACCCGGAGAACCTCTCGGCCGTCGAACAAAAGGAGTTTCTCACCTACATTCACCAGCAGGCCAAAACTCTCTCCGACATGGTGGCCGATCTTCTCGACATCGCCCGCATCGAATCGGGTCAGGGGTTGGCGATGCGAAAAGAGTTATGCGCGGCCCGCGAACTCGTGACACAGCTTGCTCCGTTCATCCAGATTGGACCCGAACGATCTCGCTTTTCACTGGCCATTGCCGACGAGGGGGCCATGCTGCTGGTCGACAAGGGGAAGATTGCCGAGGTTTTCGAAAATCTGCTGAGCAATGCCATCAAGTACTCGCCGCCGGCAACCCCGATCCGCATCAGCGGCGAAGTCACCGGGGGAAGCTACCTGTTCTCGGTTGCCGACCGGGGGATCGGCATGACGCCGGAGCAGGTGGTCAGGGTCTTCGATAAATTCTACCGGGCGGACGCCTCCAACACGGCCACCGGCGGCCTTGGTCTTGGCATGAGTATCGTCCGCAATATTATCGAGGCGCACGGCGGAAAAATCTGGGTGGAGAGCGAGCCGGGCCGCGGGACGACAGTCCAGTTTTTTCTGCCGCTCGCTGACCCGGATTTACTCGAAAATGGAAGCAATGGTGAAGAAAATCCTGATTGTCGATGATCAGCCTGAAGTGTCACGGCTGTTGGAAGTCATCCTGCGTGGAGAAGGCCGGCAGCTGCTGATTGCGAAGAACGGCGAGGAAGGTTGCGCCATGGCCCGCAGTGTCTTCCCGGACCTGATTCTGCTTGACCTGATGCTGCCGGGGTCGATAGACGGCTACGAAGTGGCCCGCCGGTTGAAAATGGACCCGGCCACCGCTGGTGCGCACATCCTCGTCATGACCGCCAAGGTGCACGAACAGAATCGTCGGGAAGCTTTTGCCGCCGGCGCCGACGACTACATTACCAAGCCGTTCGATGTCTTTGATCTCCAAGCCCGGGTGAGTCGCCTGCTTGGCTGAGGTCAAACATAGCCTGTCTTCTCATCCCATCCATCGTGACCATCGAACATCCCGCTGCCGCTGATCTTTTCTGCGACCTTCCGAAAGTGGAACCCGTACACGGCATAGGTGATGGCCAGCGGGAACAGACGCGGTTTTCTGATGAGCGACCAGAAGAAGAGCTTCCAGAAGTGGAATCGCTCCCTGCCGATCACCCCGAGGAACAGCATCGACTTGAACAGCGCCCCCAGGTGCCCCTTCTGCAGATGAAATCTCCCCTGCGGCCGCGGCTGGTATTCCCGAAAGAGCTGGATCACCCGTCGATAGTACTGCTTGGGGGCATAGATGGTGTCGAGAATTTTCCGGTAGTCGGCGATGAGGACTTCGGGCTGCATGCGCGGCACGAAATTGATATCGATGGCGGTGTTGTCGCCGGATGAGTCCTTCAGCAGTCGGCCTTCCTGTTCCAGCCGCTGGTAGAGCCGGGTGCCGCGCAGGGCGGTGAGCACTCCGACCATGGCGGTGACGATGCCG
>DIKR01000071.1:0-426 GCA_002424625.1 Desulfuromonadaceae bacterium UBA5613
TCCAGGTTGAATCCTGATAGTGCAGGGTATCGGCCTTGACGCGCAGATCGCCGGTGAAGAGAATGCGATCGGTAGCAGTGTGTTTTTCGGTGGCGTCAATGCGACTGGAGATTTCGGCCAGTTCTTTGGTGAGCTCGTCGAGTTTGAGCTGCAATTCGGCGGTGCCGGTTTCAGCACAGAGCATGGCCGGTGCAAGGAAGAGGGCGGTGGCGCAGATAGCGACAAACTTTTTCATTATTAAGTCTCCTGAATTAAAATAAAATTAAAAGATCAACCGCAAGTCTGCGGCTGATCAGAATCGGCTGCATGGTCGTAGAGGTACTGCTGGATGTCTTTCATGTCCGCGGGCGAGATATTCTTTACGGCATCCGGGTTTTTGCTGTGTACGTCTTTCTCGAAGAAGCGATCCCATTGTGCCTGGGTTTT
>DIKR01000071.1:539-2804 GCA_002424625.1 Desulfuromonadaceae bacterium UBA5613
GAGCAGGACGAGAATGGTGCGGATGGTGGTCATGATGTTTTTCCTTTCGTAAAAAAACGTTAATTACACTTCTCTTCAGATACTACATAAAACATGCCGAATGCAATAATTTATTTTACGGATTATATAACTATATGATTTCGAGAATGTTACGAAGGTGTGGAGGGATATTTTGAAAATTCCTGATCATTCCTTCGGTTGTCAGAACGTCAAATTGCGGTGGCTTGCCGTCATTTGGCGGAAGGAGGCGCTGATGTAAATTAATCAAGGCATGATCCGATTGTGGACCATGCCTTGGTTTGCTCTTCATGGGTGTTGAATGCTTCGGGAAACCTCCGGGCAGCAGGAAAACTTCGGCTCAGGGCTCCAATCCCGTTTTCATGGGATAATCGCCAATCGGTTCGGCTTTCCCCCAGTCAACAATGGAACCATTGTAGTTGGAGACATTTGAATAGCCCATCAATCGACAGAGAAAATAGAAGAAGCCACTGCGATGACCGATCGTGCTGTAGGCTACCATCTCTTTGTCCACGGATATTCCTTGATTTTCAAGGAGAAGTTTTAAGTCTTTGAAATTGAGTATCGTTTTGTCCGAATTGAAGCATTTGCTATACGGGAAGGAGATCGCGTTAGGAATATGGCCAAGCCGAGGGTCGGTGCTGTTAAGTTGCGTCCCCTGATACTCCTCATCTGTGCGTACATCGATGAGAATGAAACCGGCATCCGGAGTAGGAAGAAAGTGTTCAGCAACATATTCCTTTGTCACGTACTTCACCTCCGGGTTGACTTCAGCCGTGAACACGGTTGGCGGAAGCGTTGCCGGTTCTGTCTCCCATTCCATATCTTGTGCTTTCCATTGGTCCCAGCCGCCGTTAAGAATCGTGACGTCGGTGCAGCCCAAATATTCGAGCATCCAGAAAAGGCGTCCGGCCGAGCCTCTGGAGGCGCTGGTATTATCGTAGATAACAATTTTACTGGTGCGACTGATCCCCATGTTGCCGAGAATCGTTGCAAGTTCCACGGGAGGGAGAAGCATCCCGTCTTTTTCGAAGATGCTCGGTTTGGCGAGTATGGCACCAGGGATGTGTCCGGCATTATATTCGGCGTCAGACCGGCGCGCATCGAGCACAATCACCTGGGCCGTATCCACCTCTGCCGGAGAAACCAGGAGCTCATTGTTGGGGAAAAGGGACAGATCGCCGGTCTGCGGTGGCATCGGCGTTGTCTCGCCACCGCTATTGCCGCCGCCACAGCCAACGAGAAGAATTATCAGCAGGGTTGAGAGTAATAGCGCTGCCAGACAACTGCGGAAGTTTCTCATCACACATCCTCCTTTTGTTGTTAAAACGTCAATCCAGCTCATTTTTCTTCACTGCGTGCAGTTTGCAGGGCAGCACTCAAGACGGCAACCTCCGGCTTGGCTGTCACTTCAAGGTAGTTGGAATAGTATCCGTAATACTCCAGATCCCGGGTCTGGACGGCATTGACGAGGATTCCCAGTATCTCCCCTTTCACTTCCTTCACCATCCGAATACTCTTCTTCACCATCGGGTAGGTCGTCAGGCCGGCGCGGGCGACAACGATCATGCCATCGAAAAAGCGGCACAAAACACGGGCATCCGCCACCGAGAGGATCGGTGGTGAATCGCAGATAATGACGTCAAACTCCTTTGCAAGATTGTCGAGCAGCGTTGCCATGCGATTTGAGTTAAGGAGTTCATAGGGATTTGACGGTATCGGTCCGGCCGGAATAATGACCAGGTTTTCATGGCTCCCTTTGTTGAGGATCGATTTGTCGCTACTGCCGGCAAGGTAACTGCTTAAACCGACTTGATTGTGAAGTTTGAAAACTTTATGCAGAGTCGGCTTGCGCAGATCGGCGTCGATCAGCAGTACCTTGGAGCCGGCCTTGGCCATGGTCAGGGCCAAATTGGTGGCGGTGGTGGTCTTGCCCTCCCCGGCAATCGAACTGCTGATCAAAATGTGGCGGGGGGGAATGTCCGCCGCAGACAGCAACAGGGTTGTGCGTAAGGCGTTGTAGTTCTCGGTGAATTCCGAACGGGGAGCCGTCCTGACGATCTCTTTCATATTTCCGGCGACGCGGTTGAAGGTGATGCTGCCCAAGGCGGGGATTTTGAGGATGTCGGCGACGTCTTCCGCCGCCTTGATGCGGAGGTCCTGATGATCGACGAAGAAAGCGACTCCGATACCACCGAATAACCCGAGGAGCAGGCCGAGTAGCAGATTGAGTGTGACCACAGGGCG
>DIKR01000071.1:2897-55430 GCA_002424625.1 Desulfuromonadaceae bacterium UBA5613
AGCTGCCGGTTGGTGTCGATCTCCCGCTTGAGAACACTGTAGCCCACATATTTTTCATTCAATCCGAGGGCCATGCTCTTGGTCTGATTGAGCTGATTCCGGATACTGTTCTCGTTGGCCAGGGCAAGCTCATACTGGTTCCTGATTTTCTGGATGATCCGATTGATCTCCTGCCGGCGTTTCTCCTTAAGGATATTCAGGTCGGCAACGGCCTTGAGCATCATCGGATGCCTGGCACCGTATTTACTGGAAAGTTCCATATTCAACTGTTCGGCCTGGAGTATCTGGGCACGCAGAACTTCCAGTGCCCCTCCTTCCGAGACAGCCAGAACGTTTTCCGCGGCATTGAGGTCACCGGCGACAGCACGGACCTTGTCATACAGAAGTTTGTGTTCCTTGGTTCTCGATTCAGCGCTGATCAGTTCCCGGCCCAACTGCGTCAGGGCTTCCGGGATGATGGTCGACCGTTCTTCCATGGTCACGAGATTGTTCTGTTCCATGTAAGTTTGCAGTCTTTTTTCGCTGGCCTGTAATTTTTTCAGTTCGGCATCAGCTTTTGGCGTCAACCAGTTGAGACTCAGGTGGGTGGCGTCCATTTTCATCTCGAGGGATTTTTCGAGATAGGCCTGGACAAAGGTGTTGGCGATCAAGGCGGCAAACTCCGGGTTAGGTGAAGAATACGTGACCTCGGTAATGCGGCTCCCTTGTATCGGTCTGACCCGGATATTTTTCAGGAGCTGTCTGGCCACCTTGTCACTTGCGGTCCAGGCGTTGGGGTCGGCAGGTTCACCGTCCTTTTCGACGGTGGGAGAGGAGCGGGGAAACCAGCCCCGGATGCTTTGCAGCACGGAACTGAACCGTGACGGATTCTCTGGCATTTCCCTGGCGGCGATGCCGGTTTCAAGGCCAAGGATATCGACAACGCGGCGGGCGACAGTATGGCTGCGGATCAACTGAAACTGAGTGCTGTAAAATTCCGGGTCCTGAGGCTGCACCCTGTTGTTGCCGGACAGGTTGTCGACTTCGACCCGTTCAATGATGACCTTGGCGGTGCCGTCATAAATTGGCGTAGACAGCATGGTCACCAGCAGAACCACAGCAAAAATCCCGCCGCCGACGGCGGCGACGATCTGCCAGCGCTTGTGTAAGACCTTTAAATAGTCCTGCAAATTACGATTACGGTCGTACATCAGAACACTCCCTTTCTCACTGCGACCCTGCGTGATAAAGACGCAAGATTCCGCCTTTTATGTAACCCGTTTTTAAAAGAAGCTTTCAGGGATGACCATGACGTCTTCCGGCATCAGCTTTTCGTGGAGTGGAACTTTTTCAAGGATTTGTTCAACACCATTGATCTTGCGGATGATTTTGATCTTGCCTTGTGAGGCCAGGGGGGTAAAGCCGCCGGCCATGGTAATGGCCTTGATCACTGTGGTGTCAGGCTCGACGGGAAGAGCCGAGGGGCGGTTGACCTGCCCGGTGACATAGATGACTGCCGTCTTGGGGATAGTGATCGAGTCTCCGTCCATCAGCAGAAGATTGACGGTTTCAGACCCGGACTGAAGCAGTTCGGCGATGTTGACTTCAATGTGTTTCTCCCCGGTCGATCCGTTCGCCCCGGTGCGACGGATTGTCGCGTTGTGTCCGGCACCCCGGGTCAGTCCGCCTGCTTTTGAAACCAGCTCCAGTAGTGTTGTCGGGCCGCTCAGTTCGTAAAGGCCGGGGCGGACCACTTCGCCGATGATGAAGACTTTCTTGCTGCGGAATTCCTCTACAAAGACCGATACCTGCGGGTTGACGATATAGTCGGCACCGAGCTCCGCCGCAATCGTTCGGGAAGCGCTGGAGGTGGTCAAGCCACCGACCCGAACCCGTTCGGCCAGCGGCAGGAGAATATATCCATCGTTATCGACCCGGGCGACCGTCATCAGATCGGGATGATCGTAGATCGAAATTTTCAGGACATCGCCCGGACCAATCTGGTAGTCATCGCTCTCAGCACTGCCGGCGAGAGCACTCCACAATGTCAGGAAGACAAGTGACACGATAATGACGATAAGACGTTGAATGTTCATGGCAACCTCAAGTTTCGTTAAACCTGTGACGCGCGCCCGGCAATCTTTTACCTGTTATCCCTCACTTAAAAAAAACTTTCGGGGATAACCATGACATCTCCCGGCATCAGCTTTTCGTGCAGCGACACCTTTTTAAAAATCTTCTCAACGCCATTGATTTTGCGGATGATCTTGATCTTTTTTTGCGCCGCCAGAGGGGTAAAGCCGCCGGCCATGGTTATGGCCTGGATGACTGTGGTGTCAGGCGCGACGGTGAAAGCAGAGGGCCGGTTGATCTGTCCGGTGACATAGACCACCCGGCTGTGGAACTCCTGAACAAAGACCGATGCCTGCGGGTTGACGATATAGTCGTCACCGAGTTTTGTCGCAATCGTCTGCGAAGCGCTGGAGGTGGTCAAGCCACCGACCGGAACCCGTCCGGCCAGCGGCAGGAGGATATACCCTTCGTTATCGACCCGGGCGACCGTCATCAGATCAGGGTGATCGTAGATCGATATTTTCAGGACATCACCCGGACCAATCTGGTAATCGCTTTCAGCGCTGCCGGCGACAGCACTCCAGAAGATCAGGAAGAGAAGCGAGACGAAGATGACGATAGGACGATGACAACTCATGACGGACCTCTTGGTTTTGGTTTAGCTCTAGACGTTACATCCGGAAACTGTTTCAGAGTGCTGCAGTCGCCTGGAGAAAGATGGTGTTGTTGCGATAATCTTCACTGTCAAAGTTCGAGTCGCGCTTCCGGTACTCATAGCCGAGCCTTAGATTTATCCAGTTGAGAGGTGAAAAGCCGAGAGCGGCACGACCGCCCATCTCATCATGATAATAATTCGAGGCGATACGATTGCCGATGTTCACTGTGCCGTTGTAGTCGTTGCGGTTGAAAAAAAGACTGGCATCTCCCGACCATTTTGCCGTTATCCGCTGCCGATAACCGAGGAGCGCCCGATGTGAGAGGATGCCCCTCGCGCCGATCTGGTCTGTTTCCAGGATGCGCCGCGTCCCTTGCACATAGAAGGAAGTCTTTGGAGAAAAGTAGTAATCGAGTTGTCCTTCGGCGAGAAAATCATCGGAGTCAACTGCGCCGTAGTCCTGCATGCCGTAACCGACTTTGAGGCGGCCGCGCGTGTTGGCGCTGGTCTGCATCTGCATCCCGACATAGTAGTTGTTGTGTTTGGTGTCGACTTTGCCCGCTTCGGCATAATCGATATTTATGTACTCCGCCTGAATAAAGAGGGCGGTTTTAGGTGTTGTCTGAAAGAAGAGGTAGCCGGAATAGCTGTTGTCGTCACGGTCGCGATATATGTTGCTGGCGTCGGCATAATTCAGAGAGTAGCGGCTGTAATCGGCACGCAGCAGCATCTTTGGCGATAACCGGCTGACCAGAATGGCATTGAAAAGATTGGCGTCAAAGGTGTCGAGCGTGCCGGCAGCCTTTCCGCCGGTTCCATACGGGTCGCTGTTCCGTTCAAAGACATCAACAATTTCCAGAGATAAGCCCCGCCGGGCGCTGAGTTTGATCATCCCTTGAAGGCGATGATCGACACGGTCTTCGTCCTGATATTGATCATATTTGAGAATGTTGGCCTGATACAGGGCGTAGGCTTGCACGCGGCGTTCTCTTGCCGCGGTCAAACGACTCAGGCTCAAACCGCCAGGCGCAGTGTTCGAAGTGCCGATCTCCGGCATCCTTTGATTGCGGGCCGGAAGTGCCAGCCAGATCCCCGGGGTGATGACGGCGTAGCGATCCGACTGCTCGTTGTCGGCTGTGCGAAACAGGTTGCTGGTGTAAAAGCCGCTGACCGAAAGAAATGGATGAATATAACCGGTTCGGCCGCCGAAAAGGTTCGTAGTGTCAGGAGCCTGGTTGTCGACAGGGGCGGCCGTCACGGGTGCGTCAGCGTTTAAAAGGATCGATTCAGCCGGATCGGCTGTCTCTATGAGTGGCTCCGGAAGCATCTCCTGGCCCCAAGCGATTCCACAGAGGAGTACCAGGATCAAAGTGGTGACCAAATAATTCCTGTGCATGAGCGCTCCCTTCAAGCTGATTCCACGGCAACTTGTGAAATGCTGATAACCGGTGATTTGACAACACTTAAACGACTAATGGGGATCGGTTGGCCATCTTTGACTGAATGGTACTCCGGGACCAGCGTGTGGATAAGTTTGGTCACCTGATCGCTGTCCATAGCAGTGCAGGCATTATTCAGCCGGTCAAGCTGCAGGTTCAGTTCGGCCAGATTGTGGTGGCAGGCCCGTGCAACACAAATTTTTTCATGACGGGTCGGCACCACGCCCTCTTCGTCCAGCAGCAGCTCTTCATGGAGCTTTTCGCCGGGGCGCAGGCCGGTAAAGACGAGATCGATATCCTGGTAGGGGGTCAGACCTGATAAGCGGATCAATTCTTCCGCCAGCTGTACAATCCGCACCGGTTCACCCATGTTCAGGACGAAAATTTCCCCGCCGTGCCCCATGCCGCCCGCCTGGAGAACAAGCTGGACGGCTTCCGGGATGGTCATGAAGAAACGGGTGACATCCGGATCGGTCACAGTGACCGGTCCGCCCTTGAGGATCTGACTTTGGAAGATCGGCACGACACTGCCGTTGCTGCCAAGAACATTGCCGAAGCGGACAGTGACGATGCTGGTGCGGCTGTGGGCGGCCAAGGCCTGGGCATAGATTTCCGCCGCCCGCTTGCTTGCACCCATGATATTGGTCGGATTTACTGCCTTGTCCGTTGAGATCATAACGAAGTGATCGGCTTGGTAACGATCTGCCGCGTTGACGACATTACGGCTGCCGATCACGTTATTCTTGACTGCAGCCACCGGGTTGCATTCCGACATCGGGACATGTTTGTACGCGGCGGCATGAAAAACGACTTCAGGTCGGAAACGCTTGAAGACGAAGTCGACCTTGGCAGCATCGCGGACATCGCTCAGGCTGGGGATAAACTCCACGGCGGGGAATGAGGCTTTCAGTTCCCGCTCAACGTCGAAGAGCGGGGTTTCGGCCTGGTCAAAAAGGAGGACAGAAGACGCTCCGAATCGTGCAACCTGACGACAGATTTCCTGACCGATGCTGCCAGCAGCACCCGTGATCAGAACTCGTTTCCCACCGAGATATTGCTTGATATTGCTCACGTCGAGATGGACAGAAGGACGCCCCAGCAGGTCCTCCAGTTTGACGTCGCGGACATGCTGGATGGAAACATCTTCATTGAGAATTTCGCAGACATTCGGGAGGATTTTAGAGGTTACGCCAAATTTTTTGCAGATTGCGACAATCTGACGCAGTTGTTTAAGTTCCAGTACCGGGTTCGCAAGAATAACCTGATCAACCGAAGCGCGGCGCAGCAGTTCACCCAATCCCTCGATGTCAGACAGGACCTGAACGCCATGAAACCAGTGGCGCAGGCGGCTGGCATCCTGATCGACGAGTCCCACCACGTCCCAGTTCAGCTTTGGACTTTGGCGGATCTCGCGGATGATCGTCTGAGCGACAGCACCGGAGCCGACAACGATAATGCGTTTCATCGTTTCATTGCAGTTTTTGTTGTAGCTACTGGCGAATTCCCGGCCAAGACGCACCGAGATACGCAAGCCGCTCATCAACATAAAGCAGAGGAGACCATCAAGGATCAGAATTGACCAGGGGATCGTCACCGGGAGCGGGCCAAAGCTGATATAGAGCGCAAAGAGTGCCGAACCGGCTATGTTGGCTTTGACCAGCGCGATCAGGTCGGGTAGCGAGACGTAGCGCCACCAGCCACTGGAGAGGTGAAGCAGGGAGAAGGTGGCCAGTTTTATGGCGATCAGGGGGAGGATCAGTGATAACAGGAACGGACTGAGTTCGCTCGGCAGGACACCGTCAAAGCGGAGAGAGATCGCCAGAAAAAATGCGGACGATACAATGATGATTTGCCCAATGAGAATGAGTGATATTCGTCCATTGACCGTCAATCTGTTTATCATGCTGGCACCTGTCGCAAAATGAAATAAATGCACCTTAACGGTCTGTAAGTTGTTTACAGAATAAAACGCTTATGCCTTTCGGCAATTACCTGTTGGGTTGAGAATGGGAAAAATTGGTATAGAAAAAAATTAAACTAAAGTTTTATTGTTTCGGCAAAGCGCTGATTACGGAGTTGTGCAGAAAGGGGGAAGGAAGGGGAAGGGGACCAACACCATGGTTTTGCCGCAGGAAACTACTGCATTTGTGCGAAACCTTCCGGGAAATAGGTGGGGGCGCAAAGCGCCAGCTTGAGTCGGCTGGAAACGCCGAACTTTTTGAAGAGGTGATTACAATGCGACTTGACCGTCTGTTCGCTGATAAAGAGTCTTTTGGCGATCTCCTTGTTAGTGAAGCCGGAACAGATGTAATTGAGAATATCGATTTCCTTCTTGGTCAGATGGATATCGTGCTGTTTGTCGGTGTGGCGGCGTAAAACCTCGCGCAGGGTCTGATGGTCGATCCAGAGCTCTCCTTCGTGAAGTTTTCTCACGGCCTTCATGAGTTGTTTGCTGTCGGCATCCTTGGGCAGAATCCCTCCTAATCCCTCGGCAATCATCGACTTGACCGTGTCGCTGTTGAGATCCATTCGATCATTGACGAGCAGCACTTTTCTGCTATCTCCACCCGAGAGGAATTCAAGAACCTTCCGGCAGTTTGCCATGTCGGAGATGATAACGTCGGGGTCGAGCTCCATCAGTTTTTTAATGTCCTGATCATTGCAGGCAATCCCCCAGACGCGAAGCTCATCGTTTTCATCCAGAAGGCGTTTCACCCCTTCTGCAAAAAGGTACACCTGGCAGCAGATGATGATATTCATTTGCATGACCTTCTCCTTATCAACTGTTTTTTAACCGGAAAGTTGCTTAAAACTTAACAAAGGTTCATCAAACATCAAGCAAGAAAATGTAGAAATAGCTGTTTTTGCGAATTTACTCTTCACTGGCACCGGGAATTTCAGCCATTCACACGGGAGTCATGACCGCCTGGACCACCTTGCCGGTCTGGATGATGTGGTCTTCCGTGAGGGTTGGATGGACCAGGAACATCAGGCTTGTTTCTCCGAGACGGCGTGCCACCGGAAGTCGTTCGTGCGGGCTCAGTCCAGCCGCCACGAAGGCTTTTTCCAGGTAGATTTCGCTGCAACTGCCACTGAAGCAGGGGATACCGGCGGCAGTGATTGCCGCCAGGATCGCATCTCTGCTCAAAAAGCCCGGTAGTTCCCCGGTTTCGACAAAGGCGTAATATTTGTAATAGGCATGGGCGATTTCGGGCGGGGGGACGGTGACCCGCAAGCCGCGAATGGTGCGGAAAGCCTCAGTCAAAATAGCAGCATGCCGCCGTCTGACCGTCAGCCAGGAAGGTAGTTTACGCAGCATGATCCGACCGATCGCTGCCTGCATCTCGGTCATGCGCCAGTTGGTGCCGAAAGAATGATGCAGCCAGCGAAAGCCCGTCCCCGGCTCCCCGGCAAAGACGGTGTCGAAATCTTTGCCGTGATCTTTGTAAGCCCAGGCTTTTTGCCAAACATCCGGGTCGTTGGTCGTCAGCATCCCCCCCTCGCCGCCCGTGGTCATGATCTTGTCCTGACAGAACGAAAAGGCCGCGACATCGCCCAATGAACCGGCCGGCCGTCCTTTGTAAGTGGCCCCCTGGGCCTGGGCACAATCCTCGATCACCTTGATGCCGTGGGCATGAGCCAACTCCAGCAGCGGATCCATGTCGCAGGGCCAGCCGGCAAGGTGGACGGCTATGATCGCCCGTGTCCGGGGTGTCAATAGCGGGCGCACTGTCGCGGCACTCAGGTTCTGACTGTCCGGCTCGATATCGGCGATCACCGGCGTGGCACCACGCATGACGACAGCGCTGGCGGAAGCGATAAAGGTGCGACTGCTGACGATCACTTCGTCGCCCGCTCCGATGCCCAGGGCGAGCAAGGCAAGTTCCAGAGCAACGGTGCCGTTCGCCAGAGAAATGGCATGACGGCAGCCGGTAAAGTTAGCGAATTCCTGCTCAAAAAGCTCATTTTCCTGCCCTGTCCAGCGGTTCACCCGTCCGGAGCGGAGCACGGCGGTGACCGCGGCAATTTCTTCCTCATCGAACCTGGGCCAGGACGGGAAAGGCGGTATGCTTCCGTTTGGCAGTCTTTGTTCAAGGGGTTGAGCTTGATTCATGGGACACCTCTTCGCAGATGGGAAAGCTTCGCTGGCAAGCCATTTCTGAACAGGCGTCAGCCTGTGAGTCCAAAGCGATGATGTTTCATCACCCCTCATTGGTGTAGCGCGGAAGTGTCAGCAGGGGATCTACCAAGCCTTTGTTCGGGATCCCCGGCCGCACCTTTCCTTTCAACAGTTCACCAGCCAGATGGCCGAAGCGCTGCACCATGGGCAACGCGTCGCGAACGCTACAAATGGCCCAGACATGCTCTTCCAGATAGGGTTTGAGGTAATCACGCAACGCATACGGTTCGTCACGATGATGTTTCAGGCTATAAGCGATATCACGGGCCAGGTCGATCCAATAGACCCCGCTTTTAAAGATTTGAGGTTGCGGCATCTCCCCATAGGCTTGATGCCGGTACTCCAGCCAGGGGAAGTTGATGCCGCAGTTTACCGCCAGCGAGGTTGAGAGATTGTGCCGGCCATTGATCTCCATGAGCTTGTATTCATTGTCTCGAGGATCGCGTTTGAACTCTATGCAGGCATAACCGGTATAATTAAGGGCCTCGATCAGGCGCCGGCCGGGGGCGATGAGTTCGTCGATCTGACGACTGAGCACGACCCGGGGAGAACCGAAGCAGGGGGGAGCGTTACGAACATGGTCGGCCGTAAATTCAACTAAAGTTTTACCCCCGACGGCATAACAGTTGTAATTGGCCCCTTCTTTGTCACCGCCGGGAATGTATTCCTGGATCATGACCTCCAGACCGGCTTTGGCGGCGCGATTATAGCCATCGAGCAGCTGCGCCGGAGTCTCCACAAAAAACATCTTGGTGCCGAAGCTGGCGTGAAAGAGATGACTCTGCGCCGGTTTAAGGAGACAAGGGAAAAGATCTTGATTACAGAAACCTTGCAGCTCGGATAGCGATCGCGGGATCAGGGTGTGAGGTATCCTGACCCCCTGCGTTGCGGCAAGGGGGTAGGTCATTCGCTTGTCAACGATCTGACAGGCGGTCGCATAATCGGGACAGGCGACCCGGAAATGGCGGCTCAACTCCTCTTTGTGGCGAGCGGTGACGAGGAGGGTTTCATCCGAGACCGGCATGATGACCGCTCCTCCCCATTTGAGGGCGAGTTCCATGATCTTTGCGACAAAGCCCTCTTCATCCTGCTGCGGATCCGGAGCCAACAACGACTGGGTTGCATAGCGCGAGCGCTGCGCGATGTCGCCCGAATTGTAATGCACAACCACCAGCGGCACGCCCTGCTGGCCGAGGGCTCTGACGACCCCGAGCGCCATGGTTTGCGCCGAGAGTATAATGGCGGGAATAAGTTTACTCATCTGTGCCTCCAATTTTTTTGAAACGATCCGGATGAAATGCCAGGCGGGTAATGACCGGCAGATGATCTGAACCGTAAGCCTCCTGTGCCGTGGCCGTATCCAGAGCAGTAAAGTGATCACTGAAAAAAATATGATCAATACGAACGAGTGGGAAAAAGGGAATCAGCCGGCTTTTCATATGGAGGGCCTTCGGGAAGGTAAAGCCGAAGCCCTGCCCGGCCGCGTTGTGGGCATTGTGCAGATGACGGGAAAGGAGTTTGAAGATCTCAGACTGCTCCGGTGAGTTGAAATCACCGCCAAGGATGACAGGGAATTCACAGGGGAGAATATCCTCCCGCAATAGATCCGAGAGTTGTCGATCCCGGCGTGCCCAGTTGCCCCAGCTCGGATGAACATTGAAGATCATCACGGTGCCAAAGGGCGCTTGCGCACGCACAGCCTGAACCTTGCCCTTGTTCCTTCTGGACCACTGACTCTGTAGCGGATAACGACTGACCACCGCTTGCAGTAGCTCCGGATGATAAATTTTGTTCCAGATCTCGCCGGTTAAGCCGGAAATTTCATCCAATGACCGGGCAAGACCTTCAAATTGTGATGGCATGATCTCCTGGAGGAGGAGAATGTCCGGCTCGTGTTCTGCAACCGCTCCGGCGATGCGCTCCGGGCTTGAGTTTTTCGACCAAACGTTAAAGCTCATCACCTTCAACGCATCGGATGAGGCATGCACAACATTGTGCCGTGGCAGCAGCAGCGGTGCGTAGGCATAAAGAATAATACCCAGGGAGACGCCGAGAAGAGTGGCTAAAGGCCACTGGCGCATCAGCAGCGCCCAGAGTGCTGCAGGGAGGAGAATGACAAGAAGCCAGGGCATCAGATAACCGGTATATCTCCCCGGAAAAAGATGGTCACCGCCCCACCCGTGCAGAGCCAGGCCGAAAAGAACAGCCAGACCGATGGTCCACAAAACCTTCCAGCTCAGCACGATGATGCATGATGTCATGCGTCCTCTTTCCTTCATCGCGAATCTTCTTTTTTCGCTAAAGGGTCCATAGATCTTTTGCGACTTCGCTTACTCTTTGGCATGGGCAGTTTCATAAAGGAGAAATCTTTGCACGACAAAATGAGATTTCTCCTCGTAGCCGATCAGTCGGTGTACCCAGAGTGCCGGCACATTTTGAGCGGCAAAATAGCCATAAGCCTTGTCAAAACCTTTGTCACGCAGAGTGAAAAGGACGCTGGTGAGAAACCAGGTCGTCAGAGAATTTCCCCGCTCTTTCTGGTAAACGTGCATATCGAACATATAAATCTCATGCTCTCCCAGATCGATTCCGAACCATTGCAGATGCGGGTGAAGACGAGGAGTACGGGCTGTGGCGCGCGTGACATACCAAAGGTCGCCGATGACCACCCCGTCACGCACCATGGCGAAAGAGCGGTAGCCAAGGCGAAAACAACGTTCAACCCGCTCCCGACGACTGCGCAGAGGGTATTGCAGCTCATGGGAGTGAAAATTATCCGGACCCAGATCGAGAAGGACCGGCAGGGCGCCGGCCGGTGCTTTTGCCGGCCGTAACGTTTCGAGGTTTTTGACAACCGGCACTGCCTCCTCGCATTTGTAGAGACTGAACCAGCAAGCGGACAAGAATCCTTCCTGTCGATAGTGTTCAATGAACTGGAAAAATTTGATTCGCAGCAACGTCAACATCTTCTGTCTCCTTTCTGAGTATGTAGTGAGAATTGGTCGCGGCAATACACACCAGCAACTCTTCTGCCGGTCCAACGGCCGCCTTTTCCAGGGCGATGAAGAGTCTGAGGAGGGCTTTCCACGGTAATTCATAAAGAGCGTCGGAGCCAAAGACGATGCGTTCTGGCGCAATTCGCGATAGTAACAGGACCATGATTTCTGCTGATAAGGCCGACACATCGACAGAGAGGTGGTCGTAGCGACGTAAAAGATTTTCCAGGCGCGGCAGGATGAGGGATTCAACCTGCTGACGGTCCAGGCCGAAGGCTCCGGCATGGGCGATGATCACCGGATACGGGGTCAGATTGAAATCGATACGGTTCATATTCTCCAGCAGCCCAAAGCACGGGGCGCACGGATCGACAATATTCGGGTAGGTGCCGCCATGAATGATGACGGGTAGTCCCGCCTTGCCGGCAGCCGCCAGGATGGCTTCGATGCGTGAAACCCCGGCCGCGGTACAAAGATTGATAGCTGACAGGCAGGGGTGCACTTTGACCGCGCGGATCTTCCAAAGCCTGATAGCCCGGAACAGTGTCGCTTCGATCTCTGCCTCGGCGGTTTCCACCGGGATGGAATAGCCGAGCAGAAACCGCGAGTCGTCAGCGAATATTCTCGTCAGCAAAGTCATGTCTTTATCGGCATCGGTGCCGGGGCGGGTGACGGGCAAGAGCAGCCCGCGCGAAATTCCGCCGAGCAGCAGTTGATCCCCGAAACAGCGCGGTCCGGTATGAACGTAGAGGCGCCGCAGTCCCAGCATCGCCAACCGCTCCTGCAGTGCTGCCGGCCGATCGTGCGCAACATCGGTCTGCGGCGCCAGCCCCATGTCGCTGATCCCGGGGGGGAGATAGCAAAGGTCGGCGGTACTCCAGATGCCTGTCGTCTGCTGATTTTCGGCGTAGCGGCCCGCCCCGAAGACCACCTCAAAGGGATGCATATGCAGATCCGTCAGCGGGTGTTCGGCACCGATCGCCCGGATGATCGTCAGATAGCGCTCAACTTCTGCTTTGCCCAGATCCATAAACATCTTCCTTATTTGAATTCCAGCGCCTGCAGAGCGTGACGGTCGACCTTCCCCCGGGGACAGCGCGGCAGCCTGGCGACGGTGCACAGACGGCGAGGGATCATGTAAACAGGAAGTTGCTGTTTGAGCTGTTCAAAGGCCGCGGTGGTGTCGGCGGTCAGCTCCCCTTCGATAAAGGCGACCAGTTCGCGGAGGTCCTGGTCGCCGGCCGCCATGGCGGCGACGGCCACATCGTTCACTCCCGGCAGGGCGGAGAGCGCATGCTCAATCTCACCCAACTCGATCCGGTACCCCATTATTTTCACCTGATGGTCAGCGCGGCCGACAAACTCGTACGCTCCGTCTGCTCTTTTGCGTGCCAGATCCCCGGTACGATAAACGCGGGCACCAGGACGGAAGGGATCGGGAAGAAAAGCTCGTGCGGTCTTTTCCGGGGCATTCAGGTAACCGCGGGCCAGACCGGCGCCGCCGATGAAGAGTTCGCCGATTGCCCCGTCGGGAACGGGATCAAGATCGCTAGTGAGGAGATAAACGTAGGTGTCAGCGCAGGGGTAACCGATGGGGATCAATTCCTGCGGGCTGCCAGGCAGCGCTTCGATCTGATGGAACAGGGAAATGCCGGTGGCTTCTGTCGGTCCGTAGACGTTATAGAAAACTTTCTCGGGGAAGACCTCCATCCAGTGGATCAGCCAGCGGGTCGCCAAAGATTCGCCGCCGTAAAGGACCCGCCGCAGTGCCGGGAGTCGGCCCGGCCGCAGGACGCCGGCGCGGGCGAGGTACATGAGCAGGGAGGAGATGCCTTTCCACAGGGTGACCTGGTGTTGTTCCATGAAGACGACCAGTTTTTCCGGAAAGAGGGCCAGCGCTTCTGTGGCGATAAAGAGGGCGGCCCCGCGGCGCAAGGTGGTGAAGATGTCAAAGGTCGACATGTCAAAATGAAACGGCGCTGTACAGAGGATGCGGTCGGATGCATCGATAGCAAAGCGGCGCACCGCCCAGTCGATGTAACTGCGGATGTTCTGGTGCAGAATCATCACGCCTTTCGGTTGGCCGGTCGAGCCCGAGGTGTAGAGGATATATGCGAGGTCGTCATCGGCCACTTCCGTCAGCGGTCGCACTGCCGGATAACCGTCAATCCAGCTCTGATCGCGCTCGTTCTCCCCTGCGTCGGCCGGCGTTGTCCCGAGACAGATGATCGGCAGCTCCGCTCCGGCAACGCTTCTGGCCAGGGATCGGGTCGTTGCATCACAGATAAACGCCCGCGGTTCACAATCGTGCAGGATACTTCTGGCTCTATCAGGCGGAGATTTGGGGTCGATCGGCACATAAACGGCGCCGGCCCGGAGGATGCCGAGCAAAGCGGTGAGGCAATGCACCGAACGCGACAGGCAGAAAACAACCCGGTCCTGCGACTTCACCCCCAGGCCGCACAATGCCTGACCAAGACGGTTGCTTGCCGCAGCGAGTTCGGCATAGGTCAGCGCCAGCCTGCCGTCGTGTACGGCGGTCTTCTCCGGAGTCAGCAAGGCCCAGTGATCGATTTCATGGTGAGCAGAGAGTCGGTTCATAACGTCAAAGTCCAATAAAGCGGGAGATGATGTTCTGCTGCATCTCGCTGGTTCCTGAGTAGATCGTGGCGGCAATACTGTCCCGCAGGTCACGCTCGACTTCATATTCCTTCATATAGCCGTAGCCGCCGTGAATCTGTACCGCGTCGAGGCAGGTCTTTTTCAGCGCTTCGCTGATATAAAGCTTGACGATAGAGGCTTCCAGGGCCGCTCGTTTGTGCTGATCCTTGGTCGTCGCCACCTTGTAAAGCATCAGACGACCGAGTTCGAGAGCCATCTTCATCTCGACGATCTTGCTGGAGACCGCCTGAAACTTGCTGATCGGCTGGCCAAAGGCAGAGCGCCCCTTCGCATAGGCCACGCTGGTTTCAAAGATCCGCTCCAGAGTTCCGAGATGCGCGGCAGGGAGGAGGCAGCGCTCCCACTCCATCGATTCGTTGAAGAGGATGGCCCCCTGTCCGGCGCTTCCGACCAGGTTTTCAGCCGGCACCGGGCAATCGGCGAAGACCAGCTCACCGTTCTGCAGGGTATCGAGCCCCATCTTCGCCATCGGCGCGCACTGCGTAAAACCGCTCATCCCCTTTTCGACGACCAGGCAGGAGATACCGCTGATGCGGCTCACTTCCGGGTTGGTGACGGCGAAGACGAGGACGACATCGGCGACCGGACCGTTGGTAATGAAGATCTTTGTGCCATTGAGGAGATATCCTCCCTCCGCCAGCTCGGCCCGGGTGCGCATGCCAAGGGCGTCGGAACCGGATCCGGCTTCAGTGATCGCCTGGGCAAAGATCTTTTCGCCGCGCACGAGGGATGGTAAATAGCGGTGTTTCAGTTCT
Organism: Desulfuromonadaceae bacterium UBA5613; assembly: GCA_002424625.1. GTDB lineage: Bacteria > Desulfobacterota > Desulfuromonadia > Desulfuromonadales > UBA2197 > UBA2197. Next base: position 17,657 of record DIKR01000071.1, read on the forward strand.
TCACTGCCGAAGGAGTTGATCTGCATACCGCAAAGGATCTGGGTGCAGACAGCGTGGACCAGCCCGGCATCCTTGCAAGCGTAGCCAAAAGCTTGTGTCGCCACGACCGTGGTCAGGAAATCGGCGCCGCAGCCGCCGTACTCCTCGGGAAAGGGGAGGGCCATCAGCTGCATTTCAGCGCATTTGCGCCACGCTGCGTGCGGGAATCCGTTGGCTTCGTCTGCACTCACCGATAGTTCCTGGCGGGCGAAGCGAATAATCGAATCCCGGATCTCCGTCTGTTCCTCATTCAGGGCAAAATTCATCGTCATGCTCCTGCCGATAATCCGGCCTTGCGATCGATTAACGCAGAGATGGTGCTGATGCTGGAAAAGTTCTCCGGTGTCAGATCGTCTCCTTCGATGTGGACAGAAAACTTTTCTTCGAGAAAGCTCAGCAGCGTCATGATGCCAAAGGAATCGATGATGCCCTGTTCGAGAAGCTGATCGCTATCGGTAATGGCCGTGTTGGCGCCGCCAACAGCGAGCTCGGTGGCGATGAAGTGACGAATCGAATCCTTGATCATAATGTCCTCCGTTCCATGTAGATGAATCCGCCCGGCAGGCACGCATCGGCAAGGATTTCCGCGATGTCGTGAATGCTTATCCGTCCTTCTTCTCCCGCCTCTTTGAGACCATCCGCCAGCATCGTCAGGCAGATGGGACATGCTGTCGCAATGACCTCGGCACCACAGGCCTTGAGCTCACGGAAGCGCTCGCTGCGCATGGCGACGCCAGCGCGTTCTTCCAGCCAGAAGCGACCGCCGCCGCCACCGCAGCAGAAGGTCTCTTCGCCGCAACGCGGCACTTCGACCGGGGATTGTCCGAGGGCTTGAGTTAGCAGGAACCTCGGTTCGCCGGTCATGCCGTGGTAGCGGGCCAGGTAGCAGGAGTCGTGATAAACAACGACTGCGGCAGGGGGGGCGGTCATGATCGGCAGCCGCCCTTCCTGCACCAGTCGTTGCAGGAAGGTTGTGTGATGGATCACTTGCCACTGCCCGCCCAGGGCCGGGTATTCGTTCTGCAAGGTATTGAAACAGTGCGGGCAGCCGGTGACGATGGTCTTCACCCGGTAGGGGGCGAGGGTGGCAATGTTCTTTTCAGCCAGTGATTGGAAGAGATATTCATTGCCGGTCCGCCGTGCGGCATCGCCGCAACAGCTTTCCTGCGCCCCGAGGATGGCAAATTTTATTCCGGCCTGGTGGAAAAGAAGGGCCTGCGCTTGAGCCGTGCGCCGCGCCCGGTGATCGTAAGCCGCGGCGCAACCGGGCCAAAAGAGCACTTCGGAGTCGGGTGCGTCGGCCAGCAAGGGGATATCGAGTCCCTGCGCCCAATCGCTGCGGCCCTGTCGGGGCAGGCTCCAGGGATTGCCGCTGGTCTCCACACCTCGGAAGGCGGTCTGCAATTCTGCCGGAAAGCGCGACTCGGTGAGGACAAGGTAGCGCCGCAAATCGACCAGCCGCGGCACATGTTCAATCGCCATCGGACAATGAACTTCGCAAGCCCGACAGGTGGTGCAGGCCCAGAGCGCTTCGTCTCCAACCACAGTGCCGGCAATAAGCTCCGGTGATTTATTGGATAGTTGTGTGCTGAGCGCTTCTCCGAGCTCTTTGGGCGACAGCGGCTTCTTTGTCAGCCAGGCCGGGCATTGCGCCTCGCAGCGGCCGCAACCGGTACAGGCATCGGCATCAAGGAGCCGTTTCCAGTGGAAGTCTTTGATCGTGCCGACGCCGTAGGAGGTCGCATCTTCATCGCTGAAATCAAGGGGGTTGAGAGCTGCTGCCCCTTGGCGGTCAACAAAGAAGAGGGCGGCGGTGCCGCTGGCAAGATGAAAAAGACGGGTAAAGGGGATGACAGCAATAAAGACGAGGGCAACGCTCAGATGTCCCCACCACAACCCCTGGTGCAGGGTTGAATAGCTCTGGGGATCGAGGCCGGAAAAGAATGAAGCCACCCCGTAGCCGACCGGCGACCATAAGGCCCAAAGGTCGTCATCGCGGGAAAGACGGACTCCTTCCAGCAGTAGGCCGGTCAGCGGCAACAGGGCGATCAGCACCAGCGGCAGGGCGCTGCCGGCCGGCCGGCTCAGTTCCACCGGTTGCGTCCGCCAGCGGCGCCAGACAGCGAAGCTGACTCCCGTCAGCACCAAAAGGGCGAAGAGATCGAGAGCAAGCTTCAGTCCGAGATACCAGACACCGCTGAAGGTCGGCAGTCCAAAATGTTCCTGCAGCATGACGCAGAGGGTGGCGAGAAAGAAGAGCGCGAAGCCCCAGACGATAAAGGCGTGAAAATGCCAGGGATGCTGCGCTCTCCGGAAACGGCGCTGCGTCAGGAGATCGACCACGACCGCCAGGATGCGGTTGAGAGGGTGATCAAGCCGATCCTGTAGTTTGCCCTGCCCTAGGCGCCAGCGCCGCACCTGCCGCTCTACCCCAATAGCGCAGACCACTACGGCGCTGCCCGCCAGCAGGTAAAGGAGCCAGTACATCTGGCTGTAGGTGCCCAAAGTTCGGGTGATTTCCATGACAACACTCTCAGGCCGCTTGCGTCCGCTGTGCTTTGAGTTCCTGGATCAACATGGGGACGACTTCAAAGAGATCTCCGACAATTCCGTAATCGCAATGCTGAAAAATTTCTGCGGTGGGATCCTTGTTGATCGCCACGACCTTGTGCGCCGAGCGCATCCCGGCCAGATGCTGGACAGCACCCGAGATGCCGCAGGCGATATAGAGGTCCGGGCTCACCGCTTTGCCGGTCTGGCCAATCTGGTGGGCATGATGAATCCAACCGGCATCGACAGCGGCGCGACTTGCGCCGAGGGCGGCGCCGAGCTCCTGGCAAAGTTCCTGGAGAACGGCCCAGTGATCGGCACCGCCCATCCCCCGCCCGCCGGAAACCACGATTCTGGCGTCGGCGAGTTCGGCCATGCCGGCGGAAACTTTCACCACTTCCTTGATGCTGCTGCGTAAATTGTTCGGGTTTTTCATGGTGTGATAAGCGATGGCGGGGAGCGCATCCCCGCTCCGCTCGATCTGGAAGCTGGCCGGTCGCAGGGTCACCAGCGCCGGCTGCCGTTCGAGACGCAGGTCGGCCAACAGCTTGCCGGCATAAAGGGGCTTACGAACCAGCGGTGTGCCATTAGCCGTCGTACCCAGAGCAATACAGTCTTGAGCCAACTCAGCATCCAGACGGGCCGCCAGGGCCGCCAGCCAACTCTTCCCCAGAGCTGAAGCCGGTCCGACGATCAGCTCGATTTCAAGGTTTTTGACCAGCTCGGTCAGCAGCGGCAGCCACGCTTCGTGGCTGAGCGGAGGGATGTGATCTGCCGGTGCGGCATGCAGGGTAGCGATACCGAGACCGCGCAACCGGCTCATAACGTCTTCGGCTTGACCGCCTGTCCAGAGGGCATGCAGCTCCGCCCCTGCCAGACGGGCACTGCGCGCTGTCGTCGCTAGCGCGACCAGACTGCCGGTCGTCAATTCTCCGCGAGGTTCGAGTAAAACCAGCCAGCGCATGTTCTTCCTCCTTGCCGATTTATGCGTCCTGCCGCAGCAGTTCGGCGAGTTGTTGTACTCCGGTAATGATGTCCCCGGAAAAAATCTGTTGTTTTCTTGCCGTGTGTTGCAGGGTGACGCTCTCCACCTGCCAGCCCGCTGTCAGATCGACATCCAGTGGCGGGGCAACCTCGTGCAGGGGTTTGCTTTTCGCTTTGAGCACCTGCGGCAGCGCGGGATAGCGCGGAATATTGATCCCTTTTTCCGTGGTGACGACCGCCGGCAGGGGCAGGTCAATAACCAGATGGCCCCCTTCGATTTCGCGGTTGACCAGGAGTCGCGCCCCCTCGCCGATGGTGAGCTGCGAAACCGCGGAGGCATGGACAAAGTCGAGCAGTTCCGCCACTCGCTCGGGCACTTGCGCATCGTCGCTGTCAACCGTTTGTTTGCCGGCCAGAATCAGATCGGGAGAAAGTTCGCGCAGGGTCGGCAGCAGGCAAAAAGAGCGTCCGCGGCCGGTCAGTTCCATGCCCCCCGGCAGGCGCACCAGAACGCCGGACTCGACCCCCATAGCGAAGGCGCAGCGGAGTGCCTTGCGGGCCACATCCCCGCCGATGCTGACAGCAATGACCTCCGCTCCCAGGCTTTCCTTCAGCCGGACCGCTTCTTCCACGGCATATTCGTCGTAGGGGTCGAGGACGAATTCGAGCTGTTCGGTCAATACACTCCGTCCGTCCGGAGCAATTTCCGGGGTGGCGGCGGTATCGGGGACGGCATTGACAAGGACGACAACTTTCATGGGACCTCTCGTCGCGTAACTTTATAAATTAACAATTTCCACCAGGCGGTCGCACTTGGCGGTGGCGACATCCGGCTGCATGACCAGCCAGCCGGGGTCGACCGTCTCCCCCTGGGCCCAGGCGATCAGAGCGGCCGGCAGGTTGGCGCCGGCGCGGTGTGTAAAGGGGTAGCCGCCGCCAAAGCGGGGATTCAATTCCAGCACCCAAAAACGCTCGCCATCGACAAAGACATCGCAGTCGAGATTACCGATGTGTTTGAGCGCCTCGCCGATGCGCCGACCAATGGCCTCCAGTGCCGGGTGGCGGACGGTGATCGCCTTATCGGTCTCGCCGGCGCGCATTGCCAGTTTGCGTTTGACGAAAGTGGTGACATACCGGCCCTCCAGATCATTGACGATATCGAGGCCATACTCCGTCCCGGTCACTTTCTCCTGCGCAATCAGGCAGCTCTCCTGGTCGGTACTTGCCGCCAGCAGATAGGAGCGCTGTAAACGCATTCGCCCCAATTCCCAGCTCAGCGCCATCTCTTCTGTCGATTCCGGATAGTCGATGCCGAAAGAAGCCGTCCCCCAGCGCGGCTTGATGACCAGCGGAAAGTCCATCTCACAACAGGCCAGAGCTGCCTGTGCCTCGGTCAGCGAGATAAAGGTGAGCGGTGTCGGCACATCGATTTCCCGGAGAAAATTCCAGGTGGCCCATTTGTCAAAGCAGAGGTCGATGACGGTCGGGGAGGAAACGACGGGGATGGTGCCAACGGCGAGAAATTGGTAGCGCTGCCGGGAAAGGTGCGGCAGTTCCAGATCATTGAGCGAAAAGAGGAGGCGTACCTGGTGTTCGCGACACAGCGCCAGCAGGACGTTGAAGTACTCCGGATCAGTGACTGCCGGCACGAGAAAGGCCCGGTCTGCTTCCTGGAGGGCCGGCGCGGAGAGGGCGGCATCGCTGGCAAAGACCTGGCCGCGCCCGGCCAGCGCCTGGCGGAAGTACTCGACCAGATAATTTCTGCGACCGGCGCAGGTCAGAAGGACGTTGATCATGGAGCCTCCTCAATCCTTAAAAGAGATAGCTGCCGAAAATATCGTTGAAATCCTGCCGGCGACGAATCGCCATATACCCCTTGGGCCCGCGTACTACGATCGGCGGCGCCAGGTTGATAAAGGGCGGCGTCATCACCACGGTGTAGGCGCCGACATTCTCGATGCGGATGAAATCTTCCCGTTCGATTTCGACACTTTCGATCTCCTGCAGCAGGCGATCTTTTTCCATACAGGTGGCGCCGACGATGTTGTAGACCACCTTGGGGCCGGCACCGCTCTCTTTTTTGATGATGGAATAAGGATGATTGCGCTGATGCAGGGTCGGTTTGACGTTGAAAATGCTGCCGTCCACCACCGCCAATCGCTGGTTGTCGATTCTTTTTACTTCGAAGACCTGGGTGATGAAACTCAAGGTGTCTGCAGCAACGGCCATTCCCGGTTCGATCACCAGGTGCGGTTGTTGCTCCTTGATCCAGGGGTACTGGGCCAGGACGTCGCAGATTGTCTCGGCATAGTCGTCAAAGGTCGGAGTATCAGTCAGCCCCATACTCGGTGCCGGTCGCCCGTAAAATCCGCCGCCGACATTGAGGGATTCAATCGATTCCCGGAAGTAGCGCTCGCCGACCTCCGCCAGTTTGGTAGCAATCGTTCGATAGCCCCACAAACTCCGGTTCGATGACGAAGTATGGCCGTGCAGGGAAGAGACTTGAACATTCGGGGAATCCCGAAGCAGCCGGACCGCCGCCTTTAAGGCGTTATCGGAAAAGCCGAAGCGACCGGAGGGGAGGTCGTTCTGCAGATGCGATTTCCCCTGGCTGTCGACCAGCGAGATGTTGATGCGCAGACCGATGCGGAAGGTCTTTTCCGGCTGTTGTCCGGCAAGGTGCATGACAAATTCGAGTTCGCGAATTGTGTCGATGTTGACGGTGACTCCGGAACTCAGGGCGAAGGCAATGTCATCGGCGCTTTTAATCGGTCCGTTGTAGATAATCTCCGCTGGCGGGCAGCCGATTTTGAGTGCCAGGTCCAGTTCCAGTCGCGACACTACTTCGGCGTAGCCACCCAGGTTCCGGACGAGCTGACAAAGGTAGGGAATGTAGTTTGTTTTATAGGAATAGCCAATGGTGACGAAGGGATAGCGTTGGGTGAAGGCTGTCCTAATCTCCTTGAAGTTGCGGATGAAAGCTTCCCGGTCAAAGATGTAATAAGGAGAGCCGTGTTGTTGTGCCAGTTCCGCCAATTCTTTATAGGTTTCCATAAGACCTCTCGTTTGTTTTATCGCGAACAATTGAGGTTCAGATCTGCTTGCCTGTTCCGCCGCTCCTGATCCATATCCGGTTCAACTTCATCTGTATTGGAGGCAACGCCATCCTTGCGGAGTACTTGCCAGAAGGTTTTCGCAAGGATGTCAAGGTCAAGCCGCAGAGTATGGTTTTCCGCATACCAGACATCCAGGGCCAGGCGCTCATCCCAAGGGAGGTGATTGCGGCCATGAATCTGCGCCCAGCCGGTAATCCCCGGCCGGACCGTGTGGCGTTTTTTCTCATGTTCGGTGTAGTAGGACAGATACTTCATGTACAAGGGGCGGGGACCAACGATGCTCATCTCCCCTTTCAAGACGTTGAATAACTGGGGAAGTTCATCGAGACTGGCGCTGCGCAGGAATCGTCCCAGCTTCGTTAACCGCTGGCCGTCAGGAAGAAGATTCCCTGAACTATCCCGTTCATCGGTCATGGTGCGGAATTTGTAGAGGTTGAAGGGTCTGCCCTGCAGGCCGGGGCGGGTCTGCTGGAAAAACACTGGAGCGCCCAAATTAATGCGGATCAGGACAGCGAGCAGAATGAGCACTGGGGAAAGAAACAGAATGCCCGCCGTTGCCATCAAAACGTCAAATGCTCTTTTCATGACCAGCGGCCTCCTCAATCCATTTCACGAATTTGCCAGCTAGAGCCTCGCGACTGAATTCTCTCTCTGCCAGCTTGCGAGCTTTTTTACCCATCTCGCATCGCTCAGCATGATGATCTTTTAGATATTCCAAGGCGTCGGCAAAAGCTTTCGGATTTTCCGGCGGGACGGCAACTCCGCAATTATTTTGATTGATTAGATCAGCCAACCACCCCGGGTAGTTGTTGAGCACCGGCAGCCCGGTAGAAATGTAATCAAAAAATTTGTTGGGAGAGGTCCCATAATAGAAGGCCGGTACGTTGGCGAGGATCATCAGTCCGGCATCAGCGCCCCGCTGCAGCGAAGTCAGTTCTTTTTTTGAAATGGGACTCAGGAAAATACAGTTATCCAGCCCTTGTTCTTCCGCCTGTTTCATCAGCGATGGCTTCAGCTGCCCGTCCCCTATCATGACCAGTTTGATATCTGTCCTACCCCGCTTTTTTAATTCCGCTGCCGCCGCTAAAACGGCATCCAGGCCGTTGGCCATGCCATGCGCACCGGAAAAGATAGCCATGAAATCTTCGGGTGCGACCCCTTCTGGTCGAATAGCTTCGCCGCTCTCAGGGTGAAAAAGTTCAAGATCGCAGCCATTGGGAATCATCGTCACCTTGTGGGTGTCTATTCCGCGACGGGTTATCCCGGAAACAATCCCGGGAGAAAGGCCGATGCAGCGGGTAGCGGCATGATAGGAGGACCATTCCAGGACATCCATGGCCTTTAGAACTACCGGGTTGGTGACCACGCCCATTTCCCGCGGAAGTTCGGGCCATAAGTCCCTGACTTCGAAGACGAACGGTTTGCGCCTCAGAATACTCGCAGCGATTCCGGGGAGACCGACGGTCAAGGGCGTCGAAGTTGCAAATAGGAGGTCGTAGTTTTCCTTCATCGCAACGCCGATGCAGCGAAACGCGAACCGGAAAAAGACAAGGCTTCTCTTGATAAGCCCGTATCGATTGGAATAGGGCAGGTCCAGCTGGATAACCTCGATGCCATCTACGATCTCTTTGCGTCTGCCTTGGACAAATTTTCCGCAAAGTCCGCTATTGTCTTGGCCGGATCCGCCGCAAACCAAGGTCACATGGTGCCCCTGCTCTACCAGTCGCCGGGCCATCTCGTAGGAGCGAGTCCCGCTCGTCCCATCGGGAGTCGTAAAATACTGGTGAAAGTAGAGTATGCGCATGATGTCTAAGCTCCCTTTAAAATTATTTCGGTCGTCAGAGTCGCCGGACCTGCATCGACTTGGGCCTCGAACACGGGAAGTGGTGATTTCTCCATGTAATGCCTTGACTCCCAACCACTTGTCAGCTCGCACCGACTAAGCTCTCTGTTGCAGGTGATCTGGAGCTCCGCCAGATCGCCGGTGCACTTTGTCCCCTGCATCCCCCACTTCCCAGGCATCAGGCGCCAACGCAGTACGGCGCTGGACTTGAATCCTGCAATTTCATCGGTAATCCGCCATCGTCTGCCGTCGGTAATAACGGTTCGCTGGTGACGGCAGCCCATGTAGTCGGTGTAAGCACCGGACCATGAAACCCTTCCTTTTTCCCGTACAACCTCCGAAGCGTGGGACATACGCAGCCAAGCACCTCGAAGGAAGCGACCCAGTCGGGGCATCTGGTCGCGCTCATCAAATTGCACTGTGTTGTGCGCACAGGTGGAACCAAAATAACTCTGCCAAGGCTCGACGCCGTTGTAACTATAGGAACCAGAATCCCGCAGGATATTGAGGCCTTCGTGCCATAGGTCAAAATGCAGTGCGTCGGCATGACCGGGACGAAATCGGAAATTGGGACTGCGCACGATTCCCCAAGGCTGCTCCCCTTTGGTCTCTTGAGACCGTATCAATGCATAGCCGCCTTCGGGAAAGAGCCTTGACTGCCGGTTGAGATTCAATTTTGTGCCAAGCTCCGCATTGAGGCCTAACCAGAAAAGCGATTCGTCCCAAGACCCTGCCGGATAAGCCTTTATTCCCAGGAACAGAACGGTGCCAAGCTGCACCGAGGGACGATAATCCCGATATTCGGTTGAGGTCAGGACAAAGAGTCTGGCGCCGTCGTTGGCACCAAGGTTGGGGGCGTCACCACTGAGCGAGTCCGTCATCTGATAGAGCCACTCGATTGCTGCTTTAGCTTTTCGATAGAATTCTTTGGAAAACTTGTCCTGCGCTAACTCGATGCGCCAGAACTCGACCAGATTCAATGTGTCCACCAGTACCCGGTGGTAGTTGAGGGAATACTGGGAAAAACTGCCATCATCAGCGACAAGCCGGGTCAACCGGTTCTCCAGCCAGCGTCGTCCCGCCGCCTGCCACATGTTGCCTTGGCGCTTGACCCCCGGATTTTCACTCACACTCGCCAGCCAGGCTCCGGCGACGAAAAGTGCAGCAGCTTCGCTGGTGCCGTGATTGTTGTCCTGGGCCATGGCATAGCGGATTGTCGGCGCGATTCGGCGACAATGTTCAGTAACAAACCTGATTAATGGCGATAGCGGTGTCTTATGTTGATCCAACAGGAACGCTGTCAACAGTACTTGCTGGAGCCGGATTCCAGTCTCTTGGCCGCACTTCCAATGAGGACCGAGGTTGAGAGGATTTTGCCTGGTCCAGTCGCTCATCCAGTCATTCAATGTGTTCAGATAGCGCGATTCACCTGTCAGGCGATAAGCGCGAGCGAGCAGGAGTGCCCAGTCAAAACGGGATGCTTCCCAAACGCTCTTGATGTCGCCGATCCCTGAATTGAAATCGTCGATTTTTGACCAATGTCGGCGGCGATCACCGATTACCCCACCCTCGATCGGATTCAAAAACCAGTCAGGAGGGGATCCTGTATGAAATTTTTCGTGGGAAAAGTAAGTCAGATATCCTTCCAGCAACTCTTCCCCCGACCGGAGTGTCGCCGCAGTTGAACCTGTGGTCGGCGGTTTTGCCTGGCAGGCGGAAGCGCTGCTGAAAAACGGTCCCTCGTATCCTGTTCCGGGAACCATCCACTGCTCGGCCAAGCGACTGTGAATCGCCATTCGATAGAGAGCGACGGTGGTGATGTTGCTCGTGCCCAAGCGCAGCAGTGTCGGTAGAAGTAGCGTTACATTTTTTTTCATAATAACCTGGGTCACTAACGGCAAGTTTTCCGACACGACAGGAATAGATTTTTTCACTTCAGCGTCAGGTGCGGGCAAGCAGTATTTCGACGATCCTCTGTGCCGCCTTTCCGTCCCACTTCTCCGGTACCCGGCCGGAAGAGAATTGACCACTCATCACCTTTTCGGCCGCCTTGAGGATGTCGAACCGGTTGTTGCCGACCAGCACGTTTGTTCCCATCTCACAAGTAATAGGACGTTCGGTGTTTTCTCGCAGGGTCAGGCAGGGAATCCCCAGCACCGTCGTTTCCTCCTGCAATCCGCCGCTGTCGGTCAGCACCATTTTGGCAGACATGTTGAGGTGGAGAAATTCCAGATAGCCCAAAGGCTCAATTGGCCAGATTCCCCTGATCGGAAAATCTTTTGAGAAGAATCGGTCGAGACCGAACTGTCCGGCCATCTTGAAAGTGCGCGGATGGATGGGGAAAATAATGGGAATTTCCTTGGCAATGACGCTCAAGGTATCGAGGATTTCCTCCAACGTCCCGGCATCATCGACGTTGGATGGGCGGTGCAGGGTCAAGGTGGCGTAACTACCGGACTCCAGACTCCAATCTTTTCGCAGGGAGAGTCCCTCGGCTACGTTGCGACACCGGAGCAAAGTGTCGATCATGACGTTGCCGACGAAAAAGATCCGGTGCGCAGCAATACCTTCTTGGAGAAGATTTTCGTTGGCGATAAGGTCAGTGGTGAAGAGGTAGTCACAGAGGACATCGGTGCAGAGACGGTTGATTTCCTCCGGCATGCTCATATCCCGCGAGCGCAGGCCGGCTTCAACATGTGCCACCTCAATACCGAGCTTTTTCGCCGTCATGGCGCAGGCGACGGTTGAATTGACGTCCCCAACGACGATCACCAGATCGGGTCGTTCCCGCAGGCAGGTCTTCTCGAACTCCACCATGATGCGGGCTGTCTGCTCGGCATGCGAACCTGAGCCGATACCAAAGTCTAGATCAGGTTTCGGCATACCAAGTTCATCGAAGAAAACTTTGGACATTCGTTCATCGTAATGCTGACCCGTATGAATAAGCATGTGGTCAAAACGATCGGGGAACATGTTCATGGCCTGAATGATCGGGGCCATTTTCATGAAATTGGGACGAGCACCTACAACGTTGATAATTTTCAAGGCGTTTCTCCTTATTTGTCAGGTTCGCTTTAATTAAACGATATACGACAAGTCGCTCACCGCAATGGAGCGAAGGTTTTAATTGTTGATAATATGGGTACTGGAAGGAGTTGAAACTAAAGGTTGATTCAGGGCGGGTATGTATAGGGGGCAGGTTGTTTTTCGCTACTTGATTTTATAATTTAATCACCTGGGTTCGGGTGTTTTTCCATAGATCGCCAGCAAGGAACAAATCATGCCGATAGCGAGAGAAAATGACTTCAGATATATTGTATTGTGAGTCATTCCTGCTACCAGAAGAAACCACAACAACGCAAGAGACGGAATTCTAATGCTGTTGTTTTCACATCGGCCGATCTGTTTGAACAGTTGCCAAACAAATATCGCAAAAACAATAAAACCTATTATCCCAAGCTCAGCCAGGATGTTAAGAATATCGTTATGAGACGCCCTGAGAATATAGTCTCTGGCATCAAATCCACTGCCGAACAGCGGCCGTTTCGTAATCTCTTCCAGATACACGGGCCAAATATAGTCCATTCTCCCCCCCGAGACCGTGGAGATGCCCGAAGATTCGGCCGTCAAGATACTGGTTCGCTCTGTAACCAGTTGCCCCCAGTAGCCGAAAAAATTTTTGCTGATCCCGAAAGCAACCGCCATTATTGTTGCGGCAGAAAAAGTCAGTGCCACAATCCGGGTCCGTAGTCGCATCCGCGAATGGGCCAGCGGAATGATAATTAAAGGGATGATAAGTGCCATCCATGTCCCGCGACTTCCGGTCAGACCTATAGCAATCAGGATGAAAAAGTCCAGTGTCAGAACAAGGGCTTTTCGAGCTAAGCTGACTTCGGTTAAAAGGAAGACAGACAGCAACAGTCCAACTGCAAGTGCATGCGAAAGCACGTTTTCGTTGGTGCCGGCGGCTAACCGTTTTCCGTATTCGCCAGCCAAACTTTCCATCCCGAACACTATAATATACAACCCCATAAGGGCTGCGCCACTAGTAGCACAACCACAAAAAATTTTCATTTGCGCCGGGTTTCTTATGATGAAAGCGACCAGAAATGCCAAACCAATAACAGAAAACCTCGCACCGATAGACAGAAGCCCGTCAAGTGGGTCGCTGCTCCACAGTAAGATTGGCAGGTGCAGGAATACCAACAAAAAATACAGCAGTATAATAATAGAAATTGTCGGAAAGTTGTTTCGGCGGTTGAGCGCCAGATGGACGAACAAAGAAACCGCTACCAAGCCACCAAGAAGCTTGTTGCCTGTGACTACCCCCGGAACAATTTTCATTAGACCAGCGAATGGCCCTACAAATGCCAGTAGGCACAAACCCGCAACAGGGCTGAATAAGATGAAAGCGACGAAAGCGCTGCCGGCTATCAGCAATATTAATGTTTTTGTCTCAAGAGTAATAATAAGTGTCCCTAGTATCAAAACAGTCAGAATCCCAAGCGCCTTGATAATTGCATGATCATCACCGAAATAATTTGTCAGTTTCATATTTTGTCCTTTACGCTTGGCCCCTTACAAGATCCAAACGACGTCTCGATACTTCGACTTCTTGGCTTGAGTCGGGGAAACCTTGAAAGTCCCGCCTGATTGATCCTGGCAACGACTAAATCTCGACGGCTTTTCGATAGCCCCAGAAAGAAGGCAAGGACAGCAATCGGCAGCAAAGAAGCAGAGCCGTAACCGATCAACTGCCACCAGTTGTCAATTTCCAAGTGAGAGCTGATCACGGCCGCTGCACCATACATAGTGATCATGGCCAGAAGAGGTCTCGCCATGTTGGCACCCTGCCGCTCTTCAGAATTTTGGAAGATCCTGCGCACCAGCATGGGATAGGACAAGGTCAGGATCATTCTTCCAGCGATCAAACCCAAGGTAATGCCAAAGATTGGTGATACCATGGAGTTGCCTAGCCAAAAAGCGAGAGCAAAGGCAATTATTGTCGAAACTCCGCCGAGTAACACTTTGTTTTTGATCTTTAATGACACATCGACAATCTGAGCATCGTTGCGGATGAATATCAATTGGGTCGTCATAATCACCAGAAGAAGATTTTCGGCAAATCCAACGAAATTTTCCGGTCCTACCCAAAGTTTGACGAAAGAAAAATTCCACAATAGGATTAGCGAGCCAACCATGGCCGTGACGAGCCAACTAAAAGTCATAATTTCTGCACGCACCTTGGTTGCTTTGGCGAAATCACCTCTACCGACGATGCCGCCGAGTCCGGGAACGGCGGCGGATACGAGCATCGCCGAAAGACTTATGGCTATCTGCATGGAATAACTGGTCAACGCGTAAAAAGTTACCATCTGGGCCGAAGAAACCAAGCCGAGAATAATAATGTCGCCTGAAATCATCAGTTTATTGATGAAGGTCCAACTGAAAATCCAGATGCTGAAACCAAGAAATTGTTTGACTTCCTGCTTTTCTGGACGATTTGCTTTAAACCACGACAGATTTTTTTTTGCCACAACCAGAATGACTACCCCTCTGATCAGCCCTGCAACGAATACCGCAGTTGCCAGTCCTACCAGCCCCCAGCCCAGATAGGCAGTGGTCACCATGAGAATGCCGCCGGTCACCGCGCCTATGGAGTGGATCCAGGTGCATCGGTAGCCTAGGTTCATGCCGATCAGGAGAGCTTCGGGGATAGTTCGCAGTGGCGAGATAACCAGATTGAAAACGAGAATTCCGCAGGTGAGCCGGGTGACAGTGTAATACTCTGGTAGTAGCCCTTTGATAAAATGGGGAGAGAACCAGGTCAGAAGGGATCCCGTCACCAGGATTAACGGCAGGAAGCGGAGCCACACCACAATGGCGCAGCCCACGTCGCGTTGCTTCTCAGCCACGTCATCCAGGGATTGCTTGTTGGCGATCGTCCACTTGAGCGCCTGGGTGGCCCGACCATCGGCGGCGGAAACGTAGGTCAGGAGCCTTTGACAGATCTTCCAGATGCCGAACAGATTGCTTCCGAGCCATGTCAGCAGGATGGGATTGGTCACAAAGCCCACCAGCACAAAAACCACGTAATTGAATACGGAGGATGCGGCGTTAAGGGAGGCTGATTTGGTCAGATTTTTTGCGCCACCTTTAGCCATCTTGTTTCCCCTGAAGCAGGTTGTTGATCATTTCTGCAACCTGATCAATTGAATGTCGCTCGGTATCTATAAACTTGAGAGGTAAATCGACTTTGTTCTTGCCAACAAGACTAGAAAATGATTGGCGATAAATCTGAAAAAATTCCTCTGCCGTCGATTTGTCAGAGTTTTTTAGTTGATGTTTTTTTGAGCGATCATCAATTCTGGCTTTCAGGGTGTCATCGGACGCATCAAGCCAAACAACAGAATCGATTGTCATAGCCATCGTTTCGTGCAGTTCTGCCAGCCATTTGTCGGCACCCACAAAATTGTGAGTCTCCAGGTAAGCCAGGCTTGAAATAGGTCCCGCCTCCAGAACCAGATTGCGGCAAGGCAATACCTGCTTTTGCCGATGCTGTTGCAATATCTTCATGGTCACCTCGCAACCGAGCAATATCTTGAGGTGGCGTTGCCGTCGGCCAATTGACTTGAGTATAAGCGGGAG
Source organism: Desulfuromonadaceae bacterium UBA5613 (assembly GCA_002424625.1). GTDB lineage: Bacteria > Desulfobacterota > Desulfuromonadia > Desulfuromonadales > UBA2197 > UBA2197. Next base: position 32,837 of record DIKR01000071.1, read on the forward strand.
ACGATTAATCATTACCTTCAGACAGATGAATTGGTGGTCCCGCCAGGAAACAGCGGTTTGCAGGTCGCAGGTAGTGCTGAGGATGTTTTTCGCTGCCGAGCTTTTTCCTGCACCGGCCGGCCCGATCAGTTCAATGATTTTTGGGAGCGTGTACAGGCTGGCCCAGACCAGGTCCCTGATGTTCTTCTCGACCTCGTCCAGGGGTTTGGCCGCATCAAGAAGGTGGGCGTATCCCCTCGGCCAGTGCCTATTCCATACCTCGCCGGAGCGGTTGGCGAGTTCCTGCTGATTGTCATGGGGACGTCGACTGGCGGCAATTGTGGGATCAAGGCGAAGAACCAGCAGTTCGTCGACACCTCTGATCCTGGAGTAATAAGCCTCTTCTCTGTTGGCAAGGTAGCTGTAAAGGCCTTCTCCTCCCGTCAAGGCCCTGATTTTTGGGCTGTCCATGCTCCTCATTCCCGGTAGCGGGAGACGGTCCAAGCAGACCAGGCTGCCTTTTGACCGTAGTCGAAGGGCACGCCGAAAAGCATGATAACGGTAGCGCGCGATGAGCCAGAGCTTTAGTGACTGATGGAAATGGTCTTTAGTCTTACTGGTGATCAGTTTTCGTGTTTTTAGCAGGCCGCCCAACAGGTACCAGAGAGGCCCCTTCGAAGGCTTTCCGAGGTGAATGATCGAGATCTCGAAGTGCTTACCGAACCAGTTTCTGAGGGAGGCGATATTGGTCGTTTTTCCTGCCCCGTCACCACCAAGGAAGGCAATGATCTTGCCGTTGGGTGTCAGGCGTTTTCTTGCTCTTCGTCGCAGGCCGATCCTGGTCAGCACGCCTTTCAACTTTGTCCCCAGGCCACGCCGGGCGACGATGAAAGCCGTGGCGAGCAGCGAGTGTCGCCGGTAAGGCTTCAGGGTTCTGGTCAGATTGCGTCCCGCTGCCAGCCAGGCATAGCCGGGGGCGTCGGACAATATCGACGCCAGGCACTCGGCAAACAATTCCGGCGCAAGGAAAGGAAAATATTGATGTAGGTAGACATCGACTATCTCCGGGTCGGCTTTTGCCCGCAAATATTCCAGTTCGTTCCGGGCCGATTCGCCCAATCCGTCCCTTCCTTGGCCGCTGATGGCCTTGAACAGATCCCGTGTACTCCCGAATATCAATGTCAACAGTCTTCTTTTTAGAACCATTCTGATGACAAAGACGATTAACTCCATCTCGCAGGCTGGAATTTTCAGGTTGCCGGGGGGGGTGGCATTACTTGAGGCCAGGAACTCTTTCTCGATCGGCAGGTGGTAGTTTTTGATCAGGTCGTACCCGAGAATCAGCTGGTAATGCAGATGCAGATGCACGATTCTGCCTGAGGCGGCATCGTAGCCGTAATAATTGGAGATAGGAGGAAACCAGTTCTCGACCGGTGATATCGCCCGGATGAACTTTAAGCGCTGCAAGATCGACAGAAATCTTTCGCTGTCCTCCTCGGCGACCAGCAAGTCAAGATCATTGATTCCGGCAAGGGTCCTCTCGATTGCAGCATTACTCTTCCAATGGCAATAGCGGATTTGTTCGGCATCAGTGGCCTCAATGAATTCTTTGATCAATTGCAGCATTATCAATCACTTTCTTTAGCTAGGGAGAGGTCCCCACGGAATACTGCACATGCAGCAGTGGTGCTCCGGCGGAACTTCCGTCGTACGACTTTGCCACCCGCCGGCCGAAACCGGTGATGATGATGGCCAGCGAGTTGTTATCCGTCCAGCCTGACCGGCTCACGATCTCCTGGATTAGCGGGGAGATATCAGGCGTGCGCTGTGCCGGTCCCTCCTCGCCGACAATTCCCCAGGCCGCCGGTGACCAGGAGACGACGGCCTCTGTCGTTGGCCTGTTGGAGATGCCCTGCTTGGTATTGGTGAAGGTGGCGGCATTGTCGCTTGACTGTCCCTGAATGGTCAGAGCCGTGACCTCGGCGCTTGTCTTCCCCACCTGAAACTGGAGATAGGCATCGAGGATGGTTGCTCCCGGCGGGATAGTGACTCCGTTGAACCGCAACCCCACTTGAATGCCGCTGCCCAGTTCCAGAACTCTGTTGTTGAGCGAAATATTTCCGGCTGGCTTCTGTTCGGCATCGTCGGCGCTGGCCGTGACCCGGATATTGATCTCCTTCGTGCCACCGGCATCGGGCAGGGTGACGCTCGCCTCAGCAGAAAGGGAAGCCGAAACGTTGCCGGCCGCATCCCGGGCCCAGCCGTACAGGGTGTGCGTCCCGGCGCCGGCGACGGTGTAGCTGGTCGGCGCACTGGCACTCCAGAGCAGGTCGTTTGCCAGCGGCACCTTCTTCGCCTCCGTCACCAGGAAGCCGTTGACAGCGACGTTGTCGGTAGCGCTGAAGGCCAAAATCGGCACCGTCAGCGAAGTGCTGTTTAATGGCACGTCAAAGGCCGTAACCTGCGGCGGCTGCGTATCGGCAAGCGTCACCGTCACCGAATCCGAAAGGGAAGCCGAAACGTTGCCGGCCCCATCCCGAGCCCAGCCGTACAGGGTGTGCGCCCCGGCGTCGGCGACAGTGTAGCTGGTCGGCACACTGACGCTCCAGAGTGGATCGTCTGCCAGCGGTGCTTTCTTCGACTCCGTCACCAGGTAGCCGTTGACAGCGACGTTGTCGATAGCGCTGAAGGACAGAATCGGCACCGTCAACAACGTACTGCTTGATGGCACGTCAAAGGCCGTTATCTGCGGCGGGGTGATATCCGCAGAATCGGAGCTGTAGAGAACACGCAACAGGGGGGGCCCGCCGGGATTCCCGTCGTAGGCCACCGCAACACGCTTGCCGGTGCCGGTAACAATGAGTGCTAATGAGTTGCCCTTTGACCAGCCTGGGCGATTAACGATCTCTTGAAGGAGCGAGGCGAGATTCGGGGTACGCTGGTTCGGTCCCGCCTCTCCCTTTGTCCCCCAGACTGGAGGCTCCCACTGAACTTCTGCCACAGTTTTTGGTCGCGAGGAGATTCCGAAAGAGGTCGAAGTGAAGGTGGCGGCATTGTCGGTCGCCTGCGCCTGAATTATTAGGGAGGTGGGGACGGAAGTCGCTTCATCCGCCTGGAACTGGAGATAGGCGCTTATGATCTGTGCTGCCGGGGGAAGTTGCAGATTGTTGAACCGCAAACCCACAACCTGGATGCCGCCATCATCCACCATCTCCAGATCGCTGCTGGTCAGCGAGACATTTCCGGCCGGTCTCTGTTCGGCGTCGTCCGAGCTTTTGTCGATCCGTACCTCGGTGACCTCGGTTCCCGCCGCCGTCACCACGATCGTCACCTCGTCGCTGGCCAGCAATTCGCCGTCGTCGGCACTCAACCGTAACACATAACTTCCCCCTTCCGAGAAGCTGCCCGTCGTGTTCAGCGCGCCTGGATCGCTAAAAGTTACCAGACCCGGTCCGCTCACCTGGCTCCAGGCGGTGACAACTACGGGCGGGTCGGGAACGCCGTCATCCCATATTGTTCCCTGCAGGGTGGCGCTTGGCAGGAGAAGGATTGTCTGGTCCGGTCCTGCCTCCACCATCGGCGGCTGATTTCCAGGAGTGAGAGGGGGGAGTGACATTTCGTAAATTCTGCCGTCGTTTTCCTGGGGGTCAGCATTATTGTCGACACCCCGATCGCTGATGTAAAGACTCAGACTGCCGGGATCCCGACTTCCCGGCCCCAACGCCAAACCGGCCGGCATCTTGGCGTTGGCCGCGGAGATATCAATCATTTGAAGTAGATGCCCATCGACAGTCGTAACGGCCACCTGTTTGGCGTCATCTCCCACCAGGTAAAGACAGCCAACATCCGCTCTGAACTCGATCCCTTCCGGATCGATCACCCCAAGAGCCGCAGTGTCGAACTGGGTCACCAGATCATCCCCCGTTGGTGGCAGTCCGTCGAATACGCCGTTAAGTCCGGGATCGACCCTGTAGACTTCGGCGTTGACCCCGTCAGCGATGAAAAGAGCACCCGTATGACCATCGAAGGCAACGCCTTCAGCGTCGTAACTGCCGAATACGTGGGTATCGAAGGAAGAGAGAACATCGTCGGCGGTGAAATACTGGCCATCTAGTCCGGAGTCGATTTCAAAGACCCGGCCTGCGTCGTCAGACGAGATGAACAAATGGCCTGTGACTGGATTAAAAGCGACCCCGGTAGGTTCCTTGGAGAATTTCATGGTGCTGCCCGTCCGGACCAGCGTTCCCTCGAGGGTTGAAATGAATACATTGTCGCCGGTGAAGATCGACATCTCGTCGACTTCGGAGTCTCCGATGATGAGGTTGCCGGAAACGGAGTCGAAAGCCAGGCCGGCGGGGTCTGGGCTGGGAGGAAGGAAGCGGAAGGTTTCAATGGTCTGAATCAGGGACGCCTGCCTGCTGCCCATGGTTTGGACGAGACTCGAAAAAGTGACTGGCTGGTCCAGGGAGAATTCAAAGATCTGCACCTGGCTGGTTTCACTCCCTGCGGGGTTGAGGTCGATAAGGTAGAGACTTGTCAGTTCGGGATCATCCGTGCGGTCACCGCTGGGGGCGAACAACAGGCTTTGGGGATCTGTTAACTCGTAGGAAGAAAGGTCACGGGTGATAACGAGTTGTCCTGAAGCGGTTAGTTCATGCAGCTTTCTGCTTCTGGAATCAAGAAGGTAGAGGTGGCCGTTATTCGGATTGAAGGCTGGACCACGCAATGCCGCCGGTTCGACCGGCCCAATATCCGCCAGGGAAATCGTCTCCTGCCGGTACGCCGCTGTCTCCACTCCCCCCGGGTTTTGCTTCAGTTCGAGTCGGACAAGCTGCAACGGTTCGGACTCGAGAATGAAGAGGTTTCCACTCGCCGGATCGACGGTCAGACCGCACGGGTTCTGCAGACCAATCCGCCAAGCTTCGGTTCGATGGATGATACGAGCTGTGGGTTTTTCCTCCTGGATCACAATCACGTCCCCAGTTGTCCCCTCCAGCAAATAGAGACGACCGTTTCGGCCATCAAGGGACAGAACGAGAGGGTCGTTCACTCCAGGCGGGAGGCGGAAGGTGCCGGCAGTCTCCCCGAAGAAGGTGAGTTTTGCTATTTCAGCCGCCCCCCGCCCTTGGCATGATGCAAAAGAGGTCTCATACGCCAAAGCCGCGGAGGTGCAGAAGCTTTTACTGTCCAGCTCGATTTTTCGGACCTGCCGGATGTAAACGGAAGTATCCAGACCCGCAGTCGCCGAAGTGGTTAACCACCAACTCACAAACAGTAGCAGTGGTAGTAGTGCGACCTTGTTCATTTGTCTCACCTGTCTTTCTTGCTGATCACCTGGGGAAAAGGGCTCAGCGCGTCGATCCGAAGGTAGGCGTCTACCGCAGACATAATCGCGGTCAGAGCCAGGGAAAGTTCGAAGATTTCACCGACATCGAAAAAAAGTTTGTCAATCACCAGGTAAATCAGCGCGTTGATCCCGCAAAAAATAATAGTACCCAGAGCCGGCTCAGGCAGAGCGCTGAGGAATCTGTTTTTCCCTAACATATTTTTTTTAAGTAGCGGAAAAACTACCCACAACAAAACGCAAATCAGATAAAAAAGCGGGTTGAGAATTGTTGTAAAATTTTTCAAATACCGGTAAGCAAAATTATCCTTGGACAAACCGAATATCTGACTGAGATTCAAGTTGTGAACATTTAATTCCTTTTGTTGATTAATGGTCTTCAACTGTTCGGACACGTCAAAATTAAAAACATGTTGCCCCCAGCTAATTTCTTCGCCAAAAGCTATAAAACAGAATGCGATAAAAAATATGTGAGACAGCTTAGGTAGCCGGTCTAAATCAGATTTGAAGATCATGGAAGTTGTCTTGGCGTATATCAGAGCGGCTGCTATCCAGCACAAAGCTTCTATCGTCTCTATAATCCCTTCGCCATTATAATTTCGATTGGCAATTTTTGCTGACCATTCAGCCAAAGGAGAATAAATAACGCCAATAAGGCTGATTACAAAAAAAATCAAAACAAGAAGCCACGCTGTTGCGAGTAGATATTTTTTCGTCGAGATAGAGATCATAATATTCACCCTTATTGTTATATCTAAGATAGGTTAACTTTGGTTTTCTTTGCGATAATCACAATTTTAACTTGGAAGTTTACATCCCATGGAATCAGCATAAGTTGCTTAGTTTAGCCATTGCTATTAATCAAATAACTTAAATTTAAAATTGTGCAATCAACTTATAGTTTATATTTTATGAAACTAATTATGGTTAAAACCTAAACTTAGGTTTTATACCAACAGATTTGTCAGTTGTGCGAATTCAAAATTGTCCGGTTAGCCTTGCTTGACAGGCAGTGTTTTTGAACTATCCTTTAAAGCAAATGTTGAACACAATAAGATGTATGCAAGTGCTGGCAGGACAAAAGATGCGTTTGAACGCCGTTCTACAAATAATCTATACAATTTTGTTGTTTTCTCCCCTCGTAAATGGAGTTGGATCCCTTTGTCATGCCAAAGAGGCGGTAGAAACAACCTTTTTGGCTGTGTTTCCTGGGGCAGAAGGTTTTGGCTCAAGGACGCACGCAGGGCGGGGCGGAAAAATCATCAGGGTAGTTAACTGGAACGACTCGGGTCCGGGATCATTTCGGGCAGCAGTCGAAACTGCCGGGCCCAGAATCGTTGTTTTTGAGGTGGGTGGCACCATTGAACTACGTAGCAACATAGTTTTGAAGAAGCCGTATATCACTATTGCTGGCCAAACCGCCCCCTCGCCAGGAATCCAAATCAAGGGGGCCGGTATCAGTATCGAAACTCACGACGTTCTTTTACAGCATATTTTCCTTCGTGTTGGTGACGAGATCAGTGGGCCCAACCCCAATAGTCGGGACAACTTGCAGGTGGTCGGCTCCAATGCGTACAACGTGGTAATCGACCACGTTTCGGCCCAATGGGCCACAGATGAAAACATGAGTACTAATATCTCTGCCCACGATGTGACCTTTAGTAACTGCCTTATTGCGGAAGGCTTGAAGGATTCTATTCGCACTGATGGAGAACAACACTCCAACGGTTCCTTGTTTGGCGAAGGTTCCAGAAATATCTCGGTTATTAGTAATCTGTATGCCCACAATCGGACACGCAGCCCAGGCTTTGTGAAGGGCAATGTATCCATTGCTTTTGTAAATAATCTGGCGTTCAACAGCGGCACCAAAACATTCGCATCTTTTGGAGGAAAGGCGGGGCCGAGTGTGGGCGCGATGGTTGGCAATCTCTTTATAGCGGGCCCGGAAACTCCCGACAAGAGCATTGGCTTCAATGTCAACGGCAGCGCCATTACCGGCACCAAGATCTATCAGCGGGACAATGTCCATCTCGGTGGAATTCCCTTCTCCATTTCTCGTTCGATAACCTTTGAGGTGTTGTCCGTACAGCCAGTTTTCATTGACGGGATTACGGTTCTTCCCAGTACCGCTGTTGAAACCCACGTATTGGCCAACGCGGGGGCTCGTCCTGGATTAAGGTTTACCGCGGAAGGTGACTTCGTGGATGAGAGGATTGTCAGAGAGGTGTCCAGCAGAAGTGGGATAATTCCCAATTGTGTTCAGGCCGACGGTTCCCCCAGGTGCTCGAAAAACGCCGGAGGTTGGCCTCAATTAACCCCGACGAAAAGGGTATTTCTCATCCCTCCTCAACCTCATGAAGATGAGGATCACGATGGTTATACCAACATTGAGGAAATCCTTCATCAGATGGCGAAAGAGGTCGAGGGTGATATCCATCGCATATCGTCGGAAAACTCAACGCCCCCCCCTGTGCATATTCAAAGAAAATAAAGGCAAGAAAACTTCATAAGGGCAACATTATATGCGCATTACTTGTTTCATTGACTCTCTTAATTCTGGCGGAGCCCAACGACAGATCAGCATGCTCGCGGTACTACTTAGTCGTCAGGGTTTCGAGGTCAAAGTACTTCTTTATCATCAACTGGACTTCTTTCAAGACGTTTTAAGTAAAGAAAATATCCCGGTCGAATACATATCTTCAAAAAATAAATATCACCGTTTTTTTGCCGTACGAAAAGCAATCAGGGAAAGTCAGCCAGATGTGGTGATAGCTTTTCTCAATTCACCCAGTCTGCTTGCAGAATTTTCCGGCCTGCCTTCGCGTCGTTACAAGTTGATTGTTTCCGAAAGAAATACGGAATTCAATGGTGTGACCTTTAAATGTTTTAGGAGATTTCTCTTCCACACCCTCGCCGACAAGGTCGTTACCAATTCGCACGCCCAAGGGACTTTTATTAAAAAAACGGCACCTTGGCTTAGGCCGCGACTTGCAACTATCATCAATTGCGTTGACTTGGAGGCGTTCCACCCCCCTGACAGGCCCTACTCGGTCGACAGCAGCGAGCTGAGGTTATTAGTCTTGGGTCGGCTGGAAAATCAAAAAAATCCTCTGGCTTTGCTTTGTGCGATTAAAATACTCAAGAAAAGTCACCCAAAGTTAAATCTGGTAGTGGACTGGTACGGAAACAATTTTTTCCAAAACGGGACCGCCACGCAGAAATCAGACCTTTATTTGCAACTCCAAAAATCCATTGAAGATGACCAGTTGGAAGGCTCCTTTCGCCTTCATCCCCCAGTAAAAGAAGTCATTAACCTCTACTGGCGTTCTTCCGCGTTATGTTTGCCATCACTTTGGGAAGGTTGTTCCAATGTGATCTGCGAAGCCATAGCTTGTGGAAAACCGGTTCTTGCGAGTCGCGCCGGTGATAACGATATACTGGTCAAGGAGGGTGAAAACGGATTTCTCTTCAATCCAAAATCGCCCGATGATATCGCCAGGACTATCCTGCGTTTTGCGTCATTATCAGTGGAAGAAAGGTCGGCGATGGGAGCGAAAAGTCGGAGTATGGCGGAATCGATGTTGTCAACAGCCAGTTTCGTGAAAAAGTATATGGAGTGCATTGACGGGATCATGCCGATTCGATCCGTGAGCTGAATGCCGTATTTAAGGAGAAAGGCAATGGAGAAAAAACGTCTGCGGATCGCCTTGTTTGGCTCTCTTCCTCCACCCATAGGCGGTACGAGCATCTCGTTTGATCACCTAGTAACTTTCTTGAAGCGCCACGAGGACATTGAGCCTTTGGTGGTCAATACCTCATGGGAGCGGGCCCAAGGCATCAAAGGTCTTTTTCGCTTAATAACGGTATTGAGGGATATTTGCACCGCCACGGTCCGGGCCGATGTTGTCAGTCTCCATGTGTGTACTTCTTCTCTCCCTTCTTTAGGATTATTCGTCCTTTGTCTTACGCGCTTCTGTCGCAAGCCTTTTATCCTTCGAAAATTTGGTGGAACAAATTATTGGGAACGGGGCAATTTCTTTGGAAGTCTTTCCCATTTCGTTGTTCGGCATGCAGATCTTTATTTGGCGCAAACCGTGCAGTTGGTCAATTTGGCGACGGGAATGGGGATTTCGCACGTGGAATGGTATCCGACCAGTCGCCCCATGCAGATCAGTTCTGTCCAGGTGACATTGCAACCAAAGTCTTGTCGCCGCTTTGTCTTTCTTGGTCAGATTAAAAAGACCAAGGGGATCATGGAAATTATTCGCGCAGGGGAGAGGTTCTGCGAAAACGATGAGATTGCCGTGGACGTCTTTGGCCCTATGGACTTCGACATTGCCGAAGATGTTTTTTTCGGTTTGAAAAAGGTCCGGTATTGCGGGGTGGTAAAGTCCGACAATGTTGATCAAATGTTGAGCCGCTACGATGCGCTTCTTCTTCCCTCCTATCATCCTGGTGAAGGTTATCCCGGAGTTGTTTTAGAGGCCTATGGCGCAGGGCTGCCGGTTATCTGTACTCGGTGGCAGGCGTTACCGGAAATTGTCAATGAAAATAGTGGGATACTGATAGAACCAAAAAATCCCGACGCTCTGTATGCAGCGATGAAAAGTCTTGTCGGCGATGACGAAACTTACTCTCGATTGAGAGTAGGGGTGTCAGGTACGAGGGGAGCCTTCTCTTCCGAATATTGGACGGGATATTTCGTCAATCTTTGTCGAAAGTTAAGCGAAAAGAAAGTCGAAATTTTAGCAAAAGTAATGTGATCGAAAAGGGGCGGCGATGATGATGGGCCACATGGAAAAATTGGGAATGGAAATTTACCCGCACCTTCCGCATCAGTTGAAGAATCTGGCCTGTAGTTTTGAGGGGTACAGACTCCGCCGCTTGCGCTTTGGAGGGGAACACGACAAATATCTCGATTGGCTGGAAAAGTCTCAATGGTGGTCGCTAGAGGAGCAGCGTAGCTACCAGTTAGATCAGCTCCGTCTTGTTGTCGCCTCCGCAGAAAAAAATGTCCCATATTATCGTGAACTTTTCAAAAAAATAGGTTTCTGCAGTCAGGACTTAAATTCTATTGAGGACTTACCTCTCCTTCCTATATTGCAGAAAGTCGAAGTGCAAAAATATAATCAAAGTTTTGTTTCAGAAGGATTGTCACGGAAGGAGATGGTTAAATATTCCACCAGTGGTACCACTGGCACCCCCCTCAGTATCATGACGACGCCTTCGTGCATTCAAAAGTATTTTGCCCTGCCTTGGCGTCAGAAATCTTGGTTTAACGTCAACAAAAACATGTCCCATGCCTCTTTCAACGGTCGACAAATCATTCCGCAAAAACAGCAGCATCCCCCGTTCTGGTGTCAGAATTGGGCCGGAAGACAAACATTTTTTAGTATCTATCACATGAGTCCCGCCAATCTTCCGGCCTACGCAAAGGAACTCATGTATCGACGGGAATACGTCGTGGGTTACCCCTCCAGTCTCTATATTATGTCCAAATATCTCCTTGAGGAAAATATACGTCTCCCCTGGAGGCCAATAGCCGTTTTTACCAGTTCAGAAACCCTTCTTGATAACCAGCGAGAGGCTATTTCTCAAGCGTTTCAAGCCCCCGTGGCAGATTATTACGGAATGGGGGAAATGGTCAGCTCTGCTTGTGAATGCTCCCATGGACGCATTCATTTTGATTTTGAAGTTGGGATAGTGGAAGTGGTGCCCGTCGGAGACGAGCCAAACGTTGGAAGGATGATTTGTACTGGTCTGATCAACGATGCCATGCCGTTTATTCGTTATGACACACAGGATATTGTTCAATTGAGTTGTGGTGAATGTCCATGTGGTCGACGCGGGTTGGCTGCAGAGAAAATTGATGGAAGAGTTGAGTCGTTTATCAGGACACCGGAAGGCCTTTTGATTAAACGAATTAGCAGTATTTTTAGAGATCTTCCCGGTATCCGGGAGGGTCAGATCATACAAACAGAAATTGACATGCTGCAAATTATAATCGTTAAGGCACCAACATTCTCCCAAAGAGAGGAAGATGAACTTTTTGGCAGAGTTAGAAGCAAGTTAGGGCTAAGTATGCGGGTCGAGGTGGAATATGTTGAGCAAATCCCCCGTGAACGGAATGGCAAGTTGCGGGCCGTAATCAGCAAATTGAATAAAGATATTGAAATCCCGCCAGGGGAAAAGGCTTCACGTGGAGTGCTCTAAATTGCTTTGGGGGCAAGTTTTGATTCCCGCGCTGCAAAATTCAAGGGGTCAAGCATTCATCATCTTGGATGAATGCTTGACCCCTGACGACACGACTATTCCTGCTTGTTTATTACAGCGTTAATTTCTTCCTTCTACAACCGCGGCCATCTGGTGCAGGATTTCCTCGACATTCGTGTAGCCGTTGCCGTTATTGTCGCCGTGGGGATCAGTGCCGGCGTCAAATACTTTACTTGTCATAGAATAGAACGGCCAACCGCCAACATCTACCGGAGAATCAATCAACCTTCCGGTGAAATTGATCAGGTTGCCGATCACCCGTTTGTCGGCGGCATCCCGCATGGCAGGACGCGAGCCGGCATTGGCAACGATGTAGGACTTCACTTGGGAAGCCGGAATCATCGAGTAGGTGGGGGGGGCGAAGGGGTGAGTACTCGTCCTGTATTTATCTGCGATGTTGACGACTTTCGACAGGATGCCGTAGGGGCTGGCTGCATCAACCAGGGAATCAGATTCAAATACTTTGGCCGAGACAAAATTGCTGCTCACTGAAAGGCCTTGGTAGATGTCCGTTGAAGGTCCCTTGCCATAGACGTTGCCGGCGGTAATCAGGGCTCCTGTGTAGGGGTCTCTGTCTGTGGTGAAGTTAAAGAAGGTCCCCCGGCTGTTATAGGCATAATTATTGGCATGGAAAACCGTAGTATTTTCTTTGACCCAAGGACTGCGGTGATTGTGGTGGGCAAAAAGGTTGCGCACAATCGAAACGCGATCAGAACCACTCATAATCAGCATCCCGGCGCTATGCGGTCCGTCGGGATGTCCCGCATTATCCAAGCCTTCAGCAATAATATTATTGCTAAAGGTCAAGTTGTCACCGTACGATCCGATACATTCATCAGTGCCCCAGTAGAAAGAAACGTGATCGAATACGCAATTATAAGAAGAAGATAATACCACCATGGCGTGCATGGTCGCGGCATCTCCGACGTAGGTATCACCGGTTCGAATAGCTATGTGCTGCATCAAAAGATCGTGGGTTTGAATATTGACCTGTTGATTGCGTAACTGAATGCCGGGAAAGGGAGCGGTTTGCCCGGCAATGGTAATATACGGTTCCTTGATGGTGATGTTGCTGCGCAGTTCGATAGTGCCGCTCACGTCAAAAACTACGATTCGAGGTCCGGCTGTCTCGACCGCTGCACGGAAAGATCCTGTACCGCTGTCGTTCAGGTTTGTAACATGAATAATTTTCCCACCACGCCCGGCACGGGTTTCGGTACCATACCCTTCGGCGCTAGGAAAGACCTTGAGGGGACCGGAAGTCACAGTGCTTTGAGTGCCTTTAACACAAATCTGATTGGATTTCGGGAAGACAGAAGGTATCGCTTGCGTCCAACGGGCTTCGACAACAAAACAATGCTCGACGTCCAGCGGCAGGCCGCTTTTGACGGCGGAGAGTGTGGTGTGATGGAGATTGTCGTCCACACCGTCAACAAAAATATCATAGCCGCCAGCCGGATCACCATAAGTGGTTGTCGGCAGCGACCATGCCAACTGATAGTTGCCGTTGCTGACAGAGACTGATTTCAGTACCGGAGCTTCGTAGACCGCCGTAGCCGCGGGGATGTTAACCGTCACTGCCGTTGCGCTGGAAACTTTGCTGTTGCCGGCCGTATCATAGGCCTTGGCAGTGAAGCTGTGGTTGCCGTTGTTGGCGCTGGAGATTGTCCAGGCAAAGCTGTAGGGGGCGGTGGTGTCGGTCCCTTTAAGGGTGGTGCCTTCATAGAGTTCGACCTTGCTGACGCCGATGTTGTCCGAAGCCGCGGCGGCGATCGTCACCGTCTGGGCGCTGGTAAAGGTCGTGGAGGTGGCGGGGCTGGTCAGCGAAACGGTCGGGGCAGTGGTGTCGGCCGTGCTGCTGACCGGGGCAATGTCGTTATCCTTAATAGTGATAACCGAACTGCTGATTTTGCCGAGGGTCGTTCCGTAGGTCGGGTTGGAAAGGAGGATCTCGAAGGTTTCGTCCGGTTCGACGACGGTGTCATTAATGATATTGACACTGACGACCTTCTGCCTCTCTTTGTGTGCGAAGTTCAGGGTGGTTAGGGGAATGTTGACGAAATCACTGCCGGCTACGGCGGTAATCTGGTTGGTCCGGAAACTGACGGACGCGGCGCCGGTACTGCCGCCGACGCGATTGATGGTGATATTGACTTTGCCTGCCCCTTCATCGACAGAGGAGGTTGCCGTCGAGAAGGCGAAAGCGCCGGTGGCTGCCTGGCTGACGGGAGCAAAAATCCCCATTAGTCCCAGGACGACGATGAGGGTACAGGTGAGATGTTTGAAATAATGCCCGATGTTTGTGTACATGGTTTTTTCCACTTTTTTCTCCTTTTGTTGCTGTTTGCCAGTGTGCTTCTTGATAGTGGTTGAGGAGTGATTGCACACAAAAAAAGCCCGTCTTCTGCGAAAGAAGACGGGCATTATTGTGGGCGCGACAGAACCTGAATAATGCTTCCACATCCTCTTCGGTAGCCCGACTGACCATTTGCATGGCCTCGCGGCTTTGCGTCACCAGGTTGCCCTGGTTTTGCCTTTTCGGAGATTTTTTGAAACAGACTATTAAATCATTCGATCCTTTTTATATAGTTGGTTGATTGTATCTCTGTATATTTTTGGTATTAATAGATCATCCTTTTGTACATCCACAGTTATCTTGCTAGTAGCAGGTTGCGTGCCAATATAGCATGGTAAAAAAGTGATACTTTGTAGTTATGGATGGAATATTTTTGTCAAATTCTTGTCAAACTTTGGTTTATTTATGGGCTTGATCTAATCAGTAAATTTTTGTTCTACTTGCTATATGAAGCAATGCAGTACTTAATGCTGCTAAAAATATCAATTATTTTAAGATATTAGTCTGGCGGTTAAATGGCGGCGTGAATTGACCAAGAAAATTGAGGCGTAAAATGACAGGTGTGTTGTTGTCACCACATCGGCGATTTCTGGGATGTCGTTTAAAATAGAATCAGGGAAGACTGAGGCAAAACACAATATTATGGGGTATGTTTATCCTGAGAGTGTTGGGGCGGGGCATCGTCGTGGAAGGTGCCTGCCCCCTTGTGTTTTAGCCAGAGGAGAATTATATGAATGAACGGGTCATCTCAGTCGTCGGTCTTGGTTATGTCGGTCTCCCGGTTGCCGTCGCTTTTGGCAAATGCCGCAAGACGATCGGGTTTGATATCAACTCTACCCGCATCAGCGAACTGCAGGTCGGTCATGACCGTACCGGTGAAGTCACTACTGCCGATCTGGCCGCCGCCGACATTCTCTTTACCAATCAAATCAGCGAGCTTGCCCTGGCGGATTTTCATATCGTCGCCGTTCCCACTCCGGTCGATGCCGCCAATCAACCCGACTTGACACCAATGCTTCGCGCCTCGACGACGGTCGGCAAAGCCCTGAAAAAGGGGGACATCGTCGTCTACGAATCGACCGTCTACCCCGGCGTCACTGAAGACGAATGCGTACCGGTCCTGGAGCAGGTTTCGGGACTGCGTTGCGGCATCGATTTCACCGTCGGCTATTCCCCGGAGCGGATCAATCCCGGCGATAAGGAACACACCTTCACCAAAATTACCAAAGTCGTTTCCGGTCAGGATGCCGCCACCCTCGACATCGTTGCTGAAGTTTACGGCTCGGTCGTAACCGCCGGCATCCATCGCGCCCCGTCGATTAAAGCCGCCGAAGCCTCTAAGGTTATCGAAAATACCCAGCGCGATCTCAATGTCGCCCTGATGAATGAATTGGCGATCATCTTTGACCGTATGGGGATCGATACCCGCGATGTCCTTGATGCCGCCGGCACCAAGTGGAATTTCCTCAAATTTTCACCGGGTCTGGTCGGTGGGCACTGTATCAGCGTCGATCCCTACTACCTCACCCACATCGCTGAAAAGCTCGGTTATATTCCCCAGGTCATCCTCGCCGGCCGCCGTATCAACGACGGGATGGGGCGATACATTGCCCGGCGCACTGTCAAAGAACTGAGTCTGGTCGGACACTGCCCCGGTAAAGCCGTCGTCACGGTGCTCGGCTTCACTTTCAAGGAAAATTGCCCTGATTTACGCAATTCGCGGGTCATTGATATTATTCACGAACTGCAGGATTATGGGATCACGGTCCAGGTGCATGATCCCCATGGCGATGCTGCAGAGGCTCTCCATGAATACGGCGTCACCCTCCTCCCCTTTGCCGAACTGCAACCGGCAGCGGCAGTTGTCGTCGCGGTCGCGCACCACGACTATTGCACGCTGGCCGTTGAGCAGTTTAAGAAGCTGATGGGAGAGAATCCCGTCCTCATTGATGTTAAGTCAATTTGCGATCCAGTAGCAGTGCAGGGGGCTGGTATCCGTTTTTGGCGGCTGTAAAAGCTCAAAGCCGGAGGGCGTTGCGTCAGGCAATAAGATTCCACCACGAAGGATATGCGCATGCGCCTCGCCCCGATTTTTCCCGTCCAGATCTTTTACGATGGTGCCTGCCGTGTCTGTGCGGCAGAGATCGAACACTACCTGCGCCGTGACCATGGCGACCGTCTGCACGGGGTCGATATCAGCGCGCCTGATTTTGTGGCGCCGACCGGGCTGACTCACGCTGCCATGATGCACGAGTTGCACGTCATCGATGCCAGCGGCACCATCTATCGCAACATTGCCGCCTTTGCGGTCATCTGGCGCGCCTTTCCTGCCGTCCCCTTCTACCGCTTCCTGTCCACTCTCTTTTCACTGCCGCTCATTAATCCCCTGGCCCGTTGTGGTTACCGCATCTTTGCCCGCCTGCGTCGCTACCTGCCAAAGCGTCGTGCCTGCGCCAGCGGCGGCTGTCGCCCGGATTCAAGGCCGCAGGATTAACGGAATTTTTTCTCCTGGTCTTGTCGGCCATTCTCCCCTCTGCTATAACTCACAGCAGAAAATAAGAGTGTCAATTCACAGAACCCACATCGGAGCTTCCATGAAGAGAATTGATCCGGATCCTTCCGGTCTCGTCCCCCGGGAACGGGACGCCTGTGCGATCATCGCTTACATTAATAAGAGCGGCCGCCCTTCGCACGGCAACGTGCAGCGGACGATCGAAGCGCTGATCAAGATGGGGCACCGCGCCGGGGAGATCAATGGCGAGGGCGATGGCTGCGGCCTACTCACCGATATCCCCCGCATTTTGTGGCAGGAGATCCTCAGCAACGCCGGACAGCGGCCGGAGCTGGCGGACGATCCCGGCTTTGCCGTCGGCCATTTCCTCCTCAATCGGGAGGATTTGAGCGCCCGGCCGCAGATGCAGAGCAGCATCCTTTCCAGCATCCGTGCCGCCGGCCTCGAGGTGCTGGTCGAGCGGCCGGCGCCGGTGCGCAGTGAAGTCCTCGCCACCCGCGCCCGGGCGGGCGAGCCGCTCCTTTGGCAGGTGGCGTTGCACTGTCCGGAGGTGAAGAGTGCGCCCTGCCGCCTCTTTGCACTGCAACTTGCGCTGGAGGAGGAATTCCCCATCCAGGTCGCGTCCCTCTCGACGACCGTCGCTGCCTACAAGGTGCACGGCGCCCCGGAGATTTTGCCCCGTTACTATCCGGAGTTGAAGCGCCGCGAATTCCTGTCCGGCGTCACCATCGGCCACAGCCGCTACTCCACCAACACCCTCCCGACCGTCCTGCGCGCTCAGCCCTTCTCCCTGCTCGGTCACAACGGCGAGATCAACACCATTGCCCGTCTGCGCGAAGAAGCGCGGATGCTCGGTATCGATCTCCCTTATGGCGGCAGCGATTCGCAGGATCTCAATCGCACCCTGGAGGGGCTGATCTGCCGCTACGGCTTCACCCTCTTCGAAGCGATGGAGCTGGTCTTCCCGCCGGTCTTCAGTGTCGTCGAGCGGATGGCCCCTGACTTTCATGCCATGTACGGCTGGTTTCGCCGGTTCCTCACCGCCAGCGCGCAGGGACCGGCTGCTATCATCGCCCGCCACAACGATCACTGCATCTTCAGCGTCGATGCCATGGGCCTTCGCCCCCTCTGGGTGGGCGAGACCGATAAGGAGATCTTCGCCTCCTCGGAACTGGGAGTTGTCCCGCACGAAGAGATTCTCAGTGATCCGAAGCCGCTGGCGCCGGGAGAAAAGCTCGGGATCAAGCTGGCTGTCGACCGGCAACCGGAGGTGCTGGCGCATCATGAACTGCGCAGTGAGGTCCTCGCCGTTTTCCGGAAGCGGACCGATCTCGCGGCGCAGGCGAAGAGTCTGGTCAAGGCGGGCGACCTTCAGTGTGAGGGGGAAGTTGGAAAGTGGCAAAGCAGTACCCGCCTCCTCACCGAGAACCTGATGTCCGCTTTTGCCTGGAAGTCGACGGATGTGCAGAATCTGCGGGAGATGGCAAGCAGTGGTCAGGATCCCATCGCCTCTCTCGGTTACGACGGCCCGCTGGCGCCCCTTTCCTTGTCACGGCAGAACCTGGCCGACTACTTCAAGGAACAGGTGGCGGTGGTGACCAACCCGGCCATCGACCGCGAGCGGGAAGCAGAGCACTTCTCCACCCGCGTCTTTATCGGCCCGCGACCAAACTTGCGCGGCGCCCTGCAGCCGGCGGTGGAGCTGGCCCTGCCGCTCCTCCTTGGCGGGACGCGCCACGCCGGGGAGGATTACTCCGCCATTGCCCAGCGCTTCGGCACCTGTACCCTCGAAAGTCTCCTCGCCCGGACCGGTGTCGGCCGCAGCCGCAGTCTCAGTTGTACGATGAAGCGTGGCGAAGCGCTGTCGGAGGCGCTCGCCCGTTTGACGCACGAAGCGGTGACAGCAGTGCGGCGCGGAGTGCGTCTTCTCCTCCTCGACGACAGCGCCGCCTTTACTCCAACCCAGGCTTTTCTCGATCCGGCGCTGGTGGTGGCAGTGCTGCACAAGACTCTTAAAGAGACGACGACCAGCAACGGCGAATCGCTGCGCCGCCGCGTCGCCATCGTTGTCCGCTCCGGGGCGCTGCGCAATCTCCATGATCTGATCTTTGTTTACGGTATGGGGGCCGACGCCCTCTGCCCTTATTTGATGTGGGAACAGGCCGCGGAGAAGGGGGTCGAGAATCTTCTCGGCGTTCTGGCACGCGGACTGGAGAAGGTCATCTCCACCATGGGGACCCATGAGATCGGCGGCTACGGCAAATATTTCGCTTCGATCGGCCTGTCGAGTCATCTCGCCGCCATCTTTGAAACCCCCAACTTCTGCGGTTCCGCTACCGGCGGGCTGACATTGGAACTCCTCGAAGCCGAGAACAAAGGGCGCAGCAGTGTCGCCCTCAGCCGCGACAAGCAGCCGGTGCCGGTGCAGTTCCGCCTCTACCCGCGCATCTGGAAGATGGTCGGCCAGGTGGCGAAGATGGAGGAGAGCTACGCCGATTTGTCCCGTCTCATTCAGCAGCTCGAGGCGGAGCACCCCACCGCCATCCGCCATCTTGTCGACCTTCGCTATCAGGAAGAGCTCTCCGTTGATCCTGAAGAGGTCGATACCACAGTAGGGCGCCATGATCTGCCGATCCTTTTCTCGGCGATGAGTTTCGGCTCGCAGGGGGAGACCCCCTTCCGCATCTACGCTGAGGCAGCGCGGCGGCTGAACATCATTTGCATGAACGGCGAAGGCGGGGAGATTGCCGACATGCTCGGCCAATATCGCCACAATCGTGGCCAGCAGATCGCTTCCGGCCGTTTCGGGGTGACGATGGCGTACCTTAACTCTGCCGACATCCTCGAAATCAAGGTCGGGCAGGGGGCAAAACCGGGGGAAGGGGGGCATCTCCCCGGCTTCAAGGTGACGGCAAAGATCGCCGCCGCCCGCCACGCTACCCCCGGCGTCTCCCTGATCTCTCCGTCCAATAACCACGATCTTTACTCCATCGAAGATCTCGCCCAGATCATCGAAGAGCTGCGCACCGCCAACCCCAGTGCCCGCATCAGTGTCAAGGTGCCGGCAGTGGCGGGGATTGCGACCATCGCTCTTGGTATCGCCAAGGCCGGGGCGGATATCATCACGGTCAGCGGCTATGACGGCGGCACCGGCGCCGCCCGCAAGCACGCCATCAAGTTTGTCGGCCTCCCTGCTGAGATCGGCGTGCGCGAAGCGCATCGCGCCCTGGTCGAAGCGGGGATGCGCGACCAGGTCGAGCTCTGGGCCGACGGCGGCGCCCGCACCGGCCGCGACGTGATCAAGCTCATGCTCCTTGGCGCGAATCGGGTCGGTTTCGGCACCATGGCGATGGTCATCATCGGCTGCACCACCTGCCGCGGCTGCCACCTCGGCACCTGTCATGTCGGCATCGCCACCCAGATCGAGACAGCGGAGGAGGCGCAGGCGCGCGGCCTCAAACGTTTCGTGCCGCGGGTGCTGGAGAACGGCATCATCTACGAAACCACCTTCTTTCGCGGCATGGCGCGGGAGATCAAGATCCTCACCGCCAAGCTCGGCTATCGCCGCACCCAGGATCTGGTCGGTCATGCCGAACTCCTGGTGCAGAGCCGCGGCCTTGACCGCCTCGATCTTGGCGATCTCCTGACTCCGCCGGCCAGCGCTCCCCTTCCGGTCGCTGACAACGAAGTGCGGATTATCCGTAAACCCCTCAACTACCTGACCTCGCTGATCTCCGGTCTGGTCGCCAAGGCCTTTGCTTCCGGCGAAGAGCGGGTTCGTTACGACGACGACAACGCCACCAGCTCGGATCGGGCGATCGGCACCCATCTCGCCGGGACCATGGTGCGGGGCTGGCAGGCCGGACTCTTCACCCCGGAGTGCGAGGCCCTCCTTCATTTCCACCACGATTCCATTCCCGGCAACGGCCTCGGCGCCTTCACCATCCCCCGCATCGCCATCCGTGTCGAAGGCGGGGCGCAGGATGGCGTCGGGAAGTCGACGCAGGGGGGGAAGATCGTCATCCTCAAAGGGGAGAATCGCAACGGCGTTCGTGTCGGCGGCTCGGTCGGCAAGGGGCTCGCCTACGGCGCCCAGGGGGGAACTTTCATCATTCAGGGGGATGCCGACAGCCGGGCCTGCATTCGTCTCTCCGGCGCCGACGTCGTCCTCGGCGGCCGCATCCGCACCCGGCTCGACGACAGCCTCGCCAATCTTGCCGGCCGCGCCAACCTCAAGGGTTTTGCCTGCGAATACATGACCGCCGGCCGCGTCGTTATCCTCGGCGATCCCGGCCCCTGGTTCTGTTCGGGGATGACCGGCGGCACTGTCTATTGCCATCTTGATACAACGATGGGTTTTGACCGTGAGGCGCTACGGCGGCGGCTGGCCAAAGGGGCAGGGGTGGAGATCCGCGATCTGGAGGAAGAGGATACGGCGATTATCGAGTTCATGCTCAGCAAATACCACCGTGAGCTCATCCATTCGCATCAGGAAGAAGAAGCCGACTGGCTGGCAACGGTAATCGCCGCCTGCCGCAGTCGGTTCGTCAAGGTTGTTCCGGAGAAGATGGTAGTGACGCCGCGCAGTACCGAGTAGCGTTGAGTGACATATAGGCTTCATTCGCCTCGGCCAGCAACTCGCTGCGCTGATTGATAAAGAACGAATTAATTTGATTCTCACATGATTGTTTGACGACACTCTTATTTGCCACAGTTTATGACACCGCGCAGCAGGCTGGGGTGTTGCTCACTCTTGACGGAGAATTGATTTGCATGCAAAAATTTAATCAAAGAAGTGCAAAAAAGAATTGGTCGAAATTCAAAGGGATGGAGAATTAAGTGAAGTTAAAAATTGTGGGGATTTTTCTCAGTGGTCTGATTTTGACCGGTTGCATGGTTCCACAGTCCCGATGCAACGACTTTGAAGCTCGATCTGTGCAACTTGAGAAAATTCTCATGGAGAAGAATCAGGAACTGGCCAAGAAAAACAAAGAGATTCAAACCCTTGTAGTGACCAATAAAACGCTCCTGACCGAACTGGCTAAATCGAAAACAAAGATTACCGGACTGGATAATGAGTTGCGCGAGAACCATGTCTTGACTGAGACTTTGTTGAAACAGCTTCCCTAAACCCAAGGTGCAATTCCCTTCTTTTTATCGTCTAAAAACTCTGCACGGGCTTGAAGGTCGACTCTTTAAGGTTTGACGACAAAAACTCCAGTTGCAGTTTAACGAAGCCCCCGGCCGCATCTGCGAGCCGGGGGCTTCGTCTTCATCCTATCTGCTTACAATCCCAACTGCTTGAAGAAGTCATTCCCTTTATCATCGACCAGGATGAAGGCCGGGAAGTTTTCAACTTCGATCTTCCAGACCGCTTCCATGCCGAGTTCGGGGAAGTCGATGCACTCGACCTTCTTGATGTTCTCTTCGGCGAGGACCGCAGCCGGGCCGCCGATGGAGCCGAGGTAGAAGCCGCCGTGTTTCTTGCAGGCGTCAGTGACCGCCTGGTTGCGGTTCCCCTTGGCGATCATCACCATCGAACCGCCGTTGGCCTGGAGCTCATCGACATAGCTGTCCATGCGGCCGGCTGTGGTCGGGCCGAAGGAACCGGAAGCCTTGCCTTTCGGGGTCTTGGCCGGGCCGGCGTAGTAGATCGGGTGCTTCTTGAGGTAATCCGGCAGCGGCTTGCCGCTATCCAAAATCTCCTTGAACTTGGCGTGGGCGATGTCGCGGCCGACGACGATGGTGCCGTTCAAGAGGAGCGGGGTGGAGACCGGGTGCTTGCTCAGCTCGGCGAGGATCGCCTCCATCGGCTGATTGAGGTCAATCTTGACGCCGTGCTCATGCTTGCCGCGATATCTGTCGGGGATGAGGCGGCCGGGATTGCGGTCCATCTCCTCGACAAAGAGGCCATCCTTGGTGATCTTCGCCTTGATGTTGCGGTCGGCGGAGCAGGAGACCGCCATGCCGACCGGGCAGGAGGCGCCGTGGCGGGGGAGACGGATGACGCGGACGTCGTGGGCAAAGTACTTGCCGCCGAACTGGGCGCCGATGCCGAGCTTCTGGGCGGCGACGAGGAGGCTCTTCTCGAGTTCGATGTCGCGGAAAGCCTGGCCGTGCTTGTTCCCCT
>DIKR01000071.1:55447-97352 GCA_002424625.1 Desulfuromonadaceae bacterium UBA5613
GCGAGCTTGACCGTCTTCATGCACTGGTCAGCCGAGGTGCCGCCGATGACAAAGGCGATGTGGTAGGGGGGGCAGGCCGCGGTGCCGAGATACTTCATCTTCTCGATCAGGTATTTTTCCAGCTTTTCCGGGGTGAGGAGGGCTTTGGTCTCCTGATACAGCATGGTCTTGTTGGCGGAACCGCCGCCCTTGGCCATAAAGACGAATTTGTAGTAGGCGTCGTCAGTGGAAAGGATATCGATCTGCGCCGGCAGGTTGGTGCCGGTGTTAAGCTCTTCGTACATATCGAGGGCGACAGTCTGCGAGTAGCGCAGATTCTCTTCGGTGTAGGTTTTGTAGATCCCCTTGGAGAGCCACTCTTCGTCCTTGACTCCGGTCCAGACCTGCTGCCCTTTTTTGGCGGCGACAGTGGCGGTGCCGGTATCCTGGCAGACTGGCAGCTCGAAGTTGGCGGCAATCTCGGCATTGCGGAGGAAGGCGAGGGCGACGCCCTTGTCATTCATCGATGCCTCGGGATCGCTGAGGATGGTGGCGACCTGCTCGTTGTGAGCGGGACGGAGGAGGAAGGAGACATCGCGCATCGCTTCGTTAGCGAGGATGGTCAGAGCTTCGGGGCAGACGCGAATGACGTCTTTGCCGGCGAATTGCTCGACGGCGACGTACTTCTCGGAGCCTTCAATCTTGCGGTAGCTGGTTTCGTCTTTTGCGAGGGGGAAGGGGTCTTGATAAAAGAAATCCGGTGTGGCCATGCTCTCTCTCCTTATCGGTGAATGAAATGGCGGCGCAACTTAGACGCCGGGGATTGGCAGGCACCCATTATAGGGAGTTGTTTTGCGTTTGTCGATAACAAGTTGCAAGGATTTTCAGAGGTTTTGCAGATGAATTTTGTTGTTTTGGGCGGGGATGGCCGTTATTCTGGCGGCGGTTTTATCCGTAGGGATGATTCGGTGGGATACCTGGGCGGACACGCAGGTCCGCCCCTACACCATCAATCCCGCATAGGGGACTATTTTATGCAAAAGATGCTCAAGCTCATCCTTACCTCCCGCGTCTACGAAGCTGCGGTCGAGACGCCTCTCGAACTGGCCCCCGGTCTGTCGCAGCAGTTCGGCTGTCGCGTCCTCCTCAAGCGCGAAGATCTGCAGCCGGTCTTCTCCTTCAAGATCCGCGGTGCCTACAACAAGATCGCCCACCTGAGCGAAGCCGAGCGTCACTGCGGCGTCATTGCCGCCTCGGCAGGGAATCATGCCCAGGGCGTCGCCTTCGCGGCCAAGCAGCTCGGCATCCTTGCCACCATCGTTATGCCGGTGACGACGCCAAGGATCAAAGTGGCGGCGGTCGAATCCTACGGCGCCGAAGTCATTCTCAGCGGCGACAACTATTCGGAAGCAGCAGAGTATTGCGCCGGACTCGCCACCGAGCGGGGGATGACCTTTGTACACCCCTTTGACGACGAACTGGTCATTGCCGGGCAGGGGACGATTGCCGACGAACTCCTGCGCCAATCCTCCGGCCGCCTCGATGCCGTCTTTGTGCCGGTTGGCGGTGGCGGATTGATTGCCGGGATCAGCGCTTATATCAAGGCATTGCGCCCTGATATCAAAATTATCGGCGTCGAACCGGACGACAGCGACGCCATGGTTCGTTCACTCGAAGCGCACAAGCGCGTGACCCTCGATTCGGTCGGGATCTTTGCCGACGGGGTAGCGGTGCGCCAGGTCGGCAAGTTGACCTTCGAGCTCTGCCGCCACTGTGTCGATGCCATCATTCGTGTCGATACCGATGAGATCTGCAGCGCTATCAAGAGTATCTATCAGGAGACCCGCTCGATCGTCGAGCCGGCCGGCGCCCTCGCCGTCGCCGGTCTAATCAAGTATGCCCGCAGCCATGAGGTGGCGGGACTGAGCCTGGCGGCGATCAACTCCGGGGCGAACATGAACTTTGAGCGCCTCCGCTATGTCTCCGAGCGCACCCTCATCGGTGAAAAGCAGGAAGCTCTCTTTGCCGTCACCATCCCCGAAGAGCCCGGTTCCCTGAAGCGCTTCTGCGGCGAAGTCCTTGGCGAGCGCAACCTCACCGAATTCAATTACCGTCTCGCCGATCGTGACGCTGCCCACATTTTTGTCGGGATTTCGACCCGTAACCAGGCCGAGCGCTTGACCTTCGGCGCCACTCTCACTGCGGCCGGCTTTGCCAATGTTGATCTCACTGACAATGAACTCGCCAAGACCCATGTCCGTCACATGGTCGGCGGCCGTTCGCCGGATGTCATTAATGAAGTCCTTTTCCGCTTCTGGTTCCCCGAGCGTCCCGGCGCCCTCGGGCGTTTTCTGGCGCATATGGGGGAGAACTGGAATATCTCGCTTTTCCATTACCGGGCGCAGGGGGGCGATTACGGTCGGGTGCTGGTCGGTCTGGAGATCCCGGTCGGCGATACAGCGCGGCTGCGGGAGTTCCTTGATCGCCTCGGCTATCGCTATGAAGATGAGAGCGATAATCCGGTCTATAAATTGTTTTTGTAGGGGCGCCCCTTGTGGGTGCCCGCCCCTTTGAGGAGAATCAGAATCGGGCACCCACAAGGGGTGCCCCTACACAGGAAATGCGCTAAAAATAGTGCTGAATAATAGTTGACGGTATTGGTCGGGCATGCTATTAATCGACAAAATGAGTCAACTACTTTTGCCGAGGTGGCGAGCATGTTCAGAGCGATGCGCGAAGATATCAATTCAGTCTTTGATCGGGATCCGGCGGCGCGCAGCGTACTGGAGATCATCTTCTGCTACCCCGGCCTGCATGCGGTCTGGTTTCATCGCGTTGCCCACTGGCTGTGGACCCACCAGCTCTATTTCTTTGGCCGTTTGACCTCGCATCTTGGCCGGTTCCTGACCGGCGTCGAGATTCATCCCGGCGCCACCATCGGCCGCAAGTTCTTTATTGATCACGGCATGGGCGTTGTCATTGGCGAGACCGCTGAAATCGGCGATAATGTCACCCTTTACCACGGCGTCACCCTGGGGGGTGTGACCTGGGACAAGGTCAAGCGTCATCCCACCCTCGACGATAATGTCGTCATCGGTTCCGGCGCCAAAATTCTGGGTCCCTTTACCGTCGGCAAGGGGGCTAAGATCGGTTCGAATTCGGTGGTGGTCAAGGAAGTGCCGCCGAATGCCACGGTCGTCGGTATCCCCGGTCGGGTGGTCATGGGGGCGGAAGAGACGAAAGCTCCGGAACGTCCCGATCTGCAGCACGGCAATCTCCCTGATCCCCAAGCCAAGGCGATGGCTTGTCTTTACGAGCAGTTGCGTGCCCTGGAAGAACAGGTGAAATCTTTGAGCGAAGAGCAGATGCGCCTCCGTGCTGAGCTTGCCGCTACGCCGAAGGACTAACGGATGCGACTTTCGACCAAAGCCCAATATGCCGTGCAGGCGATGGTCAGTCTGGCTTTGTATGGAGACGGCGAGCCGATGACGCTGAAAGAGATCGCGACTCGTGAAGCGATCTCCCTGACCTACCTCGAACAACTCTTTGTCAAGCTGCGGCGCGGGGCACTGGTGGATAGTGTGCGCGGTCCCGGTGGTGGCTATGTTCTCGCCCGGGCGGCGGAACTGATCCGCGTCGACGAGATTATCGACAGTGTGGAAGAGACGCTGATCCCGGTCTCCTGCATGGACGGCGAGGGACACTGCGCCTGCACCGACAAGTGTGTGACCCAGAGTGTCTGGCACGGTCTGGCGGAGCGGGTGCGCAGCTTCCTGGCCTCCATCACCCTGGAAGATCTTGTCCGCGAAGCCCGACAAAAGATCAAATCTTAGCGGCGGGAGATTCCCCGCCGCAGGAAAGATAATATTGGAGGTATCACCGTGAACCACATCTATCTTGATAACAACGCGACCACTCCGGTTCGTCCTGAGGTGCTCTCCGCGATGCTCCCTTACTTCAGTGAACAGTTCGGCAATCCTTCGAGTGTCCACTGGGCCGGCCGTCAAGTCTCCGGCGCCCTGGAGAAGGCGCGGGCGCAGGTGGCGACGCTGATTAATGCCTCCCCGGCGGAGATCGTCTTTGTCTCTTGCGGCAGCGAAGGAGATAATATGGCGATCCTCGGCACTCTCGACGCGCTGAGTGACAAGGGGAAGCACATTATCACCACGGCGGTTGAGCATCCGGCGGTCCTCAATACCTGCGAGTATCTGGAGAAGCGCGGCTACAGCGTTACCTATCTGCCGGTCGACGCTGACGGCATGCTTGATCTCGTTGAACTTGAAGCGGCGATCACTCCGGAGACGGTTCTCCTCTCTGTCATGTGGGCAAATAACGAAACCGGCACTCTCTTCCCGATTGCCGAGATTGGCGCCATCGCTAAAAAACATCAGGTCCGTTTCCACTGCGATGCGGTACAGGCCGTCGGCAAGGTTCCCGTCGATGTGCAGGCAGCCAATGTCGATCTCCTCGTCATTTCCGGCCACAAGCTCGGCGCCCCGAAGGGGATCGGTGCCATCTATATCCGCCGCGGCACAAAGCTCACGCCGCTGCTGCACGGCGGTCACCAGGAGCGCAACCGTCGCGCCGGCACCCACAATGTCCCGTCGATTGTCGGTTTGGGGCTTGCATGCGAACTCGCCGGTCAGGAGATGGCGGAAAAGTCCGTGCAGATCAAGGCGCTGCGCGATCATCTCGAAGCCGGTCTCTTTGCCGCTGTGCCGCAGATTAAACTTAACGGTCATCCGACCGAGCGCCTGCCGAATACCCTCAATGTCAGCTTTGCCTGGATTGAAGGGGAATCGCTGCTGATGAGCCTCGACATGAAGGGGATCGCTGCTTCCTCCGGTTCGGCCTGTACCTCCGGTTCTCTCGAGCCGTCGCACGTTCTCGGCGCCATGTGCGTCGAAGTCACTCTCGCCCATTCGAGTACCCGTTTCAGCCTTGGGGCGAATAATACCGTTGAGGAGATCGATTATGTCATCGAGATCCTGCCGCCGATCGTGCAGCGACTGCGTGACATGAGCCCGTTGTATAACTGTGGCAAGGTTGATGCCTGCGAGAGTTGCGATACACTGAAAAGACTGTGATTTGACTTGTAGGGGCGATCCTTGTGATCGCCCTGGGCGAATACAAGATTCGCCCCTACGAAACCAGATATCCGCCAATAAAGGAGTCTTCATATGTATACCGAAAAAGTTATGGATCACTTCAGCAATCCCCGCAATGTCGGTGAAATCGAAGATGCCGATGGCGTCGGTGAGGTCGGTAATGCTTCCTGCGGCGACATCATGAAGATCTTTCTCAAGGTCGAGGATGGCGTCATCACCGATGTGAAATTCAAGACCTTTGGTTGCGGTGCAGCAATCGCCACCTCGTCGATGGTGACGGAGATGGCCCTTGGCAAGACGATTGACGAAGCGCTGATTTTAACCAATGCCGCGGTCGCTGAAGCCCTTGATGGTCTCCCCGCCCAGAAGATGCACTGCTCCAATCTCGCCGCCGATGCCCTGCATGCGGCGATCAAGGATTATCAGGAGCGGCATCCTAACGCATAAATGATGGTAGGGGCAGACCTGTGTGTCTGCCCGTCTTCAGGGCGCACACATAGGTGCGCCCCTACGAAACGAAATCATGGGGGCACGACTTTTTGCGCCCCTATACGGTTTTATTATGACGCAAAAGAAAAAACGGATTGTTGTGGCAATGAGTGGCGGCGTCGATTCCTCGACGACCGCCGCTTTGCTCAAAGAGCAGGGGCACGAAGTCATCGGCATCACCATGCAGATCTGGGACTACTCGCGTTTTACCGCGCCGGATGGTCAGCTCTTTGGCTCATGCTGCTCTCTTGACGATGTCTACGACGCCCGCCGCGTCGCCGAGGCGATCGGGATTCCTTTCTATGTCGTCAATTTCGAGGCCGACTTTCAAAGTCAGGTCATCGACCCTTTCTGCAACGAGTATTTTGCCGGCCGTACCCCCAACCCCTGCGTCCTGTGCAACCAGAAACTCAAGTTTGAGCGGCTGCTGCAACGTGCCCATGAGCTTGAGGCCGATGCCCTGGCAACCGGTCATTATGCCCGTATCGTCGCCGGCGCCGCGGGGTATGAGTTGCGCAAGGGCCTCGATCCGGCCAAAGATCAGAGCTACTTCCTCTTTACGCTTTCGCAGCAGCAACTCGGCAGCGTCCTCTTTCCCCTCGGCGCTATGACCAAAGAGGAGGTGCGTGCTCATGCCGCGCGTTTCGCCCTGCCGGTGGCAGAGAAATCCGAGAGTCAGGATATCTGCTTTGTCCCGGATGGCGATTATGTCCGTTTTCTCGAAGAAGAGCGCGGCAGCGGCCACAAGGACGGGGCGATCCTGCACGTCTCCGGTAAGGAGGTCGGGCGCCATCGCGGTACCTATCGCTATACCATCGGGCAGCGCCGTGGCCTCGGCATTGCCTGGCCGCATCCCCTTTATGTCGTGCGCATCGATGCGGAGCGCCATGAGGTGATCGTCGGGGAAGAGGAATTTCTCCAGGTTTCGTCCTTGCTCCTGCGCAATCTGTGCTGGACGGTTCCCGCTCCGGTCGCGCCGCTGCGCGCCAACTGCCGCATCCGTTATCGTCATCACGAAGCGCCCGCCCTCCTCACACCCAATGCTGACGGTAGTCTCCTGGTCACCTTCGATCAGCCCCAGACCGGGGTCACGCCCGGTCAGGCGGCAGTTTTTTATGATGATGATCGCGTCCTTGGTGGCGGGTGGATACAATGACATTGCTCCGTACGGCCGCTCTTGCCACCCTCGGCTGCAAAACCAACCAATTCGAATCGGCCGCCCTCGAAGAGCAACTCGGCGCGGCAGGCTGGACTATCGTCCCTTTTGACGCCGGCGCTGAACTGGTCATTGTTAACACCTGTACCGTCACCGCTGCCACCGACAGCCAATCGCGTAATCTCATTCGCCGCGCCCGCCGCCTCAATCCTGACTGCCGGGTGGTCGTCACCGGCTGCTACGCGCAGGTCGATCCCGCGGCGCTGCGGGCTCTCCCGGGTGTGGCCCTCGTCCTCGGTAATGCTGAAAAGCAGGATCTTCTCCGCCTTCTCGGCGAAGAGGGGAGTGAGAAGGTTTACGTCTCTGATCTACGGGAAGCCGGCGGGAGCGTGCCGAGTTTAACCTCCTTTGCCGAGCGCAGCCGGGCCTTTGTGCAGATCCAGAACGGCTGTAATGCCTTCTGCTCCTATTGCATCATCCCCTTTGCCCGCGGCCCGAGCCGTTCCGTAGCGCCGGAGCTGGTTCTGGAGCAGGTACAACAGCTGGTCGCTGCCGGTTATCCGGAGGTGGTATTGACCGGCATTCATATTGGCGGTTATGGCTTCGATCTGGAAACTCCCAGCAATCTTGTCACTCTGATCAAGCGCCTCCTGGCGTCCTCTGCCGTGCATCGTCTGCGTCTCGGCTCGATCGAGCCGACCGAGATCCCTGAAGAGTTGATCGAGTTGCTGGCAACATCGCCGGCCCTCTGCCCGCATCTCCATATTCCTTTACAGGCCGGAGATGATGCTGTTTTGGCACGTATGAACCGGCACTACGATACGACCTTCTTTCGTGCCCTGATTGAGGACCTGACTGCCAGAATTCCTGATCTTGCTATTGGCCTCGACCTCATCGCCGGTTTTCCCGGTGAGAGTGAGGCTGAGTTCGCTCATACAATCAAACTGATTGAAGCGTTGCCGGTGACACATCTGCATGTCTTTCCCTACAGCAAACGCCCCGGCACTCCGGCCTCCCTTATGGCCGGACAGGTGGCGCCGGAGGTGATCAAGGAGCGGGCAGCGCAATTGCGCGCCCTGGGGATCGCCAAGCTGGAGGCTTTTACCCGCAGCTTTATCGGCCGTGAGCTGGAGGTGGTGGTTGAAGGGGGCGGCAAGGGTGGAGTGCTGCGCGGCATCAGTCGCAATTATCTGCCGATCCGTTTTGCCGGTGCTGCCGCCCTGGTTGGACAAGCCGTTACCGTCGAGATCGTGGGAGTTGATGCCCAGGGAGCGCACGGGGTACTGCTATGAGTGCGCAACGTCGCGAGCGCTTGTTCGTGCCGCCGACCACTCAGGGAGAGCGCCTCGACCGTTACCTTGTGGCGGTTCTCGCCCCGACTTCGCGTAAGGTCATCAAAAGGGCCATCGATGGCGGACAGGTCTTTGTTGATGGGCGCTGTGTCGTTCGTGCCGGAATCGTTTTGCAGGGAGGGGAGCGGATCGAGTTGACCGTCGATGGTGAAGCCCCTGCTCCCGTCGCACCGCAACTCCCGGTTTTGTGGCAGGACGAGAATCTTCTGGCGATTAACAAACCAGCGGGAATGCCGGCCCATCCGACCGTTAGCGGTCGCCTTAATGCCCTCGATCTGGTCAGTGCATTATTTGCCGAGAACGTGGGGATGGCGCGGCCAATCCTGCTCCATCGTCTCGATGCTGATACCACCGGTCTCCTCCTCTTTGCCTTGACGCGGTTGGCGAACCTCTCCCTCTCCCGTCAGTTCAGCGAGCACCGGATTGAGAAGACCTATCTCGCGTTGGTGAGTGGCACACCGCCCGAGCACTTTGCCGTCAGCAATCATCTTAAGGCGGGTGTGCGGGGCCGGACAATGGCGGTCACCAGTGGCGGTTTGGCGGCGCAGACCGATTTTACCACCCTGGCCTGCCGCGACGGTGTGGCCTTGGTAGCTGCCCGTCCCCGGACCGGGCGCACGCATCAGATCCGCGTTCATCTGGCGGGGCTGGGATTTCCGCTATTAGGTGATATACTTTATGGCGGCATGGCAGTGTTGCCCCTTGGCACCGAAAGTATTCCGTTGCCGCGCCATCTTCTCCATGCACTTTCTTTAAGCATGATCCATCCGCATTCCGGACAGCGACAAACATTGTCAGCGCCATTGCCGGCAGATTTTTTAGTGGTCCTGAATGCTCTTGGAATTGATACAAAAATGGTAGACTTTGCCTGATAAATAAGATATTTTTTACCTTGACCGGATCCTCCGGTTATCTTGAAAAACAAAAGGAGACGAACGATGAAAAAGTGGCGTTGTCTGGTTTGTGGTTATATTCATGAAGGAAATGAGCCGCCGGAATCCTGTCCTGACTGTGGAGTTGGATCTGATCAGTTTGAAGAGATCTGAACTGCATCTGCGGGCAATCTGGTAACGATT
Organism: Desulfuromonadaceae bacterium UBA5613; assembly: GCA_002424625.1. Taxonomy (GTDB): domain Bacteria; phylum Desulfobacterota; class Desulfuromonadia; order Desulfuromonadales; family UBA2197; genus UBA2197. Next base: position 64,608 of record DIKR01000071.1, read on the forward strand.
TTGAGGTGAAATCATGAAAGCAGTTGAAATCAGGGATTCGATCTATTGGGTCGGAGCAATCGACTGGGCTGTGCGCGATTTTCACGGTTATGTCACCCCTCGTGGAACGACGTACAATAATTATCTCCTCCTTGATGACGAGATTACCCTCATCGATACGGTGAAACATGACTTTGCCGACGCAACATTGCGTTGCATCAGCAATCTCATTGATCCCTCCAAGATCAAAAACGTCGTGATCAATCATATCGAGAATGACCATGCCTCGAGTCTTGACCGGATTATGGAGTTGGCACCAGACGCAACCATTTATATCTCCGAAAAGGGCAAGCGCGGCCTCGATCGCTTCTTCGACACCAGTCGATGGAAAATCAGGATCGTCAAAACCGGTGACACCTTGAAGACCGGGCGGCTGACATTACAATTTATCGAAACGCCGATGCTCCATTGGCCTGATTCGATGATGACCTATATTGCTGAGGAGAAAATTCTTTTCAGCCAGGATGCCTTTGGTCAGCACATTGCAGCGGCGGAGCGTTACGACGACGAGTATATCAAGTCGGTCTCGGTCGAAGATCTCGACGACGCTGTGATCGAATATTATGCCAATATTCTCATGCCCTTTGGCGGTCTGATCCGGCGCAAAATTGAGGAGATCGTCAAACTCGGCCTTGAGATTGAAATGATCGCCCCTGATCACGGCATTATTTGGCGCAAGGACCCCCGCCGGGTTCTGCAGATGTATAATGACATGGCGATCGGTAAGGCCGAATTAAGTGTAGCGATTATTTATGACACTATGTGGCATAGCACCGAAGAGATGACCATCCCGATTGCGGCCGGCATACGCGATGCCGGAGTTGAGGTGAATGTCATGAAACTGCGCGCTACCCCGAACAGCATTGCCATTAAAGAGTTTTGGCGGTCGCGCGGCTCGTTGATCGGTTCACCGACACTGAACAATCTGATGTTTCCATCGATTGCCGAATTTCTTTATCATGTGCGTGGTCTGCGTCCGACCAATCGGATTATCAGTGGTTTTGGCAGTTACGGTTGGGGGGGCGGCGCCCTCAAGGAGATCCTTGCCGAGGGGCAGAAGATGGGGCTTGAAGTGGTTGAGCCTGGTATCCATCTCGCTTATCGGCCTTCGCGCAGTGATGAGGAAGCTTGCTTCGAATTTGGCCGGAGTTTTGCCGAACAGGTCAAGGTATACCATCAAAAGTTCTGACCATGGAATGCGGCCCGTTTTGATCTGAATAGTACGGCGGAATCTTTTTTGATTCCGCCGTACTTGTGTTTTAACCCGGTCAGTTGAAACATGAAAATAGCCGAAAAATCACTGTCGATTCATCAGGTTGTCACTGTCGATTTTTGGTTTTTTCTTGCGGTAATCCCTCTGCCTCAGTAAAATAGCCAACTATTTCATAGTGCACTTTTCTGATGCGGGGTAGCATATTGAAAACATTGATTTTTTTAATAATGGGGATCTTCATGGTCGCGACGCTGTCTTATGCCACGCCCGACCCTGCGAGTGTAAAGGCGAAGAAGAAACCCGCTGCGGTTACCCAGAAATACAAAGTGCGTTCAGGAGACAATCTTTCTACCATCGCCCGCCGCTACGGCATGAAGCTGGCCGAGCTGAAACGACTGAACGGGTTGAAAGATTCCCGATTGAAGATCGGCCAAACTCTGATCGTTTCGGGGAAAGCAAAGCCGGCGGGAAAGGTTCACGCCAACGTGAGCATCGAAGAGTCCAGGCCAGCCATCTCCCGGATTGCCCTCCCCAACGCAGAAGGCCTTTATGACGATTCTCTTGAGACTGTTGGCGTCGAGCCGATTGCCAGAACTTATCTCTCCATCCCTTACCGTTACGGTGCGCAGAGTCGTAACTCGACGGATTGCTCCGGTTTTGTGCAGCAGGTTTTTCGTGAGTTTGACATCAACCTGCCGCGTACGGCTCGTGAACAGTACACGGTCGGGATGAAGATTGATCGACCCGGCCTTGCAAGTGGTGATCTGCTCTTTTTCCGGACGCGTACCAATAAAAAATATCCTACCCATGTTGGTATCTACCTTGGTAATGGCAAGATGATTCATGCTTCAAGTCGCCAACGCAAGGTGGTGATTTCCGATGTGAATCACCCCTATTACGTCAAACGTTATGTCGGGGCTAAACGAACGGCGACCTTTCTCCCCGGTGAAATTGACCTGGAGATGCTGGCACGTCAGGTGACCGGTGCTGAAGTGGATTCCTCTCTTATTTCCGCAATAGCATCAGGTGTGAGTGCAGAGAGGGAAGCTATGGCAGTGCTTGAGTCTGAACTGTCTGCACAGGTACTGCCAGAAATGGTTCTCGAGGCGGGTTACGCTGACGGGGATGGAGAGTTAGGGGAAGAGGGGGACGATATCGACGATGACGTCGAGCCAGAAGCAGAAGCGATCATCCCGGTATCGCCACGACTCGGCACATTACCACTCAATTCGGAAGAAATTGAAGTTAATGCTTTTACGACAACGACGATCACCGCCTCCAGGGAGTAGATAGCAACTCGCGACTCACATTCTCTTATTTAAAGATCAAAAAGGCCGTCTCCAGATTCATGGAAACGGCCTTTTTTGATCTTTGATTGGCTCATGTTGAGTACTTACGAGGAAAATTCATCACGATCGGAACGATTTTCAAAACGGGTATATTCACCACGGAAGATGAGTTTAATCGTGCCAATCGGACCATTACGCTGTTTGCCGATAATGATTTCTGCGTCCTTTTCGTGCCCCTTTTCACAAACCTTCTCCCGGTTTCTGCACTCTTCGCAATAAACGGCATCACGATAAATAAACATAATCACGTCGGCATCCTGCTCAATGGCGCCGGATTCGCGAAGATCCGCCATGATGGGTCGTTTGTCGGTACGATTTTCCAGGGAGCGATTCAGCTGGGAAAGAGCAATCACCGGCACGTGGAGCTCTTTGGCGAGGCCTTTGAGGGAGCGGGAGATTTCAGAAATTTCCTGTTGACGACTCTCAGGATTTGACCCGGACATGAGTTGCAGGTAGTCGACAACGATCAGATCAAGATTCTTCTCTGCTTTGAGCCGCCGTGCCTTGGCGCGCAATTCAAGGATAGAAATGGAGGGAGTGTCATCAATGAAAATCTGCGATTTGGCAATACGATCCGCCGCTTCAAAGAGTTTTGGCCAATCCGAATCGCCAAATTGACCACGACGCATCCGGCTGGCATCGACATGAGAGATCGAACTGAGGAAGCGTTGGACAAGTTGCTCTTTACTCATCTCCAAAGAGAAGATCAGAGCTGATACCGGTTTAGGACCGGAGATCGCTGAGTTTTCAACAAGATTGAGAACGAAAGCGGTTTTCCCCATTGATGGACGGGCCGCGATAATAATCAGATCTCCGGACTGGAAACCGGCGGTCATTTCGTCCAGCTGGGCAAAGCCGGTGGGAATACCGGTGACCAGCTCTTTGCGTGTGTAAAGAGTTTCGAGGATGGCGATAGTCGACTTGACCACTTCGCGGGCGGAAAAGTACGATTGCTGGGTCTTCATCGCCGTCAGCTCAAATATCGACTTCTCTGCCCAGTCGAGCAGTGTATCTGCTTGTCCGCCATCATAACCACGCCCGGCGATCTCGGTCGCGACGTGGATGATCTGACGATTCAAGGCCTTCTCTTTGACGATACGGCTGTAATAAAGGATGTTGGAAGCGGTTGGGACGTAGTCAACCAGGGTTGCAAGGTAAGAAGAGCCACCGATCGCTTCGAGCTCGCCGCGACTTTGTAGTACACCGGTCAGGGTGACAAGGTCAGCTGGTTCGCCGCGATCAGAGAGTTCGAGGAGGGCGGAAAAGATCTTGCCGTGACTGCCGCGGTAGAAGTCGTCGGGGCGCAAAATTTCGACGGCGCGATTGAGCGCATCGTTTTCGAGGAGGATGCCGCCAAGGACGGACATCTCGGCTTCGATATTTTGCGGCGGTAGCCGGCGTGACGCATACTCTTCGGACATAACAGGGAATGACCATGAGGAGAGAAGAGGGAGCGGAGGTTGTCTCCTCGGCTCCCTCTTCTATTGAAGCAAATTACGCAGCAGCATTGACCACAACATTGATTGTGGCAACAATGCCAGCCGTGAGTTTGATCGAAACGGCGTGTTCGCCAAGGGTCTTGATGTGATCATCAAGAACAATCTTCTTGCGATCAATTTCGATCCCTTGATCAGCCAGCTTGGTCGCGAGGTCAAGTGACGTAACCGAGCCGAAGAGTTTACCATCTTCGCCAGCGCGCAAGGTGAAGACGAAGTTGATTTTTTCGATTTGTGCTTTGAGCAGTTCAGCGTCTTGGACCTGCTTTTGCATTTTGTGTGCAAGTTGACGCTTGTTATGCTCAAGTTCCTTGAGATTCCTCAGGTTTGCTACAACGGCAAGTCCTTGGGGAACGAGATAGTTGCGGGCATAACCGGGTTTGACCATGAGCTGGTCGCCGATTTTGCCGAGGCCCTCGACGTTTTCGGTGAGAATGATGTTCATCGCTATCCTCCTGCGAGAAAGTATCTTAGTCTGAGTTCGGTTTGACGCGTTTTGTTCTGAAATTACCCCAGAGATCAAAGAGTCCCACCCCGGCCAGAAGGAAGGGGAGGGGATTGAAAAGAGCTAAAAACAGATAACAAATCGCGCGCAACCACAGCGAAGTGCCGCGTTGCTGAAAATAATAAGTGACGATAGCCAGTCCCTGCAGATAATACAGCGGAAACAAGAGAACCAGCAAGTTAATGGCGATCGTCTGGGGTGTTCCCGTTGCAAAAAATGCAGCAAACCCGGCGGTTATCATTGGCCAGACCAGATAGTCCGGCAACTTCCAGTCAATAAAAGCTGGTCCGGTAACCAGGTTCCGGGTTCCCCGGAGCAACCAAAGGAGGAGAACCTGGATCAGGAGTAAAAACCCAGCCAGAAAAGCCACTATCGCCGGCCAGATTATCCCCATGGTCTTTCCCAGATCATCAAGAACAGTCAAAAGTTGCTCTTTTTGTTCAGCCGGCAGATCTTCTGACTGGCTGTAGAGTTCCTTGAGCTGTCCAATCTCTCGTCCAATATAATCATTGAGCATGGAACCAAGAGAGATGCCCTGTGTTGCTGCTTCTGCGACCATGACAATAGTCACAGTCACAAACATCGCCACCCAGGAAATGGCGATTGCTTTGTCCCAGTGCCGTCCCTGTCGCAGCAGCAAGGGCAGGAGCAGGGAGGCGATGCTGAATTGCAGCAGGTAAGCAACCAACCCGCCGGCAGGACTGATCGCAGCCAGTAAAGCTGAGGATGCAACCAAAGCAATAAAGCCCGGCTGCAACCCTTGGCGCAAGGTCAATGCTGCAATCGGTAAAGGAACCAGCAGGTTGAAAAAGAACGAGGTTGCATTGAATGCGCCGGCCGCAAAGACCAAGCCGACAGTTGCCAGTATGGCACCAAAAAGCGGGGCTATGCCCGTAAACATATGGGCAGATGTCTCGGCTTAATCGCCCTGTCCCGCAGTAAAGGGGAGCAGTGCAATGTTGCGTGCCAGTTTGATCGCTTCGTTGACTTTGCGCTGATGTTCCGCACAGTTGCCGGAAATACGCCGGGGCACAATTTTACCCCGCTCCGAGATGAAGTAGCGAAGTGATTTCGTCTCTTTATAATCGATTTTCAAGGCAGAGTCAGCGCAGTAGCGGCAGCCTTTGCGGCGGGTGAAACGTCTGCGGGCACCGCCCGGGGCGCTCGGTCTCTTTTCGTAAGCCATCTTTTATCTCCTCCGTGACAGTGATCAGGCGTTTTCTTCGGCAGCTTCTTCAGCGTTTACCAGCAAATCATCCTCGCTCGGCGCTTCAACGGCCGTAGCCGCAACAGTTTCAACTGCCACTGCCGGCAGTACGAAACCTTTTTCGAGGTGAATGTTGATAAACTTGATGATCGACTCATCGAGGCGCAGACGGCGCTCATATTCGAGGATCACCTTCGGATCGGCTTCAAAGATTACCAGAACATAACTGCCGCGGTTCTGTTTTTTGACCGTGTAGGCCAACTTGCGGACTCCCCATTCATCGACCTTGATGATCGATGCGCCCTGATCGGTCAGGACCCCCTTGAACTTGTCGATAACAGCCGTGTAGGCGTCACCGGTCAAATCCGGGCGGACGATGAAGATTGATTCGTACGTACGTGTCATGCTGAGCTCCTTGTGGGTATTAAGCCCCGGCACCATGCCGGAGCAAGGAGAGATGGTTCGCTTATGAACGCGCCATCACCTTATCGAACGGAAACTTGTAGCACAATGGTCTGTCTTGAGCAAGGTTTTTTCAATAGGCCTGGCCTGCGCAGGAAATCGGCATCAAACATTAAACCGGAAATGCATAAGATCGCCGTCCTTGACGACATATTCTTTGCCCTCCAGACGCATCAGGCCTTTCTCCTTTGCACCGGCTTCTCCGCGACAGGCAATAAAATCTTCGTAGGCGATGACTTCGGCACGGATAAAGCCTTTTTCAAAATCCGTGTGAATGACCCCGGCTGCTTGCGGCGCCTTGGCGCCTTTGGGGATAGTCCAGGCCCGGACTTCCTTGACCCCGGCGGTAAAGTAAGTGATCAAGCCCAGGAGTTTGTAGCCAGCATGAATCATCCGGTCGAGGCCGGACTCTTCCAGACCAAGATCCTGCAGAAAGTCGATCTTCTCGTCCTCAGACAACTCCGCAATCTCCGCTTCGATCTTGCCGCAGATGATAACGAACTCTGCCCCTTCTGCTTTGGCGTGAGCACGGACCTTTTCGACAAAAGGATGTTTGCCGTCAAGATCGTCTTCGCTGACATTGGCGACATACAGGACGGGTTTGTCGGTAATCAGGTGAAGATCACGCAGGATCAGCCGCTCTTCGCTACTGAGGTCACAGGAAAGCGCCATCCTGCCATTGTTCAAGGCTTCGCGCACCTTGATCAGTACCGCGAGTTCTTCCTGGAGCTTTTTATCGCCGCTGCGCGCCTGCTTTTCAGAACGGGAAATGCGTTTATCGACAGTATCCAGATCAGAAAGGTTGAGCTCCGTCTGAATGACTTCAATATCACGCAGAGGATCGACGGTACCGTCGACATGGACGACATTTTCATCTTCAAAACAGCGGACAATATGGGCAATCGCTTCCACTTGCCGGATATGACCGAGAAACTGATTGCCCAATCCCTCGCCTTGACTGGCGCCTTTAACCAATCCGGCAATATCGACAAACTCCATGGCTGTCGGCAGAACCCGTTGCGGGTTGACGATCTCGGCAAGGGCCTCCAGGCGTTTGTCGCGCATCGAGACGACGCCAACGTTCGGCTCAATGGTGCAAAAAGGATAGTTGGCCGCTTCGGCCCCGGCACTGGTGATGGCATTAAAGATGGTCGACTTGCCGACGTTGGGCAGTCCGACGATGCCGCATTTGAAACCCATGGAGAATCCTTCCTGAAACGGAGAATAGCCGGGGCGCTGTGGCCCCGGCTATTCTCCGGAAAAATAACTGGAACTTTATAGCGAACTATCAGACCAAAAGCGGAGCGATAACCAGCGACACGACACTCATCAATTTGATCAGGATATTCATCGCCGGGCCGGAGGTATCCTTGAACGGGTCGCCGACAGTGTCGCCGACAACAGCCGCCTTGTGAGCATCGCCCCCCTTCTTTTCACCGGCCAGTTCACCCTTTTCGATGAACTTCTTGGCATTGTCCCAGGCGCCGCCGGCGTTGGACATGAAGAGGGCCATCAGCACCCCGGCCAAGGTGGCGCCGGCGAGCATGCCGCCGAGGGCCTCTTTGCCCAGGAGCAGGCCGACCAGGACCGGAGCGACAACAGCAACCACGCCGGGGAGAATCATCTCGCGCAGGGCGGCGCGCGCCGAAATGTCGACGCACTTCTCCGGTTCGGGCTTGACTCCCGGTAAGCCTTCGAGGAGGCCGGGAATTTCGCGGAACTGACGACGGATTTCATCGACCATCTTGCCGGCAGCCCGGCCGACCGAGGTCATGGTCAGGGCGCCGATAAAGAAGGGGATCGCTCCACCGATCAGCAGACCGATAACGGTCAGCGGCTGGAGCAGGTTGATCGATTCGAGTTTAACGGCACTGGCATAGGCAGAGAAGAGGGCAAGGGCGGTGAGAGCAGCGGAACCGATAGCAAAACCCTTGCCGACAGCAGCGGTGGTGTTACCGATGGCGTCGAGGCCGTCGGTGATTTTGCGAACTTCCGGACCGAGACCGGCCATCTCGGAAATCCCGCCGGCATTGTCGGCGATCGGGCCGTAGGCATCGACGGTCATGGTGACGCCGACAGTGGCGAGCATGCCGACAGCGGCAATACCGATACCGTAGAGTCCAGCAAATTGATTAGCGACAAAGATGCCGACACAGATGACCAGAATCGGCAGAACACAACTCTCGAGGCCGACAGCCAGTCCGTGGATGATGTTGGTGGCCGGACCGGTCTTGCTGGCATCGGCAATGCGGCGAACCGGTGATGCTGAGGTGTAGTACTCGGTGATCAGGCCGATGGCGATTCCGGCCAGGCTGCCGGCGAGGACAGCCCAGAAGACGCCGTTGCTGATATGCATGGCTCGCGTAATGAAGAAGGTGGCGACCAGGAAGCCGCCGGCAGCGACAAAGGTGGTATAGCGCAGGGCGGCAGCCGGGTCGATATTCTTGAGGAATTTCATCGAGCCGACGCCGATCAGCGAGAAGATCAGTCCGGCCATGGCGAGGACCAGCGGCAGGAGCATGGCATTCGACTGGGTCAGGCGAAAGAGATCAGAACCGACTTCAACCGGTTGACCGGCCAGGGTGCTCATCAGTCCGGCACCGGCTGCAGCGGCAATTGCCACAGTTGCAATGATCGAACCGACATACGATTCGAAGATGTCAGCGCCCATGCCGGCGGTGTCACCGACGCAGTCACCGACGTTGTCAGCGATAACGCCAGGGTTTCGGGGGTCATCCTCAGGAATTCCCGCCTCGACCTTGCCGACCAGGTCGGAACCGACGTCGGCTGCCTTGGTGTAGATGCCGCCGCCGACGCGAGCGAAGAGAGCGATCGACGAGGCGCCCATAGCGAAGCCGTTGATGTAGACGGAGGTCGCTGGATCGCCACCGAAGATGATATAGGCAACACCGACCCCGATCAGACCCATCGATGCAACCGAGAGTCCCATGACGGCGCCGCCGTTGAAGGAGATCATCAGCGCTTTGCTCTGGCCACTAGTGCGGGCCGCTTCGGCCGTTCTGACGTTGGCATGGGTCGCAGCTTTCATGCCGATGAAACCGCAGAGCATCGAACATAATGCGCCGCCCAGAAAGGCCAGGGCGGAGTTAATGCCGAGACTCGGGGCAATGCTGATCAGAATAAAGACCAGAACAATGAAGACCGCCAGCACTGTGTACTCGCGTTTCAGGAAGGCCATCGCACCTGCGCGAATGGCGTCGCCGATCTCTGCCATCTTTTCGTTGCCGACCGGTTCGGCCTTGATGACGTTGTAGATCATGATGGCGATGACAAAGCCGATGATCCCCAGTATGGGGGCTAGATGTTGCAGTTCCATCTTGCGGAGTTCCTCTCTTTCGTGGGCAATTTAATTCTATGGTCAGGAAAGAACCTGCTGATTGTTGAACTCGTTCATGGCTGCCGCGCTGCCGTGTTTAGCAATTTTTTCGATCACCTTGACTGCGAGGTCAAGCAATTCGGGGAGTTGTTGCCGTTCTGTTGCGTCAAAGTTGCCGAGTACGTAATCTGCAACTTCTCCTGCTTGCGGTCGACCGATTCCGATCTTGAGCCGGCAGAAGTCGCCGGTGCCGAGGGTGGCGGCGATACTGCGAATGCCGTTGTGGCCGCCGTGTCCGCCTCCGATCCGCAGCCGCAAGCGACTGAAAGGGAGGTCGATGTCATCGTGGATGACAATCAAATCCCCCGGAGGGATGCCGAGGGATTTGTAGGCCGAGGTGACGCTGGTACCGCTGACATTCATAAAGGTTTGCGGCAGCAGGATCATTGCTTCGATCCCGGCGAGGCTACCGACGCCATAAATGCCCTGATGACCTTGGCGTTTAAGGGCGATCCCTGATTGCTCTGCCAGTCTTCGCGCCACCATGAACCCGATATTGTGCCGGGTCCCGTCATACTTGGGGCCGGGATTGCCCAGGCCGACGATCAACTTCATGTGTTAAGGATCAGGCCTCGGCCTGTTCCTCTGCTTCAGCGGTAATGCCGGTGATGGTGAGGATGGTGAAGTTGACATCGTGCGGCGCTTCGACTCCGGCGGGGAGTTGAAGGTCGTTGACGTGAAGAACGGTACCGACTTTCAGCGCGGTAACATCAATTTCAATCACGGCAGGAATGGCTGTCGGTAAACAGGTAACCTCAAGTTCATGGCGAATCATCTGCAAGCTGCCGCCGTCCTTTTCCCCTTGGGATTTACCAACGGTGTGCAGCGGAACCATAACCTGCACCGGTTTGGTCAAGTCGATCGCCAGAAAATCAACATGCATGATGTTGCGACGGATCGCGTGTTTCTTGATTTCCTTAACAATAACAACCTTGCCGTCAAAGGGACCTTCACCCTTGAGGGTGATCAGGGTGTTGATGTCGCGACCAAGGGCTTTTTTAAAAGTTTTCGGGTCGATGGTAATCGCACAGGGATCCATCCCTTTGCCATAGACAACGGCCGGAGCCTGTTCCTGGCTGCGCAGGACACGATTGCCCCCTTTGCCGAGACGGGTGCGGGTAGAAACGTTCAATTCAGCTTGTGACATGATCTTCCTCCATTCACTCTTAAAAGAGACGTGTAGCGTTTATATCGTTGATCGGTTCAATGATTCAGTGGATTAGACGAAGAGGGAACTGACCGATTCGTCGCCATGAATGCGGCGGATAGCTTCGGCCAGGAGGTCGGCAACAGAGAGAACCCGTAATTTTGAGCACTCAGCTGTCTTGTCCTGCACCGGAATAGTATTGGTTACAACCACTTCATGCAGGCAGCTGGCGTTGATCCGCTCAAGGGCCGGGCCGGAGAGCACAGCATGGGCTGCATAAGCGTAGACCTCTTTGGCGCCGCTGTCCTTGAGGGCTTTGGCTGCCTGACAAAGGGTGCCGGCGGTATCGATCATGTCATCGACAATAATGCAGGTCTGGTCCGCGACATCGCCGATGATGTGCATGACCTCGGAAACGTTTGGTCCGCTGCGACGCTTGTCGATAATGGCCAGTCCGGCATCAAGACGCTTGGCGATCGCTCTGGCCCGTTCAACGCCGCCGGCATCCGGCGAGACCACCACCACCCGCTCTTTAAAGCGATTCCCCATGTCATGGAGTATGACCGGGTTGGTATAAAGATGGTCGACCGGGATATTGAAAAAGCCTTGAATCTGACCGGCATGCAGGTCGATGGTTAAAACCCGGCTCGCACCGGCAGTCTCGATGAGGTCGGCAACAAGTTTGCTGGTGATCGGTGTCCGCGGTGCAACCTTGCGATCCTGCCTTGCATAACCGAAGTAGGGAATAACCGCGGTGATCTTCTCGGCCGAAGCACGTTTCAGTGCGTCGATCATGATCAGCATCTCCATCAGGTTATTGTTGGTCGGGGAACAGGTTGACTGCAGCACATAAACTTCAGCGCCGCGGACGTTTTCGCCGATCTCAACCATGATTTCGCCGTCAGAGAAGTTTTTCACTTTAGCGTTGCCGAGATTGATATTCAAACAATCACAGATTTCACGGGCCAGGGCAGGGTTGGAGTTTCCGCAAAAGATCTTGAGTTTATTCATTGCCGCTACCTCGTGTTTGCCCGGAAAAACTCAGGTCATGGCGAGCCATGACCTGACGGCTGCTGTTATGCCGCGTTAACTGCTGTCGCGACATAAACTGATTTTGTGGCTGGGGCGCCAGGGATCGAACCTGGGAATGCCGGAATCAAAATCCGGTGCCTTACCGCTTGGCGACGCCCCAATAATTACAAATCTCTTTATTTATTCTCAAAGAATTAACGGTTTTGCTGTGATAATGGACCAATCGCTGCTGGTGCGAAGAATTTCAGCCGCGTTATGCGCTTGAGCTTCTTCAGCAAAAACACCGAAAAGGGTCGAGCCGCTTCCGGACATCAATGCCCCCTTGGCGCCAAGCTCGATCAGTTTGCCTTTGATTTCAGCAAGTAACGAATAGTGTTCGATCGTTATCCGTTCGAGATCGTTCTCCAAAATCGCGACAAGATCGTCCACGGTAGTAGGAAACCGGGGAAGTTTAGTCAGAATGGGGGGCGCTGTCAACCCCAAATTTTGATAAACCCACGCTGTCGAGATGAAGATTCCCGGGTTGACCAGAACATACCAGACCGGGGGGAGAGGGGGGACGGACTCAAGTCGGTCGCCAATCCCGGTCGCCCATGCCTTGTCGGCAAAAAGGAAGAAAGGAACATCCGCCCCGAGTTTAACCCCTTCCGCCATCAGCTCATCTTTTGAGAGTCGCAGATTGAGCAGCTTGTTCAGCCCGAGCAGGGTGGTCGCGGCATTGGAGGAGCCACCGCCCAGGCCGGCTGCCACCGGAATTTTTTTGTCGATGACAATCCGCACCCCGACCTGCATGTTGCTGCGGGCGAGCATCCGTCGCGCCGCTTTCGCTGCGATGTTTTCATCGCCAGTCGGAAGATCGACCCCGGCACAGTCGACAAGTACCTCGCCAGGACGATTGGTGAGTTCCATCTCCAGGGTATCGCCAAAATCGAGGCTCTGCATCAACATTGCCAATTCGTGGTAGCCGTCCGGGCGTTTGCCCAGGACGTGCAGGCAGAGGTTGATTTTGGCCGGGGCAAAGAGACGTAGTTTCATGCGGGGCTCCTTTCTTCACGGACCAGGTGCAGCAGCACAGGGAGGAGGACAGCGCTGAAAAGGAGGGCGCAGCCGAGCCATTCCTGACGGCTTAACGTTTCGTGAAGGAAGATCATTCCCCCCAGGAGGCACCAGACCGGATCGAGGGTGTAAAGGAGCCCGGCCTGGGTCGGGGAGAGATAGCGCTGCCAGGTATTTTGCAGGGTAAAGGCGATCACCGTTGGGAAGATGATGCAGTAAAGGAGCGAGATGATTGCCAGCGGGCCGGGATGAAAATCCGGAGGCGAAACGATGACCAGGGCTATTATTCCCCAAAGGGCCACGGTGGCGAACTGCACCAGGGTGAGGAGGCGCACGTCAACGTTCCCCATCAGGCGCGAGACGGCGATGATGTGCAGGGAGATAAAGAAGGCGCAGATTGTCGAGAAGAGATCGCCGCGATTGAAGCCGTCGATTCCGCCTTCGGCGAGTTGCCAGAGGCCGGCGGTGGCCAGAAGAATCCCGGCCAGGGTCCAGAGGTCGATGCGCTGCCGCCAGATGAGGAAGCCGAGGAGGGGGATGATGAGGACAAAGAGATTATTGAGAAAACCGGCGCGAGAGACAGTGGTGCCGCTGATGCCGAAGACAAAAGTAATGTTGGCCGCCGCCAGGGCGGTGCCGATCACCATCCCTCTGCGCAGCAGGTCAGCAGTGAAATTCCGCAGCCGCGCGCCGCAGAGCACAGTCATTAACACGGCAGCGCTAGCAAAGCGGAGAGCGAGAAAGACCAGGGGCGGGAATTCCCGTACGCCGATCTTGGTGAAGACAAAACTTCCCCCCCAGAGCAGGGTGGTGAAGGTCAGCCAGGCCAAAGCGCGGTGGCGCAGGGCCGGGTCGATTCCGACAGAAACCGGGCTCATACTTTCAAACTGCCAATCACCTGGCGGATATCATCCAGCCCTTCCTCGATCAAAAAGCGTTCCAGCCCCTCAATCACCGCAATCATCGCCGCCGGATCGATGAAGTTGGCGGTGCCGACCTGCACGGCGGTGGCGCCGGCGATCAAAAATTCTAGCGCATCTTCGGCGCACATGATGCCGCCGATACCGATGACCGGGATCTTCACCGCCTGCACCACTTGATGGGTCATGCGCACTGCCACCGGCCGGATCGCCGGGCCGGAGAGACCGCCGGTGCGGTTGGCGATTTTGGGCTGGCGGGTGCGGATGTCGATGGCCATGCCGGTAATGGTATTGATGCAGCTGATGGCGTCGGCGCCGGCTTCTTCGACGGCACGGGCGATGACCGTGATGTCGGTGACGTTGGGGGTGAGCTTGACGATCAGCGGTTTATTGAGGGCCTTGCGGACCAGGGCGACGACCTGGGCCGCGGCCGACGGTTCGGTGCCGAAGACGATCCCTCCCTGCTTGACGTTGGGGCAGGAGATGTTGAGCTCGACCCCGGTGACTTCCGGGACATCATTGAGCTTGCGCGCCACCTCGCCGTACTCCTCCAGGGTGTTGCCGAAGAAGTTGGCGATGATCGGGGTGGTGATGCCGCGGTAATAAGGGACTTTGCCCTGCACAAAGGCATCGATGCCGACGTTCTGCAGGCCGATGGCGTTGAGCATGCCGCTGGTGGTCTCGGCGATGCGCGGGGTCGGGTTGCCGGCTTTGGGGTTGAGGGAGAGACCCTTGGTGACGATGGCGCCAAGGCAGTTAAGGTCGAGATAGGGGGCGTATTCCTCGCCGTAACCAAAGGTGCCGGAGGCGGGCATGACCGGATTTTTCAGTTTGATCCCGGCGATTTCTACTGCGAGATTCGGACGTTTCATCTTTTCGTTTGTCATTATGCACATCCTTTCGTGCAGCTCTCGCCCTTATGCTCCAGCCGCTCCCAGTCAAGCTCGTCCGCTGTGAAGACCGGGCCGGCTTTACAAGTGCAGAGATAGCGCGGGTTTTGCTCGCTGTGGCCGGCCCCCTTGACGACGCAGCCGAGGCAGGCACCGACGCCGCAGGCCATGTGCGCCTCCAGCGAAACCTGCAGGGGGACATGATCGACCGAGCAGATATGGGCCACCGCGGCCAGCATCGGCATCGGGCCGCAGGCAAAGACTTCCGCCTGCGGATATTTGTCGAGTTTGCGCTTGAGTGCATTGGTGACAAAGCCGGCTTCGCCGAGGCTGCCGTCGTCGGTGGAGACGTAGGTTTCGACACCGATGCGCTCAAATTCAGTGACGCAGAGGATGTCGTCGCGGGTGCGGCCCCCCATCAGGAGGCGGACTTTGTCACCGCGTTTGATCAGTGTTTCGGCCAGGAGAAAGAGGGGGACAAGGCCGATGCCGCCGCCGACAAGGATCTTCTCCTTCCCGATCGCTCCGAGGTCAAAGCCGCGCCCGAGGGGGCCGAGGACTTCGGCCCGGTCGCCGGCGTGGAGTTCGCTCAAAAAGGTCGTCCCCTTGCCGACGACTTTATAAAGAATCTCCAGATACTCGCGTTCGGGGAGACCATTGCATTCGGGAGGGAGAAAGCCGCAGCGCAGGATACCAAAGGGGCGGCGCAGCATGGTCGGCAGACCGGTTTGCGGCCGGATCATGATGAACTGTCCCGGCTGCGTTTGCGTGCTGATGCCGGGGGCAAGGAGCTTCATGCGGAAATAGCCGGGGGCAATCTCGTTATTGGCGAGGATGGTGGTGCTGTAATTTTTCATGGGGACTCCGCGACAGGGGAAAAGATGACGCGCACTATACGCAAAGTTGATGCAGCAAATCAATCTTAGAGAGACGTTATTTCGTCTTGAGACAGGGGCAATTCCATCAGCAGGGCATCTTCGCCATCAGGATAGTAACAACGGCGGGTGCAGCAATCGATGAAGCCGAATTCACGGTAAAGTTTAATGGCGCCGAGATTGCTGACCCGGACTTCGAGCAGCGCCCGGTTGATCGCTTCGGCCCTGGCTGCGGCGAGGACCGCCGCAAGCAGACAGCGCCCGACGCCTTTGCGGCGATAACGCAGAGCGGTTGCGACATTTTGAATTTCGATTTCACCGTTGATCGTCCACCAGCAAAGGAAGCCGGCAATCTCGTTTTCCTCGACAGCGACCCAGAGACGTGAATGCGCTGTCGTCATCTCGTCGCGAAAGATCTCTTCCGACCAGGGATAAGCATGACATTGACGTTCAATGGCGAGAATACGGGGGAGGTCATCGCTGCATAAGGGACGAATTGTGAACATGATATTTCTAATATCTTTCTTGACGCAGGATTGCTCTGCATCATAAAGGGGCGTGCTTTTTAGAGTAAAGGAGTTTTTTATCCTTGATCTGCAGCGGATCGCCAACTCTGAGCATTCCTTTGCCGTTGACAAGAGGAATCAGCCTGATTTATTAATGGTAGCCTTAAATTCCTGCAAGGAGCCACACTTTGTCTCAGAAAGATTCCATGACTTATAAGGACGCGGGCGTCGATATCGATGCCGGCAACCGTTTTGTGCAGATGATCAAGCCTCTGGTCAAGGCGACCAGCCGTCCGGAGGTGCTGGGCGACCTCGGTGGCTTTGGCGGGCTCTTCTCCTTTAACTCCGCCAAGTACAAGCAGCCGGCCCTGGTCTCTTCGACCGATGGCGTCGGCACCAAGCTCAAGATCGCTTTTATGATGGATAAGCACGACACTGTCGGCATCGATCTGGTGGCAATGTGTGTCAATGATGTCATCGTCCAAGGGGCTGAACCCCTCTTCTTTCTCGACTACCTGGCAACCGGCAAGCTCTCGCCGGAGAAGGCGGTGGAGATCGTTCGCGGTATTTCCGAGGGCTGTGTCCAGGCCGGCTGTGCTTTGGTCGGGGGGGAGACTGCTGAAATGCCGGGGATGTATAGCGAAGGGGAATACGATCTCGCCGGTTTCACTGTCGGCGTTGTCGATCGTGACAATATCATCGACGGTTCGACCTCTACGGTCGGCGACAAGATCATCGGTCTCGCCTCCACCGGGCTCCATTCCAACGGCTATTCGCTGGCACGAAAAATTCTCTTTGAGCGCATGGGACTGAAGATTGACAGCGCGGTGAGTGGTCTGGAGCGGAGCATCGGCGAAGAGCTCCTCACCCCGACCCGGATCTACGTCAAGAGCCTCCTCAATCTCCTCAAACATTTCCCGATCAAGGGAATGGCCCATATTACCGGTGGCGGCCTGGTTGAGAATGTTCCGCGCGTCCTGCCGCATAACTGCCGGGCGATTTTTCATAAAGAAAGTTGGCCAAAGCTGCCGATCTTTGAACTCTTGCGGGAAGGGGGGAATATTCCCGAGCTGGAGATGTATCGCACCTTCAACTACGGCATCGGCATGATTCTCATCGTCCCGGCTGTGGAGGTTGATGATGTTATGTCGCGTTTAACCGGTTTAAACGAGCAGCCTTACTTGATCGGCGAAATTGTGAAGTGCTCCGAAGGGGGCGAACAGGTCGAACTCGTTTAAGGAGCCGTTCATGTCTGCACCGCGTAAACTGCGCCTCGGCGTCCTGGCCTCGGGGAGTGGCTCGAATCTTCAGGCGATTATCGACCGTTGTGCGGATGGCAGCATCAATGCCGAGATCGTTTTGGTTCTGTCCAATGTCCCCGGTGCCGGCGCTCTAAGCCGGGCGGAGCAGGCAGGAATTGCGACGGCACTCATCGATCATCGTTCCTTTAGCGATCGCGCCGCTTTCGATCAGGCGGTTGTTCATGCTCTGCAGGCGGCCAGCGTCGATCTCGTTGTTCTGGCCGGTTTTATGCGCCTCATCTCCGACCCCTTTATTGCGGCTTTTCCTGAACGGATCATCAATATCCATCCGGCGCTGCTGCCGGCCTTTCCCGGGCTGCATGTGCAGAAAAAGGCGCTGGAGGCCGGCGCCCGCTTTTCCGGTTGCACGGTGCACTTTGTTGATGGTGGCGTCGATACCGGCCCGATCATTATTCAGGCGGTGGTGCCGATCCTTGACGAGGATGACGAAGCCAGTCTGTCTGCACGCATCCTGGTGCAGGAGCACCGGATTTATCCCCGGGCCATTCAGCTGATTGCCGAGAGGCGGCTGAGGATCGAGGGGCGGCGGGTCAGGATCGCCGATGCCGGCGTCGTCGATGGTGTCATGGTGAATCCGTCACTCTAAGGCCTTTTCTGCCCCAGCCTTGTTTCACACAACAAGATAATAATCATGGCTCGCGAAAAAGATATTGACAGAAAAGAGACCCTTTGATATAAACCGCCTCACCGATTAAGGGGGCTGTAGCTCAGTTGGGAGAGCGCTTGAATGGCATTCAAGAGGTCAGCGGTTCGATCCCGCTCAGCTCCACCAGTATTAACGGTCATAAGCGAAAGCTTGTAACCTGAAAAAGTACTCCGAAAGGGCAAAACCAGAGTAATCTGGTGACGCAAAACCACGGGTCCTGAATTCAGGATCGCCGGGTTGCCGAAGAGATGGGAAACGCATCTTGGCATCCGGTATTTATTTTACCGACACAAGGGCGCTCATCTTCGGCAGAAGAGAGCGCCCTTGTTTGTTTAGAGATTCGTTCTGCGTTGCCGAGCAAAAAGAAGTCAGTAGGGGAAAAAGTACTCCGAAAGGGCAAAACCAGAGTAATCTGGTGACGCAAAACCACGGGTCCTGAATTCAGGATCGCCGGGTTGCCGAAGAGATGGGAAACGCATCTTGGCATCCGGTATTTATTTTACCGACACAAGGGCGCTCATCTTCGGCAGAAGATCAGCGCCCTTATTGCGTTCAATGAGATGCGCTTGGTGTTGAGTTCAGTTAGGAAAGTACTCCGAAAAGGCAAAGCCAGAGTAATCTGGTGACGCAAAGCCACGGGTCCTGAAATTCAGGATCGCCGGGTTGCCGAAGAGATGGGAAACGCATCTTGGCAACCGGTATTTTTTTACCGATACAAGGGCGCTCATCTTCGGCCGAAGATCAGCGCCCTTGTTTTGTTTTCAATGAGACTCGCATCGCTTTTTCCGGGAACCTTAGAGATAACTATCTAGATTTTATGAAGTTAAAGGGAGCCATGTCGAACTTCAGGACAACAATCAAGATGGGTGCGAGCCGGAATGCCCGGGAAGGGTCCCTTATGGCTATGCCGACACGCAGCTGTTGGTTCGGTTTCCCGCTGCTGCTCCTCTTTGTCCTGTTAATGGGCGCGGCCTCACCGGCGCTGGCCGGAACGGACATGTGCTCTGGCTACAAAAAAAATCCCACAGACACAGTCGCAGTTGTCGATGGCAACGACCCTTTTGTGCAGGCAAATCTTCCCGGCAGTTCCTTCGGCATCGACATGAACTGCGAGTTCAAAAACTTCCCGATATCATCAGTCTGGCCCAAAGGTCTGACGCCGACCCTGAATTTTTACACTCCGGACAAATCTGACATCTATCTGATCGTCTTCGACAACGTCTGGTTTTCCGGCAACATGGCGTGTGCCAATATCGATCACAAACTCTGGGTGGTTAACTCCGAGGAGGGGGCATTTAGTCGTGCGTGCCAGGATCTCATGATCCCCGCTGAAACCATCGCCAAGCAGTCCCCTGCAGCTACTGCCACCATCGGTCTGCCCTTCACTTATACCCTCACTCTCCCCTCGATGAATTTCCGGGCCGGCGATCCGTCCCCGAACGATCTGGGTACGATCACGGTCGTGGATGACCTGGCCGCGATTGGTGCCGACCTGACGCTGGTGAGCCTGAGCGCCCATTACAAGGATACCAGCACCGCGGTACCGATCACGTATTTTCCCGACAGCACCGACACATATTTGCACTTCTCGCTGCCCAACATCGCGGCCGGGAGCCAGGTCGTGGTCGAGTTGACGGCGCTTCTCAACGACACCCCAACGAACGTGCCGGGGATGCAGTTCATCAATACGGCCAGGTGGTCGTTCTCAAGGTGGATCGATCTCAATGAGGACGGCATCCAGGATGCCAACGAATATTTCAATCCCTTGCCGGGCGAGTCGGGTATTTCGCTGCCGATGACCATCGTCGCGCCCAACCTGGTGGTTGACAAGACCAGCAAGACGACGGCCCTGAACGTCGGGGATACGGCCGACTTTACCATCGATGTCCAGAACAACGGCGGCGGCGATGCCTGGAACACCAGCATCAGCGACATAATTCCGGCCGGTATGTGCGCCACTGATCCCACGGCCACGCTTAGTGCCAGAATCGTCCAGGCCGATGGTGTCACCTTGGTCAAGGACCTGATCCCGGGCACCGATTATACGGTTGATTATAGCAGTTGCCAACTTGAGCTGACCATGACCGACGCTGCGGGCCCGAACGCGCCCGAGCAGCACCTGCTCATCACCTACCAGACCCAGCTTGATCCCGGTTTCACCAATGACGGAGTAACGCTGACCAATGTCGCTGGCGCGTCCCAATGGTTCAGTGCGAACAGCAGCTATGCCGGCCGGCGCGTCTTCACCAGGACCCTCACCGACGGTACGCCCACCATCATCGATCACCAGGACAGCCATACCGTCACGGCGGCGCTGCACGGCTACTACTTTGAGAAAACTGTCGCCAACCTGAGCAGCCATGTTAGCCCGGCCGCCACCGCCGCTGCGGGCGACAGGCTGCGCTATACACTGCGCCTATTCAATGTTGACCAGACGATTGACGGGATTACAATCAGCGACTCCCTCGATCCGAACAGCTTCGACCTGATGTCGTTCGGCAATGTGACGCTGCCGGCCGGCGTCACCCATACCTATAATGCTGTGACCGGAGAGTTGGTTATCAGCGGCAGTCCTGCTCCGCTCAACATCACCCTGGGCGACGAGCTGATCTTCACGTTCGACATCACTCTGAAACCGACCCTCAGCAACGGCACCGCCGTCTCCAACCAGGCGCGTCTCACCGCGGCTGGCGACTTCACCGTGCTGAGTGATGATCCGGATACCAACGGCGTGGCTTCGCCCGATGTCGTCGGTGACGAAGATCCAACCACGGTGCTCATTCAGACTCCCGGACCGCTGGCGAAGGCGAATACACAGTCGAGTGCCACGATTGGCGAGCAATTCACCTACCGCATCACTGTGCCCGCGGTTCCGACCGCCGTGCCTCTTTACGACGTGCGGATTCTCGATAACTTGAATGTGTCTGCGGCCGACCTGCGTTTTATCAGTGCAAGGGTGGTCTCGGGCGGCATCTGGACGCTGACCAATACCAGTGGCAGCGACACCAATCTGGTGATCGAAGATACCATCACCGGCATCGACATTCCCGCCAATAGCCAGACGGTCATCGAGATTACCGTTGAACTGCTCAACACCCCCACCAATAACAGTGGCCTGCTCTTCAACAACAGTGCGACGTACACCTTCAATCGGGCAAACGGTGTCGATAGCACGCAAACGGTCGGCAGCGCAGGAAGCACTGTCAATATGACCGTGGTCGAGCCGGCCGTAACCGCTGCCACCAAGACGGTGCGCTTTGTCACTCCCGCGGGAAAACTGGCAACCGATGCGGCCACGGTCGGTGACGTCCTGGAATATGCGGTCACTCTTCCCAATAATGGCAGTTCTACGGCGTTTGATGCCAACGTTGTCGACACCTTGCCTGCGAATGTAACGCTGATCCCGGATTCCGCAACCGCGATGATTAACGGCGTTGCTGTCACCGGCTTTATCGTGAATCCCGGTACGCTCCCTGGCAATGCCCTGGTTTGGGGGCGGGAGAACGGTGACGACAGTCTCGATATTCCAGCGGGCCAGTCGCTGCTGCTGACCTATCAGGTGACGGTGGTGTCGGTCACGGGCGCAGATATCATTAACCACGTTTATGTCGATTGGACTTCGCAGTCGGACGCCGCAAGCGGCGAACGCACCGGTGCCGGCTGCCCGACCACTGACAGCCTCAACGATTATTGTCATGGCCCGGTCACTGTCCTGATCAGTACGGTGGATAACACTGCCATCAGCAAAGCGGTGGTCGACGACTCCTATCCCGAAACCCCGGCCAGCGCCACCCCTGCGATTGTCCGCGTCGGTGATACTGTTACTTATGAATTAACGCTCAGTCTGCAGGAATATACGACGCAGAACGTCGTGGTCGAGGATGCGCTGCCGGCGGGCATGGCGCTGGAAAGTGTGGTCATCAACGCCACTCCCAACTTCACTTACACCTTGGCAGCGCAGCCGGCTGCCGGAGCTACCGGCACCTTGCGCTGGGAGTTTGGCGATATCACCAACCTGCCGAGCAACGACAATACGCCGCTTGACCTTCTAATGATCCGTTATGTCGCAAAGGTCGTCAGCGAGGCGCCGCCGCTCGGGGTGGATTATGCCCCGTCGCTTCTGCGCGACAACCTGGCAAAGCTTTCCTATACAGGCGGCGATCCGGCGCTCTACCCCGAGCGTTTGACAGATACGGTGCGGGTTGATGTCCGGCAGCCGCAGATGCGGGCGCTCAGCAAGATTGATCGGGGCACCGGTCGCGTTGGCACCGGCACTCTGGCTGATCCCTACCGGGTCAACCTGGCCAGCGATGTGATGAATTTTCAGCTGTCGTCCTGTAACGATGGCCTGGCGCCGGCTTATGGCGTGGTGTTGTCTGATCTGCTGGCGCCGGAGTTCGACGAAAGCGACCTGATCACGAATCCGCCGCTGGTGAAGATCGGTGCGACCACCTTAGTCGCGGGGACGGGTTACAGCTACAGCGCTCCGGGGCGCGGCGGGGAAATGCGCATTGCCCTGCTGGAGAGTTCACCGCTCACTCCGGGTGAATGTGTCACGGTCGATTACAGCCTCGGCTTCCATGCCGATCTCACGGTTTCGAAGACCTGGAGCAACCAGGCCCGGATCTCTGAGTATTGGTCACTGCCGCTGGCGACGCCGGGTCGCCTCTACCCTTCCACCGCACCGGCGCAAGTGTGGATGACCAACCTGGTGGGTGTTGACCAGCTGTTGAAGACCTTGCTCTCTCCGGCGGAAGTGACCATCGGTGAAGAGGTGATCTATCAAATCAAGGTGCCCGCAGTGCCGATGAACGTGGCCCTCAACAATGTGGTGGTGAGCGACACCCTGCACGGCACCCTCGAATATGTGAGCGCCACGGTCTCGCTGAATGGCGCGCCGCTCAATATTAGCCCCACCCAGTCCGGCCAGGATCTGAGCTGGAACATCCCCTCCATCCTTGCCGGCCAGCAGGCGATTATCACCTTGTCGACGCGGGTGGCCAACAACGACTCGGCTAATGCCGGGACGAATTTCGCCAACATCGCATCCTATACCTATACAGACATGCCGGCCGATGCGGTCACGGGTTCGTCGAGTGGACCGTTAACCATCGTCGAACCGTTGCTGACCGTCACCCGGACCGCCTCGACGCCGTCGCCGCAAGCGGGGGATGTTCTGACCTATACCCTGAGCTTTACGGCGGCGGGGGCCGGGGCCGGGGATGCCTTTAGCAACGCCTTCGATCTTAGCATCGAGGAAAATTTGGGGCTGGGGCTGACCTATGTCCCCGGCAGTGCGACCTTGAATGGTGTGGCACTGGCCGATCCGTTGTTAAATGGTGCCGACGGCGTCACTGTTCCCCAGATCCTCACCTGGGATCCGGCCACCGGCTTTGATGTCGATATTGTCGAGGGTGCGACAGTCACCGTTACCTATCAAATTCGTCTCCTTGCCAGTGTTAGTCCCGGGCAGACTTTGACCAGCAGCGCCATCGCGCGCTGGACCGGTCTCAATGGCGAGCAGAGTGCGATCGAGCGCACCGGCAGCGGCACCCCGGCGCTCAACGATTACTTTACTTTGCCCGCCACGCAGACTTTGACCACCCCGCTGGTGATCTCGCTGGTGAAGTCGGTGGTCAATGCCACCACCCAGGACTCCGGGGCGAACGCCCGGCCCGGTGACACCCTGCATTACACCCTCGTGCTCAGCAATCAAAGCGTTGTTCCGGTGAATAACGTCGTGGTGACGGACGAGTTGGCCGCGCACTTTGTTGCCGGCAGCTTGCAGGTGCTCAGCCACACCGGCACCAGCAGCGATGCCATGGGTGGCGCCAACGCGACGGGGAGGGTTGATATCCGGGACCTGACCCTGGCGGCACAGGGGGATCCCGACGCGACAATAACCATTGAGTTCGCGGCGACCCTTGCCCCGGTGTTGCAAAGCGGCACGATCGTTCTCAATCAGGCGCAGCTGACTGTGCCCGAACAGGTGGTGGTGACGAGTAACGAAACCGCCACCTTGATCAGCTCGGCACCGCAATTCCAGGTCTACAAGACCTCGCAGGACCTCAGCAACGATACCAGCGTGCTGATGGCGGGGGACACCCTGCGCTACACCATTACCGTGAAGAATATCGGTAATGAAGATGCCGTCAATGTATCGCTGCGCGACCTGATCCCAACCTTTACCTCCTATGTGGCCAACTCCACGCGTCTGAACGGTGCGCTTGTGGCGGATAATGCCACTGCCTCTGCGTTGCAAAGCGGCCTGTTGATCAATTCACCGGTTGATACCATTGCGGGGGCAATGCGAGCCGATGCAACTGACAGCACAGCAAATATGGCGACTATCAGCTTCGATGTGTTGATTGATAGTGATGTGCTCGACGGCACAATTATCTCCAACCAGGGGTTCCTCAACGGCTCGGGTGGTGGCAGCGGTCCCTTCGTGGAAAGAGCGTCGGATGATCCAACAGTGAATGGCCAAGATGATCCGGCCGTCATTGGCGATGAGGATTCGACCCGCAATATCGTCGGCAACCTGCCGCTGGTGGACACGCAGAAGACGGTATTCCTCGCTTACGATGCCAACGCAAATGGAAGTGTCGATCCGGGTGATCGGCTGCGCTACACCATCACCGTATATAACTACGGCGCGGCTCTGGCGACCGGGGTAATGCTGACCGATGAGGTGCCGGCCAACACCAGCTATGTAGCCAACTCGGTGACCCTCAACGGACAGCCCGTCGGATCGCCCGATGGCGGCATCTCCCCCCTGGCTGCCGGCATCGCGATCAATTCGGCAGACGGCAGTAGCGGCACCATTCCGATCGGCGCCAGCGCCGAGATCATCTTCGAGGTTGAGGTCGCTCCCGGCGTGGCCGCCGGCACAGTGATCAGCAACCAGGGTTACGTGGCGACCACCGGTCTACCCAGCGAGCCGACCGATGCTGACGGTATCGATTCCAACGGCGATCAGCCGACCACCGTAGTCGTCGGGAGCGCCCAGCAGCTCGCCATTATCAAGGAGGTCTTTGTTGTCGGCGGCGGCGTGGCCCTGGCCGGCGGTCAGCTGGAGTATGTCGTGCGGATCACCAATAATGGTGCGGTGGACGCCACCGATGTGGCAATCAGTGACGATCTCTCGCTCCTGGCCGGACTGGCGAGCTACATGGATGGTTCTGCGACGCTGAATGGCGTTGCGAATCCGGCTGCCGTGACCTATGCCGATCCGCTGCTGACGGCCAACATCGGCGATCTGCCGCAGGGCGCCATGGCGACCTTGCGCTTCCGCATGCAGATCAACAGTTCCGTCCCGATCGGCACCACCCTCACCAACAGCGCACAGGTGACGTGGAATACCCCGCAGGTGACTTCGCCTCCGGCTCGCGTCTCCATTGATCTCGGTGGACTGCCGGGCAGCGCGATACTCAATGGCCAACTCTGGCACGACGCCAACTTCGACAATCTTCATGATTTTGCCGAACAGAGCCTGGCGGGGTGGACAGTCGAACTTTACCGTAACAACGTGCTCCTCGGCCGGGTCAGCACCGACGCCGGCGGTCTTTACCGCTTCAGCGGTCTTGCGCCCGGCGAAAGCACCGCCGATCAGTACGAATTGCGTTTCAACGCACCGGGTGCGACCACGACCACGGCGAAGCTGGGCCTGGCCGACTCGGCTTTCACCAATGGTTTGCAGCAGATCAGCAACATTGTGGCCCTGTCCGGCAGCGCCCTGCAGAATCTGAACCTGCCGATCGACCCGAATGGCGTGATCTTCGAGTCCTTCGAGCGCGCGCCGATTGCAGGGGCGACGCTCACTATGCTGCGGGCTGGCAGCACAACGACACTGCCGACCGGCTGCTTTGCTGATCCGACCCAGCAGAATCAGGTGACATTGGCCTCGGGCTTCTACAAGTTCGACATCAACTACAGCGATGTTGCCTGCCCGCAGGGCGGTGACTACGTGATCCGTGTGACCCCGCCGGGCAGCGGTTATCTGGCGGGTCCGTCGCGGATCATCCCTCCCGTCACCGGCGAGGAGACGGCGGCGTACTCTGTGACAACCTGCGCCGCCGATGCCGTGGCAGCTCCGGCCGGCTACTGCGAGGCGCAGACGTCTGCATACGCGCCGGGAACAGAGATCCCGGCAGCGCAGATTAATTCTTTTTTGCACCAGACCCTGGGCGAGCCGATTCCGGGCGGAAGCCAGCTGTTCAATAACCATATCGCCCTCGACCCCACCCTCGACAATGTTGTTTTCATCCGCAAAACTTCGGCCCTGATCAATGTCAGCCGCGGCCAGCTGGTGCCGTACACCATTAAGGTGACGAACACCAAGGCGGTGACACTGCAGGACCTTCAGGTTGTCGACACCTTCCCGCCGGGATTCAAGTATGTGGAGGGGTCGGCCCGTGTCAATGGTCAGCCGCTGGAGCCGGTCAAGACCAACCGCACCCTGGTCTGGAGTAACCTCGAGCTTGAGAGCGGCGAGGATAAGGCGAAGGAGATCAAGCTGCTGCTCATCGTCGGTTCCGGCGTGAGCGAAGGGGAGTACGTTAACCGGGCAGAGCTGTTCCACATCGTTCTCGCTGCCTCCCTAGGCGTAGACACTGCCACTGTGCGTGTCATCCCCGATCCGACCTTTGATTGTACTGATGTGATCGGTAAGGTCTTCGATGACCGCAATCTCGATGGAGAACAGGATGCGGATGAGGCCGGACTGGCCGGGGTACGGGTGGTCACGGCCCGCGGTCTGATTGCTACCAGCGACGCGCACGGCCGCTTCCATATCACCTGTGCGGTGGTTCCTGACGAGGATCGCGGCAGCAATTTCATCTTGAAGATGGACGATCGCAGTCTCCCGACCGGTTATCGCGTCACCAGTGAAAATCCTCAGGTGCAGCGCGCCACCCGCGGCAAGATGCTGCGCTACAACTTTGCGGCGACCATTCACAAGGTGGTCGCAATCGATATCGCCGAAGGTGTTTTCGAGCCGAAGCAAACCGTGCTGCGCTTGCAGTGGATTTACAAGATTCCGCAGCTGCTGGCGGAGTTGAAGAAGGCGCCTGCCGTCCTGCGGCTCTCTTATCTGGCCGACATCGAAGATGAAGAACTGGTTGAGGCGCGTCTGGAAGCCTTGAAGAAGGAAGTCGCGAAACAATGGGTGCTGTCCGCTGGCGGATATCGTCTGGATATCGAAACCGAAGTGTTCTGGCGCCGCAGTGGCCCGCCGTAGAGGACTCACCTCCTCTGGGAATGCCCTTTTCCTCTTACCTAAGATGGAATCAATGTTGAAGCCTAGTGCCGCCCTCCTAATCTTATTTCTTGTCTCAGCCTTTGGCGTCGTTACTTTGGCGCGCGCCGAGACTACCTCCCCGACCGTAGAGGTCAGGGAAACAGTGGCGCGCGGTCAGGCGGTCGAGATGCATCTGCCCGTGGATCAGGCGTTCACCCCCTGGATTCATGATGATGCCGCCTTTGCCGCGGACCAGGGTGATCGCCTGGAAATGCAGCAAGTGGCGGAACCGGATGTCCAGACGATCAAGCTCGAAAATATCGTCCCGCCCATCCACTTCCGTCTGGGCGAGGCGGAAATTCCCGAGGATTATCTGGAGCGGCTGCGCGATGTCCTCAACAGCATGCGTGATCGCACTAATGTCCGCCTGTACTTTGCCGGTCATACCGATTCCCTGCGTCTGAGCCCGGCCTTGCAGGAACGCTACGGCGACAACAGCGGTCTGTCCCGCGAGCGGGCCGGCACCACCGCCGAATACTTTCAGGGAGCGCTGGGCCTCCCCCCCGAAGCGATCTCCTACGAAGGTTTCGGCGAAAGTCAGCCTGTTGCCAGCAATGCGACGGAAGAAGGTCGGCAGCTGAACCGGCGGGTCGAAGTGCAGGTCTGGTATGACGAGATCGGCGAGAAGCTGGTCGAAAAGGAAGTGGTCGTTGCCCGGGAAGTCAATCGGCTCAAGGTGTGCCGGACCGAAACAGTCTGCAAGATGCGTTACCAGGAAGGCCACGCCCGGCGCGCCCGGGTCAAAAACCTGATTTCTCCTTTGCATTATGACGCAGGGATGATCGAGGTGCCGCCGGAATTCCTTTATCAAGTCCGGCAGGCGCTGCAGAATCTCGGCGGCAAGGATCATGTCGTGGTCCGTTTTATCGCTCACACCGACAATACCCCGCTTCCCGATCGGGACGAACGCATCTACGGCAGTCACCTCGGCCTCTCCAAGGCTGTTGCCCGGCGGGTCTCTCTGGCGGTGCAGGAGGGCCTGGGCTTAGCCAATACCGCCATAGAAAGCGTCGGCATGGGGGCGGTGCAACCGGCCACCGCCAATCTTACGGCGTCGGGCCGGGCGCTCAACCGCCGCGTTGAAGTGGAGTTCTGGCACGACGATGCGCTTCAGGAGCTGCCGGATGAACCGCAGTTGTGTCCGGATGCTCCTGGTGCCGAGCTGGTTACCCGCGTTTACGATTCGCCGTCCGGCCCGATCGCGCCGATCCTCTTCGCGAACGGCCAACCGGTGTTACCTGCCGGCTACACCGGGCGTTTGCAGCAGCTCATGGCGGAGATCAGTGACCGGACGCATGTGCGTCTGCGTTTTGTCGGCTATACCAGCAATCAACGCCTTGATCGCCGCACCGCTGCCGTCTATAGGGATGACATCGGTCTCGCCACCTCCCGGGCGCGGCGTGCCACAGCCGCGGTGGTCGAGCAAATCGGCTTGACGGAGCAGCAGGTGGAATTTGAGGGGCATGGCTATGTCCAGTCCGACGATGTGGTCAACGCCGGCTTTATCGAATCGGATACCTCCCGGGTCGAGGTCCAGGTCGTCTACGATGAACTGGTCGCCCTCGATGATTACGCAGGGGTGGAGGTCACCCGCCTCAATCGCGAGGTTGCCGTTGCCAATCCCTTTGCCCTCAATCTCATGCGCATCACCGTTGATGGCAAGCCGCTGGATGATCCGGGCAAGTCGGTGCCGGATGTGCAGCGCTGCATCGACGTCGCCCTTGATGCCGCCGACATTCAGTTCAAATATGACAACCTGAAGCTGGAGCCGCGCCTGAATGTGACCGCCTGGCCGCGTGCTATCCGTTATCAGGATGTGGAGGGTACGGAATTTGCCGAAAATCTGGTGCGCTTTCGCCTTTACAGCAACTACCGCAGCTTTATCGCCCGGGCCGAGGTCCGGATCTTTGCCGAAGAGCAGTCGGTTCGTGATCTCCCCCTTGCCGTCGTCGCGATGGATACAGATGGCCTGGCGGCATGGCAGCCCGATTTCGAGTCCGACTTTTCAGCCGATTTCGCGCCGGGACGGTCACTGAATTATCTCGTACGCGTCTATGACGCCACGGGGAATTTCGATGAGACCGAACCCCAGCCGCTCTGGGTGCTCGACCAGATCGATCCGGCGCTGGTGACGACCGATTCTGATCGTGAACTTTTGGCCGGCTATGGTGAAAGCCGCATCGCCCGGCGCAACATTTCCCTGCATGGCGGTTCGGTGCAGGCGCAGGGGATGGCCATCCCGCCCGGCTACAGTGTCTGGCTGGCCGGCCATGTTGTCCCGGTCGACGCGCAGGGACGTTTTGTCGCCGAAGAGATCCTGCCGGCGGGGAGCCATACCGTCGAGGTCGCGGTTCTCGACCCGGCCGGCAACGGTGAACTCTTTCTGCGGGATTTCACCCAGAAGCAGAACGACTGGTTTTATGTCGGCATCGCCGATCTCACCTTGTCGGCTAACAAGACCAACGGCCCGGCGCAGCTGCTCGCTCCGGACAAGCCGCAATACAGCGAGGATTTCAGTGCCCAGGGCCGCCTGGCTTTCTATACCACCGGCAAGTTCGGCGCAGGGTGGGGGCTGACGGCGAGTGCCGACACCCGCGAAGGCCCGCTGGACGAGATTTTCAGCAATTTCATGGACAAATCCCCGGATGCACTTCTCCGGCGCATCGACCCGGATTACCACATGCCGACCTACGGTGACGACAGCACGGTGCAAGAAGATGCCCCGACCATGGGGAAGTTCTACGCCAAACTGAGCAAGGACAGGAGCTACGGACTCTGGGGAAATTTCAAGATCGGTTATACCGATAACAACCTGGCGCATGTCGATCGTGGACTGTACGGGGCGAATCTGCATTATCAGACCCAGAACACCACCAGCTTTGGTGAGGCGCGTTTCCTGCTCGACGGTTTTGCCGCCGAACCGGGGACAGTGGGGGGGCGCGACGAGTTTCGCGGCACCAGCGGCTCCCTTTACTACCTGCGCCAACAGGACATCCTGACCGGTTCCGAGCGCCTGCGCATCGAGATCCGCGACAAGGATTCCAATATGGTCCTCGGGGTGAAAAATCTCACCCCGGCACTCGACTACGACATCGATTACCTGCAGGGACGGATCCTGCTCGCCGAACCCCTCTCCGGAACCGCGGACGACAACCTGCTGGTGCACAGCGGCTCTTTTAGCGGCCACCCCGTTTATCTGGTGGCTCGCTATGAATTCACCCCCGGTTTCGAGGATCTGGATACCCTGGCGACCGGCGGCCGCAGCCATTACTGGTTGAACGATTATGTCAAATTCGGCCTGACCGGCAGCCGTTTTGAGGAGGCCGGAATTGAGAATACTCTTCAAGCCGCGGATGTGACCCTCCGCAAGTCTTCGGAGTCCTGGCTCAAACTGGAGAGTGGCCGCAGTGATGGTCCGGGGCTGCTTTCCACCACCTCAATGGACGGCGGCTTCCTCTTTACTTCGTCTGATCCGCTGGACGCTCCACAGGCAGAGGCCCTGGCGAGTCGTGTCGATGCCAGTATCGGCCTGAGCGACTTTTTTGCAGAGGGCAAAGGTCGCTTCACCTTGTACTGGCAGGACGTGGAAGCGGGTTATGCGGCGCCGGGCCTGAGCAGCGATCGCGACGTCACCAACTATGGCGGCACGGCGCTTCTGCCCCTCTCTGACCGTTTCGGTCTGCGCCTCAAAAGCGATACGCGCCGCCAACGTGATGTCCTCGAAACTGTGGCCAACGAGGTTAATCTCGATTTCCGCAAAGACGAGCACTGGACCCTGAGTTCGGGGGTCCGGCACGACCAACGCAAAGACCAATCCCCGGTAAAACCCCCGACCCAGGAAGAAGGCGATCGGACCGATCTGGTGGTGCAGGTGCTGTACGATTCCCGGGCCCTTTGGAGCAGCTATGGATTTGTGCAGGATTCTCTGCAGAGCAGCGGCAACCGCGAGGACAATTTCCGCGTCGGGGGCGGTGGCAGTTATCGCTTGACGGAAAGATTCAAGGTGACCGGTGAGGTCTCCACCGGCGACCTGGGGGCAAGTGGCCGGCTCGGCACCGAGTATCTTTATTCCGACCGGACCAACCTTTACCTCAACTATGCCCTTGAAAACGAGCGGTCGGACAACGGTCTGCGCGCCCAGAAAGGGAACCTTGCCTATGGATTCCGCAATCGCTATTCCGACAGCGTCAGCATCTACCTCGAAGAGCGTTATACCCACGGTGATACCCCGACCGGACTGATGCACTCCGCCGGTGTCGATCTTGCCCCCACCGACCGCATCAACCTGGGCGCAAAGCTTGATTTCGGCACCCTCAAGGACTTTCAGAGCGGTGCTGAAGTCAAGCGCACCGCAGTGGGGGTGAGCGCCGGCTATGGGTTCGATCGACTGAAGATCGCCAGTGCCCTGGAATATCGGGTCGACGACAGCGAACATCTTGGCACCGACAGCGCCGGCAATTTCTTTGTCAGCACCGCCAAGCGGACGACCTGGCTGCTGAAAAACAGCCTCAAATATCAGCTCTCCCCGGACTGGCGCCTCATCGGCAAGCTCAATCTTGCCCGCAGTCAAAGCTCCCTCGGACAGTTTTACGATGGCAACTACACAGAAGCGGTCATGGGCTACGCGTATCGCCCGGTGCGTCATGACCGCCTCAACGCCCTGCTCAAATATACCTATTTTTATAATGTCCCCGGCGCCGGAGAAACCACCGTGCAGACCCCCGAGGGGACTTTGCTCGAAAGATCGTCCCTCTCCGGGATTCTGCAGCGCAACCACATCCTGGCCGCGGATGTCATGTATGACCTGACCTCCCGCTGGACCGTCGGGGCGAAGTATGCCTATCGCCAGGGTGAAGTGAGTCTCGATCCCATCGACCGGGAGTTCTTCACCAGCCGGGCGCAGCTGACGGTGCTGCGCGCTGACTGGAATTTCCTGCCGCACTGGGATGCCCTCGCCGAGTATCGCCGCCTCGATCTGCCCGATGCCGAGGATCGCCTCGACGGGGCGCTGCTCGGTCTCTACCGTCATCTCGGCAATCATCTCAAAGTCGGGGCCGGCTACAACTTCAGCAAGTTTTCAGATGATCTCACCAACTATGACTATCGGCACCAGGGACTCTTCATCAATATTATCGGGAAGATGTAAATTCCTTCAACAACACACTCACGACAGGTGGCAGCCATGTGGAAATTTATACGAGGGTTCATTCTCGCTATTGCGACACTGATTCTGAGCTTTCCCCTCCTTGCGGAGGAAGTCTCCAGAGAGCAGATCAAGGGTCTGGATGAACAGGTGCAGGAGATCAAGAGCGATATTCTTGGGATCGCGGCACAGCTGAGTCTCCTCGAAGAGAAGCTGCTTTACCCCTCCACCACTCAGGTGAG
>DIKR01000071.1:97391-151502 GCA_002424625.1 Desulfuromonadaceae bacterium UBA5613
GGCGGTGAGTTGGTCACCCATCACCTTTATACCTTCAAGGAACTCGAAGCCCTGCAGAAGGGGGGCGTGCAGCGCATCTATACCGGCAACATCAAATCCGGCGAACATGACCTGCAGATCCTCCTGACCGGTAAAACCGCCAGCGGCGCTGATCTGCGCCGCAGCGAAAGCTTCAAGTTCAGCAAGGATGTGGGCCCGAAAATGGTTGAAATCCATCTGGCCGGTCCCGGTGCGCAAAACATCACCCTGAAAGATTGGTAGGGGGGCGATGCTTGTCATCGCCCTGGGCGAACACAAGGTTCTCCCCTACGTGAGCTGCTTATCAGCGAGATCACTATGAACAGACTAATCATTCTATTGGCTTCCCTGTTGTTCGTAACGCCTGTCCTGGCGGCCAGCACAGCTGCGCCTGAAGACCTGAAGGACCTCTATTTCGGTGAGGCTTTGTACTACGCTTATCAAGAGGACTGGTTCGAGGCGATTGCCCGGCTCGACAGTGAGCTTTGGCAGTACCGCGGCCTTGATGAGCCCGAACTCGACTCCCTTTACTCCCATGTTGGGCAGGCCGAGTTTTCCGTGGGGGATTTCGAGCTGGCTTATCGGATGCATTATCGGGCCGGTCGGGCAATTACCGCGGTTATTGAGGGGAATGTCGAGGACGCAGTCCGTAACGAGGCCATTTTCCGTCTGGCCCGGATCTACTTCCAGAAAGATCAGCCGGAAAATGCCCAACTGGCTGTGCATCGGATCCGCGGCGTTGTTCCGGTCAAGATCCGCGACGATCTGGCTTTTTTGCGCGCACATATCGCTCTGGCCAACGGGCGCAATGCCGAAGCGGTCCGTATTCTCAAGGAGCTGCAGAGTGAGAAGAGCCTGGAAGGGTTCAGTTCCTACAATCTCGGGATTGCCCTGTTGCGCAACGCTAACGAGCAGGATGGTCGCAAGGCTCTCGACCGTACGGGCCAGCTTGTCAGCGCTCTTCCGGCCACCCTGGCAATCAAGGACAAATCGAACCTGGTATTGGGCTACAAATTGCTGGAGGAGCAGAAGCACGAAGGCGCCAAGCTGGTCCTTGACCGGGTGCGTTTAAACGGTCCGTTCTCTAATCGGGCGCTGCTCGGATCGGGTTGGGCCGACGCATCTGCCGGGAACTTCGAGAGAGCGCTGGTTCCCTGGAGCATTCTTGCGGAACGCGAGGTCACTGATCCGGCCGTGCAGGAAGCCCTGCTCGCCTTGCCGTTTGCCTATGGAAAATTGAATGTGCATGGCCGTGCCGCTCTGCTCTATGGCAGTGCTCTAGCGGCTTTTGGTGGTGAAATCGACAAGCTCAGCGCTTCGATCAAGAGCATCCGTGAAGGGAACTTTTTGCGGGCGCTGGTGCGGGAGGAACTGAAGCAGGATGCCAACTGGGTGGTCAAGCTGCGCGAGCTGCCGGAGACCCCCGAGACCTACTACCTCCTGGACTTGATGGCCTCGCACGATTTTCAGGAATCCTTCAAGAATTACTTTGATCTGGAGGAGCTCCTGAAAAAATTGTCGGCCTGGCAAGGCGCACTCGATGCTTACGAAGATCTCATTCAGTATCGCCGCGCTTATTATCAACCCCTGCTTCCCGAGATCGACCGGGAGTTCAGACGACTGGACTCGCAGATGCGTCTGCGTCTGGAACAGCGGGAACGGATCGAACAACGCTTGCAGAGCATGCTGGTGGCGCCGCGCCCTGACTATCTGGCTACCGCCGGGGAGCGGATCTGTAGCGAAGAGTTGACGTCTCTGGAACAAAAGCTGAATGCCGGTGGCAGCAAAGTGGCGCCCGAGGTTAACGACCGGATCAAACGGTTGCGGGGAGTGCTGGCCTGGAATATTGCAACGGAATATGACCAGCGTTTTACCGATGCTCATCTGCACCTGCGCGCATTGAACCAGGAGGTGGATCTGCTCAACCAGCAATACACCGCTTTTGTCCGTACCCGCCAAGCGGCCACTCAGAGCTATGAAGGTTATGACGAAACGATCCGTCAGCAGCGGCAGCTGATTCAGGCGGCCCGGGAAGAGACGCAGATGCTGATGGCGCGGCAAGGGAGCATGCTTGAGATCATGGCGGTGAATGAACTGAGCAAACGGCGTGATCGTCTGGATGAATACCAGGTCAAGGCGCGCTTCGCTCTGGCTGATAGTTACGATCGGGCCAGCAAGACCCAACTCCAGAAGGGTGTCGAGCAATGAGGGCAACGAATTGGCTTCGCTTGAGCGCGTTGGCGCTACCGCTGCTCCTGAGTGCTTGTCAGTCGGGCGGTGGCAAGGATACGATTGCCAAGTTGCGTCACCTGCAGGTTGAAATCAAGGAAGAGAAGATCGAAGGCGGCCTCGATAAAGCCATGGAGGGTTACCGGCGCTTCCTGGAAGAAACGCCGGATTCGGAGCTGACGGCCGAAGCGATTCGTCGCCTGGCAGACCTGAAGGTCGAAAGAGAATACGGTCTGCTGGCCGGCAATACCGTCGCTGCGCGACAGGCCACCGCCAGCGCGTTGCCACCGCCGCAACGGGCGACGGTCGACTCCCCGGCAGCGGTCCCGGCAGCGGAACCGCTGCCAGGTGAATCAGCGGCCGACTTTGAGCAAAGAGTGGCCGCAAGTCCGCCGTCCGACCCGGTCGCGGCAGCGAACGGACTTGCCGAAAGTGGGGATGACCTGGAACGGGCCGGGACTCTGGAAGCCATTGCCCTCTACAAGAAATTGCTGAACGATCATCCCGCCTACGAACGCAATGACCAGGTGTTGTATCAGATGTCCCGTGCTTATGAAGAGCTGGGACAGGTCGAAGCGGCCATGGAGGTCATGGACCGGTTGGTGCGGTCTTATCCCCAGTCCCGTTATATCGATGAAGTGCAGTTCCGCCGTGCCGAATATTTCTTCACCCGCCGGCATTATCTGGAGGCCGAGGCGGCCTACAGCAGCATCATCAGCATCGGTGACACCTCCTCCTATTATCAGCTGGCGCTCTACAAACTCGGCTGGACCTTTTACAAGCAGGATCTTTATGACGAGGCGCTGCACCGTTTCATTGCCCTGCTCGATTACAAGGTCTCGGTCGGCTACGACTTTGCCCAGACCGTGGATGTGCCGGAACGCCAGCGTATTGATGACACCTTCCGGATCGTCAGTCTGAGTTTTTCCAACCTCGGCGGTGCCAACTCGGTGGTCGAATACTTTCGCAGCTACGGCGCGCGCAGTTATGAGGACGGCGTCTACAGCAACCTCGGGGAATTTTACTATGGTAAGCGCCGCTATGCGGACGCCGCCGCTACCTACAACGCCTTTGTCAGCCGCAATCCCTTCCACAAGGTGTCACCGCAATTCCACATGCGGGTGATCGAAATCCATCTTGCCGGCGCCTTCCCCAGCCTGGTCATTGACGCGAAAAAGCAATTTGCCAACAACTATGGACTCAAGGCGGAATACTGGCAGCACTTCGCGCCTGATGCCCGTCCGGAAGTTCTGGTCTGGCTCAAAACGAACCTGACGGATCTCGCCAATCATTATCACGCGCTTTACCAAAGCCCGCAGCAGCGCAAGGAGAAAGAGAGCAATTTCGCCGAAGCCATGCATTGGTACCGGGAATTCCTCACCTCCTTTCCGAGCGACCCCGAGTCGCCGGCGGTTAACTATATGTTAGCGGATCTCTTACTGGAAAATCGCTCCTTTGCGCTGGCGGCGGTGGAATACGAGAAGACCGCCTATGTCTACCCACGCCACGAGCAGTCAGCCGCGGCCGGTTATGCAGCCATTTATGCTTATCGCGAAGATCTCGGTGGCGCGGTTCCTGCGCGCAAAGAACAGGTGAAACGCGAGGTTGTCCGCAGTTCTCTGCAGTTTGCCGATACTTATCCTGAGCATGAAAAGGCGGCGCTGGTTCTGGGCGCGGCAGCGGATGATCTCTATGATCTCCGCGATTATGAACCGGCGGCCGCCGCTGCCCGCAAGCTGATCGCGACCTTCCCCGGCGCCGAGGTCGAGATCGTACGCGCCGCCTGGCTGGTGGTCGGTCACTCCTCTTACGAGCTGCTGCGCTACAGCGAAGCGGAAGCCGCTTATGTCAATGTCCTGGCACTCCTCCCGGCCGGGGACGAAAGTCGCGCCGCCCTGAGCGATAATCTTGCCGCAGCTATTTACAAGCAGGGGGAAGCAGCCAATGGCTTGGCGGATTATCGCGCTGCCGCCGAGCACTTTCTGCGGGTGGGGCAGATCGCTCCGACTTCCAGGATTCGGGTGACCGCGGAGTACGACGCCGCCGCCGCCCTGATCCAGCTCAAGGACTGGAAGCAGGCAGCGGTGGTGCTGCTTTCCTTCCGCA
The DNA here is from genome assembly GCA_002424625.1 of Desulfuromonadaceae bacterium UBA5613. Taxonomy (GTDB): domain Bacteria; phylum Desulfobacterota; class Desulfuromonadia; order Desulfuromonadales; family UBA2197; genus UBA2197. Next base: position 101,745 of record DIKR01000071.1, read on the forward strand.
ATCTCTTCCCCGGCGATGCGCTGCAGCCGGAGGTGACCAAGAAGATCGCCTATGTTTATCGGCAGGACGGTCAACTCGCCTTGGCTGCGGATGAATATGAACGCATCGAAAGAGAGTCCACTAATGATGATGTTCGGCGGGAGGCTCTGCTGCTCGCTGCTGAATTGCATACGGAAGTCGGAAACAAACCCCGCACCCTGCTGGTCTATCGCCGCTATGTCGATGCCTTCCCGAAACCGCTGGAACTTAACCTTGAAACCCGCAACAAGATTGCCCTGCTTCTCAAGGAGCAGGGCGATCAGCAAAATTATCTGCGAGAACTGCAAGAGATCGTCAGGCTTGATTTGGCAGCGGGCCAGGCGCGAACTGTCCGGACCCGCTATCTTGCCGCCACCGCAGCCCTGGTGTTGACGGAACCGAAATTTACCAGTTTCGCGGCAGTTCAGCTGGTCAAGCCCTTCGATGTCAATTTGCGCAAGAAGCGCGATCTGATGAAGACGGCCACCCAGGAATTCAACAAGCTTCTCGACTATGAAGTCGGGGAAGTGACGGCAGCGGCGACTTTTTATCTCGCCGAGATCTATGCCCACTTCTGCAAAGCATTGCTGGCATCTGAACGCCCCGAGGGGCTGACTCCGGTAGAGCTCGAGCAGTACGAGTTGGCCATCGAAGAGCAGGCCTATCCCTTTGAGGATAAGGCGATCGAAGTTCATGAGCAGAATCTCAAATTGCTGACCGTCGGGATCTACAACAACTGGATTGACAAGAGTCTGGAGAAACTCGCTCTCTTCGTTCCGGCGCGCTACTCCCGGCCGGAAGAACCGAGCACCATCCTTTCGTCCCTCAGCGGCTTCACCTACGAAATCGAGCGGCCGGTCCCGGCGCCGCCTGAGATCGAAGTGCCAGTTCCCGAGACGACTGCGACAGAGCCGACCGCAACAGAAACGGTGGAGGCAGCTGCTGTGCCATTGGCGCCGGCGGTGAAGTAAACAAAAATGGAAAGCGGTGCCGTAATGCAAACGACTGACAAAGAACAGTTTTCGCGATCAAAAGCGCGCCGTCGTGCCGGCTTCGTTGTCCTGATCCTGGCGTTGGCCACCCTGGCGGGGTGTAGCAGCGGGGTCAAGGTGCCGCCCGTTGCCGTCCTTCCCAAACCTGTCGTGCCAGCGGTCTCCTCGGTAACGCGCCTCGGCGAAGGCAGAGAAGGGTTTGTCATCCAGGAGATTCCCGGTTTCGATGCGGCGGCAGTCAAAGATTTTGAACGGGCGGTGGTCATGATGCAGTCCGGTGATTATGAGGCTGCGAGTCGCCTGCTGGAAAAAGTAATAAAGCAAGACCCCGGCGTGACCGCCCCTTATATCAATCTGGCGATTGCTCGCATGCATGGCAACAAGCCCGAGCAGGCTGAAGAAGCTCTGCAAGCCGCCCTGAAGTTGATTCCCGCCCACCCGGTGGCGAGCCATGAATATGGCTTGCTGCTGCGCAAGGCCGGCCGCTTTGCCGAAGCCAGAAAGATCTATGAAGCGAGTCTGCAAGCTTTTCCCGCCTATAGCCCGGCCCATAAAAATCTCGGGATTCTTTGCGATCTTTATCTGCAAGATCCGGGCTGTGCCCTCGAACATTACGAAAGCTACAGCGCCGCCGTGCCGATGGATGAGCAAGTCAAAATATGGATAGCCGATCTGCGCGTGCGGCTAAAACGTTAAGGAGCGGATATGTATCGAACTTTAGTTTTCATCCTGTGCCTCGCGCTCCTGCCGGCTTTCGTGGTCAAGGCGGAGGAGGCGGTTGCGGTCGAGGGGAGTGCTGCGGTCGAGGAAAGTGCGGAGGCCAAGATGATTTCCGGTATGTCGATCGTCGGCAACGATGAAGCCCCGAAAGCGCTGTACATCGTCCCTTGGAAAAGCTCTGAAATCGGGGTGGAGACAAGTCTGGCGATGATGTTAACTGAAAGTGCCATGCCCGTGGATCGTGAGGTGTTTATGCGCCAATTGGAGTTTTTCGAAGTCAGTATGGAGAGCGCAAGGAGGGATCACTGATGACATTGGCCTAGGGTGTCTCGGGAGTTTGCTTTTTGATTAACCGCATCATGGAGGAGTACGTATGGATTCTATTTATTCGTTGGTTGGATTTTTTCAGAGTGGAGGTGTGTTCATGTACCCCATTCTCCTCGTCTTTGCCGTGGGCGTGGCCATCGCGTTCGAACGCTGGGTTCAGTTGAGCCGCACCAGAAACAAGAACCAGAAATTATGGGAGTCGCTGCAGCCGGTGCTGGCCGGCGGAGAGTTCGACAATGCCCGGGAAATGGTCAATAAAGACGACTCCGCCCTCGGGCAAATGCTGAGTATGGGACTGGCATACCAGGGAGCCGTGCGCCGCCGGGAAGACATCGAAATCGCCATGGAGGAGAGCATGATGGAGATCATTCCGCAGTTGGAAAAGCGGACTCCCTATGTCGCACTCTTCTCGAATATTGCCACTCTGCTCGGACTGCTCGGCACCATCATGGGGCTGATCGCGGCTTTTACCGCCGTCGCCAACGCCAATCCCGCCGAGAAAGCCGACCTGTTGTCAGCCAGTATTTCCGTGGCGATGAATACCACCGCCTTCGGCCTGATTGCTGCGATTCCACTGCTGATTATCCATGCCATGTTGACGACAACTACGGCCCGGATCGTTGATAGCCTGGAGATGGTCGCGGTTAAAGCGCTGAACATTATCTCCCATTCCGCCAAGCGAGTTGACCATGGCTAAGCGCCAGAGAAAACCCCACATTCCCCCTGAGCTGGATGTCACTACCTTTTTGAATCTGATGGTGGTGCTGATCCCCTTTCTCCTGATAAGCGCAGTCTTTTCGCGCGTAACCATCATGGAATTGAGTGTGCCGACCGGAGCGGGCGGAACGCCCGACAAGCCGAATTTTACCATCGAAGTGATCATCCGTGATTTAGGTTTGGAGATCGCCGATGGTTCAAATGTCATGGCGGCGATTCCGAAAATAGGCGACCAACACGACATGAAGAAGCTGTCCGAACTTCTCGTCCGCCTTAAAAGCCAATATCCGGAGAAGGAGGATGCGACAGTTTTGATGGAACCGAAGATCGAATACGACTATCTGATTCAGATCATGGACGCAGTCCGTAGCACCGATATAGCAACCCCCGGGAGTGTTGCTACGCAGAGAGTAGAACTCTTCCCCAATATATCCATTGGAGATGCGCCATGATAAATAGCCGACGCATAAAACGGATGGGGCGCAACAGGAAAAAAATGCCGGGGTTGAATCTGACCTCGCTGATGGATGTCTTTACCATCCTGGTCTTTTTCCTCCTCTTCAACACCGGCGCCAGTGAAGTTGTGGAGGCGCCCAAACAGATCAAGCTCCCCGACTCGGTGGTCGAGGCCAAGCCGCGGGCGAATACCGTGGTGATCATGATCAGTCATGACATTGTGCTTGTGCAGGGGGAGGCGGTGATCAGCACCGCCGAGCTGCTGAGCGCCAAGAGTGATTTGATCGCACCGATCACCGCACGGCTGAAGTCCCTCGAGCGCAGCATTATCGGGAGCAGCACTCAAGAGGTCGCGGAAAGCCGGGAAGTCACCATTCTTGCGGATAAAACGATTCCCTTCAGTGTGTTAAAAAAAGTCATGTCCACCTGCACGGATTCCGGATACGGGAAGATCTCTCTCGCCGTTATCCAGAAAGCGGCGAAGGTTTGATATGAGTGCCGCAAAGACATCTTTGGCAGATGAATTGGCTCCACTCCAGGCCCAGATCAAGCAGGAAGAGGAAAATCTCCGGCGGCTGGAAGGTGATCTGCGCACCATCGTGGAAGAAATTGAACTGTTTTCAGCCGATAAACGCCGCTTCGACGCCCTGCGTGACGTCTGTACCGCCCTTGATACGCTGGGTGAATTGGGCGCCGGGCCGCTCTTCTGGGATGAACTGCTCGAAGGACCTTATGTCGCCGGACATCTGCACCGGCTTCGCGAGCATATTGCCGGGTTTGAAGAAGAGATTCGCGGTACCCAGGAAAAGCATGCCGCTCTCAAAGTGCAGATCAACAAACGACACCACGAACTGAACTTCCTGCACGAAGAGGTACAACAGGCGTATGCCCGTGAGGAACGCCGGAATGAAGAGTTCCTCGTCGAACGGGAAGTTTCTCCCCTCCCTTTCCGCGAAATGGTTATGCCTTGGAACAACAAGGATGAAGGGGAAAAACGTTACCATCTGGCCTTGCTGGTCGCTGTCCTGCTCTCGATCGGTTTTGGCTCGCTGATTCCCCTGTGGCGACTGCCGGTCCCGGACCGTTCGGCCGTGGTTGAGATTCCGGAACGTCTGGCCATGCTGGTGAAAAAGGAGCAGGCCAAACCGGCGCCGATACCGAAGGGCCCAAAAGAAGAAAAGAAGCCCGACAAAGAGCAGGAAAAAGTGCAGGAGCAAAAGACGAATGACCAGCCCAAACCAGCCAAAACGCCCGTTGAAACGGCGAGTGCGAGTAAAAAAGCGGAGAGTACAGGGATTCTGGCCTTCAAGGAGACCTTTAGCGACCTGATGGACGTCACTCCCGTGCCGCGGCTCGGCGTTCAGTCCCATCTGATCAACCAGTCCGGGGCGGCAGGTCAAGCCAGTCGTTCGCTGGTGGCCATGCAGTCAGCGGGCGGTTCCGGTGGTATTGGCAATGCCGCAGTCAGTCGCAATATCGGTAGTGGTACTGGTACTGGCAGTGGAACTGGCGGCGGTAGTGGCAGCGGTAGCGGCACGGGCAATCGTCTTGGCGGTGTGGGGGTTGCACGAGTCGAAAGTACCGTAGCGGGGCTGACGGAAGAGGCGCGGCCCTTGAGCACGGGGACCGGTCCGGCCCGAACCGATGAAGAGATTCAGATCGTCTTCGATAAATACAAAGCCACGCTGTATCGGATCTATAACGCCGAATTGCGCAAGAACCCGACCCTGCGCGGCAAGATGATCCTGCGCCTCACCATCGAACCGGGGGGCGAAGTCTCCGCCTGTACGGTGCCGTCGACCGATCTCGCTTCACCGGAACTGGTCGCCCAGATTGTCGATCGCGTCAAAAAGTTTAATTTCGGACCGAAGGAGAAGGTCCCCACCACCACCATCTTGTACCCGATTGATTTCCTCCCCGCCGGCTAGGGCCTGACCGGGGCAACAAGTACAACAAGATCAAGAAGTTAACGAGCCAACCACAATATTCAGGAGGTAAGACAATGATTGCATTTTTTCTCGATGGCGGGTTGTTCATGTGGCCAATTTTGTTGGTGTTCCTAGTCGGCATGGGCATCGCTGGTGAGCGCTGGTATCATTTGAGCCGCACCAAGATCAAAAGCCGTAACATGTGGAATCTGCTCCATCCGGTGCTGGTCCAGGGCGAATTCGATCAGGCCCGGGACATGGTAGAAAAGGATAACTCCGCGCTTTCGCAAATGCTGAGCATGGGGCTTGCGGTTCAGGGGTCTGGCCGGCGGCGGCAAGACATTGAAATTGCCATGGAAGAAAGCATGATGGAGATCATTCCGGATCTGGAACAACGGACCCCTTATGTGGCGCTTTTCTCCAATATTGCCACCCTGCTCGGGCTGCTCGGTACCATCATGGGTCTGATTGCGGCGTTCACCGCCGTCGCCAATGCCAACCCCGCCGAAAAGGCTGACCTGTTGTCCGCCAGTATCTCGGTCGCCATGAATACCACCGCCTTCGGTCTGATCGCCGCGATTCCGCTGCTGATTACCCACGCCATGCTGACGACCACCACCGCCCAGATCGTCGACAGCCTCGAAATGGCCTCAGTAAAGGCGCTGAATATTATCTCGAATTCTGCCAGGCGTGTTGACTTGTCCTGACCTCCACCCGGTCGGCGGCCACCCTCTCGGGAGATGAGGGGGTGCTTTATGAATGTTGCACAAAATTAACGTAACGACTGTACCTCGTCAGGTGTTCGGCACCTTAACCCTCAACCTTCAATTAAAGGATAACCAATGTCTCGAGGATTCTTATTCTGTTTGGTCGTCACCCTGGTCTTCAGCGCGGGATGCGCAACGAAGAAGATTCAGGAAGAAACCACACTCACTCCGCCCCCGCCCCAAACCTTGTCACCTCCCGTCGACATCCCGCCTCCGGTTGCAGCCGTGGATCAGGATGTCGCTGCCGAAACTGTAGCGGAGGAACCGCAAGTCGTGGTGGCACCGCTACCGACCTCTGTACTGCAGAACGTCCCCTTCGAATACGATCAGCATCTGTTGAGCGACTCTGCCCGGGAGATTCTGGCCGCCAATACGGCAATCCTCATGGCACAAGACCGCTTGCAGGTGACCCTCGCCGGGTATTGCGACGAACGCGGTTCGGATCAGTACAACATTGCCCTCGGCGAGCGACGGGCCGAGGCGGTACGCAACTATCTCCTTTCCCTCGGGATCAGCGCAGGCCGTCTGGAGGTCGTTTCGTACGGCGAAGAAAAACCCCTCGATGCAGGGCACGATGAGGACGCCTGGGCCAAGAATCGTCGCGTCGAATTCGTGCCGATGTTGTAAAACTGCGCACGACAACACCCGCAAATGAAAGGGCCAGGCTTCAAGCCTGGCCCTTTTCGCTATGGTTTTATCCTGCTGTTTGCCTGTCGTCTTTAATTCTTCTTCCAGGTGTGCTGGCTTTTTTCCGCTTCGCCCATTATCTTTCTGGCCTCGGTAACAACGGCCCGCACCTTTTTCGGGTTCATCCCCGCAATTCTCTCCAGGCCTTTTTCTTCGGCGTTGGCAACCTTGGCAATTGTGTCATAGCTGGATTCGACTAAACGTTGTGAAAGGACTTCTCCGATCCCTTTGAGTCGTTGCAGCTCTTTCATCTGTTTCTTCATAGCTTTCTCTCCTTATTTGAATTAATTTTATTCTCGAGCACCACCAGCCAACTGGTTAAAGGTTAAAACAAAAAGAAAAAATATCAAGTTTATCGGTAAATTTGAGTTAAACGCTTGCCGTTGCAAGCGGGGATATTTTCACGACGACCTTGATGGAGGATAAATGGGCGAACAGATTTTTCTCGAACGCTTTTTGTGGTTCGATCAGCAGTTGCGACAAAGTCTCTATCCCAATGCCGCTCACCTTGCCGAGCGCTTCGAGATTTCGGCCAAGACGGCGCAGCGTTCGATTGAATATTTTCGGGACCGGCTGCTGGCGCCGCTGGAATATGAGCCGCTGCATCGCGGTTACTACTATCGCACTGATTTCGAACTGCCGGCGGCGCGGATCTCGGCAGGTGAGCTCGGGGCACTCCTCATCTCACGCCGTCTTCTCTCCGACGCATCCGCCGGCCATCTCGAAGGGGAACTCGCCAGTGTCGTCAACAAGCTTGGCGGTATCCTTTCCCGCCATCTCCCCGGTACGCTCGCGCCGGATGAAGCCTTCTCCTTTCGCTGGAACCAGTTTGTCCCGACCAAGAATGACGATTTTCAGCGGGTCTGTCAGGCGCTGCTCGGCGCCCGCATCCTGAGCTTCGACTATCAGTCGCCCACTCAGGTTAATCCCGCCCGGCGCAGCGTCGAACCCCATCATCTCGTCAATTATCTCGGCACCTGGCACCTTATCGCTTATTGCCGGCTGCGCCACGACTGGCGCGACTTTGTCCTGCCGCGCATGGCGGCGCTGGTGGTTGAGAGCGAGTCTTTCAGCTATCGCCCCCGCGCCGATTGGGAGCCCCTGTTGACCGGTACCTTCGGGATTTTTCAGAATCGTCACAGCTTTTCGGTGACGCTGCGCTTCACACCGGAGCGCAGCCGATTGGTCAAGGGCCAAATCTGGCATCCCGATCAGGAGATTACCCATGCCGACGATGGCGCGCTCCTCCTCACCCTGCCGGCGAGCCATCCAGCCGAGATCCTCATGAGTATTCTCGGGCATGGCGCCGAGGTTGAGGTGTTGGCGCCGAGTTGGCTGCGGGAGCAGGTGGCAGAAGAGATCAAACGGATGGGGGAACGTTATGGGGGAGGGGAGGGCCAGGTGCGGCGGTGAATCAGCCGACGCTGTCGTACTCGCGTTCGCGCAGGGGGACGCCGAGCTCAGCCGCAACCCGGCGGCAGGCGGAAAGATCGAGATCGGGAAAGGCGACGACGCTGGCGATGACGTTCGGAATGATCCCGCGGGCAGCGCGAATGAAGGCTTTGATCCCTTCGTAGCCGGCCTCACCAAGGCTGGAGTGACAGAGCCGCTGGTAAGTGGCGGCATCGGCGGCGTTGAGGGAGATGGAGAGGGTGTCGACCAGACCGGCCAATTCGGGGACGATATTGCGGCCGTGGACGAGATTCGCTTGGCCGTCGCTGTTGACCCGCACTTGCACGCCGCGCGTTTTCAGCCAGGCGGCAATCTCCTTGACCAGATCGAGACGCAGGAGTGGTTCGCCATAGCCGCAGAAGACGACTTCGTCGTAGCGGCTCGGATCGCCGATAGCGCGGCGTACTTCGGCGGCATCCGGTTCGTGGCTGAGGAGGAGATGATGCCCCTTGACCATGCCGCCGGAGAATTTCGGGCAGAAGGTGCAGGTATTGGTGCAGCGGTTGGTGATATTGAGATAAAGGCTGTTGCGGATGGTGTAGGCGATCTGCGCCCCTGCCGGGGTGCCGATCTGAAAGAGATCGTAGCTGTTGCGCCGCACCAGACGGGCAATATCCTCGGCGCTGATGCCGCGCAGTTCGGCAATTGCCTCGGCAGTGTAGCGGACAAAGGCCGGTTCGTTGCGTTTGCCGCGCTGCGGCACCGGACTTAAATAAGGACAGTCGGTCTCGATGAGGAGGCGGTCGTCGGGGATCATCTTGACAATTTCGCGGGCGGCGCTATTGGCGGGATAGGTGATGGTGCCGGGGAAGGAGAGATAAAAACCCATCTCCAGGCAGCGTTTGGCCATGGCGACATCGCCGCTGAAGCAGTGGAGGACGCCGCCGATCTCCTCTGCGCCTTCTTCCCGCAGGATGGTCTCGACTTCGTCGTGGGCGTCGCGGTCATGGATGATTAGCGGCAGGCTGACTTCGCGGGCGAGGCGAATCTGGCGGCGAAAGGTTTCGCGTTGTACGTCGCGAGGGGCGCGGTCGCGGTAGAAATCGAGGCCGATCTCGCCGATCGCCACCACCTTGGCACTCGATTTCGCCAGATGGCGCAAGGTGGCGATCCCGACGTCGCTTCCCTCCAGAGCGTCATGGGGATGAATGCCGACGCTGGCATAGACGTCCGGGTATTCGTTCGCCAGAGCAATCGACGCCTGCGAGGAAGCCAGGTCGCAGCCGACCGTGAGGATCTGGCTGATCCCACTCTGGCGGGCACGCTTGATGACCTCCGCACGATCAGTGTCGTACTGGCTGCTGTCGAGATGGGCGTGGGTGTCGACCAGAGCCGGGAGCAAGGGCGTGACCTTTCCTGAGTCCATGCCGGCCTTATTCGATCTCAATGCGGGGGAAGAGCGGGGCCGCTTTTTCGATGACCGTCCCCGGCTGCAGCCCGCCCCACTGATCGTTTGCTTCCAGGGTGCTGGCGGGATCACAACCGACAATCGTCAGGATTTTAGCTCCGGTCGTCGGCATGAAGGGGCCGACCATCAGGGCGATAAGGCGGATCGCTTCGATGAGGTTGTAGATAACCGTGGCGAGCCGTTCCTGTTGGGCCGGATCTTTGGCGAGAGTCCAGGGGGCGCAATCGTCGATGTATTTGTTCGAAGCGCTGACCAGTTCCCAGATCGTCTGCAGGGCTTTACTGAAGGCGAGGTCGTCCATCTGCTCATCGAGATTTTTGACGGCGGAGGAGAAACGAGCGACGTAGTCGTGATCGAATTCAGCGAGAGCCGCAGGCGCGGGGAGGGCGGCGCCAAAATATTTGTGGAGCATGGCGGTGGAGCGGCTGACCAGGTTGCCGAGATCGTTGGCAAGGTCGGAGTTGATGCGGGAGGTCAGGGCCGATTGCGAAAAGTCGCCATCAAGGCCAAAGGGGACTTCGCGCAGGAGGAAGTAGCGGATGGCATCGACGCCAAAGCGATCGACGAGCATATTCGGCTCGACGACGTTGAGCAGGCTCTTGCTCATCTTCTGCCCTTCGACCGTCCACCAGCCGTGGGCAAAGACCTTCTTCGGCAGCGGCAGACCGGCGGCGAGGAGGAACGTCGGCCAGTACACGCTGTGAAAGCGCAAAATATCCTTGCCGATCACATGAACGTCCACCGGCCAGAATTTGGCGTAATTTCCGCCTTCGTCGGGGTAACCGAGGGCGGTGATGTAGTTGCTGAGCGCGTCGAACCAGACGTAGATGACGTGGGCTTCATCCTTGGGGACGGGGATCCCCCAGGAAAAAGTCGTGCGCGAGATGGAGAGATCGCGCAGCCCTTCCTTGACAAAGTTGACGATTTCGTTGCGCCGCGAGCGGGGCTGAATAAAATCGGGATTGGCTTCGATATGGTCGAGGAGCGCCTGCTGGTATTTGCTCATGCGAAAGAAGTACGACGGCTCGGAAAGTTTTTGCGTCGGGCGGCCGCAATCCGGGCAGTTGCCGTCGAGGAGCTGCGTCTCGGTCCAGAAGGATTCGCAGGGAGTGCAATACCAGTCGACATACTCGCCAAGGTAGATATCATTCTTGGCCTGAATCGTTTCAAAGAGGGCGCATACCCCGTTTTTATGGCGTTCCTGCGAGGTGCGGATAAAGTCGGTGTGGCTGATATCGAGCTTCTCCCAGAGGGCGGCAAAGCGCATCATCACCCGATCCGCCAGCTCCAGAGGGGTTTCGCCTTTGGCCTGGGCCGCTTTCTCTACCTTCTGTCCGTGCTCGTCGGTCCCGGTCAGAAAAAAGACTTCGTAGCCGCGCGAACGCTTGTAGCGGGCGAGGGCGTCGCAGGCGAGGGTGGTGTAGGCATGGCCGATGTGGGGAACGTCGTTGACATAGTAAATTGGGGTCGTGACGTAAAACCGTTTAGCCATGGCTATTCTCCTGATTCGTTGGTAGTGGGGGCGCCTGGTTTGCGTGGTGGGCGCCGGCGATTACGTTGCCGCCGGCGACGGACTTCCTGCTCCCCCGGCTTTTTCTCTACGGCGGGTTCCGGGACCGGCTTAATCTGTTGTTGCGGCGGCTGCACCGGTGTTTTTACTTCCGGCGTTACAGGCGGCGCCGGTCGACTGGGGGGCTGTTGTCGCCCTGATCCCTGCGGCCGGGCTGCAGCTTGGGATGGCTGCTGCTTTGTTTCGGGGGGATTGCCGCCGGGGCGCTGGCGCTGCTGCCGGCCGTCACGACTCTGCCGTTCCGGGGGGCGCGCCGGTGCTGTTTGACCCGACGAGCGTTCCGGCCGTTCCGGCGGGGCATTTCCTGCCACGGCCAACTTTTGCGGCATGATCCCTTTTTCGACTTCTTCCGGTGTCATTTCGATCCGCTGTTGCGGGCCGAAGTTGACGGTGACGGTTTGGCGGAGAATGTGCTGGCTGATGACTTCCCCTTCCCGGCCCTCGACCGTCACTTTGCGCCCGCATTTAGGCAGCGCCTTTTTCATCTCGCAATAGGTCTCATACTCATAAGCAAGGCAGCAAAGGAGTCGCCCGCACTGCCCGGAAATCTTGTTCGGATTCAAGGCGAGTTCCTGCTCTTTGGCCATCTTCACCGAGACCGGGGCGAATTCGGTCAGATAGGAGGAACAGCAGAGTTCCCGCCCGCAGATACCGATGCCGCCGATCAGTTTGGCTTCGTCCCGCACCCCGATCTGACGCATTTCGATGCGGGTGTGAAAATAGTGCGCGAGATCTTTGACCAGCTCCCGGAAGTCGATCCGCCCGTCGGCGGTGAAGTAGAAGATAATCTTCGAGCCGTCAAAGAGATATTCGGCGCGCACCAGTTTCATCGCCAACTTCCGTTCGGCGATGCGTTCCCGGCAAAAACGGAGCGAGAATTCTTCCTTGGCGTTGAAGTTTGCAGCCATTGCCAGGTCGTCAGCACCGGCCAGGCGCTGTACCCCCTTCAACCCCTCCGGAAGATCCTGGTCGGCAACATGGCGCGGGAAAGTGACGACCGTACCGAGGGCGCGGCCGCGATCAGTTTCGACGACGACCCGGTCCCCCTTGGTGAGAGGGATGCTTCCGGCGGCAAAGTCGTAATGGCGACCGGCGGGACGAAATTTGATTTTGACCAGGCGGGTCGTCGCCGGCGCCGGCTCTTCCTCCTCGGTAAAGAAGGAGGGTGCGTCGGGTGCCGTCGTGTTTTTCTCGTTATCGGTATTCTCTTCAATATCTGGCATGTTGAGTTATTTATCCGGGAATCGAGCCATTCGCAGAAAAGAACGAACTTCTTTTCAATGTTGGCTCTGGGTTGCTGTCAAGCGCATCAACAGAACGTCAAAGACCAATTGGCCGTTGACGTTGCGCTCCAGGTAAAAATAGGCGGCATTGATCGCTTCAATTTTGCGGAGCAGCATTTGCGGGCTCTCCTGGGCGGCAATGCGCCGGATCTTTTCAATAAGATCACGATTAACCAGATCGTCTTCCGGCCAACCGTGCTGGCAGAGGAGGAGATCCCGATAAAAAGCACGAAGAATATCGAGGATTTCACTCAAGCGCTCCTTCTCTTCGGCCAGTTCGGCCGCCAGTTCGAAGAGGGGGAGATAACTGCCGTGACTGAGGGCGGTCACGGCTTTGAGAATGACTTTGCGTCGCTCCAGATAAAGGTCGCGATCCCGCCCCAGGGCTTTATGGAAAGAGCCGTCGGACAGGGTGGCGAGAATATGCGCGTGCGCCTCGTTCCCGGCGTCGGCCTCGGTTAACGCCCGCCGGATCGTTGCCGTCGGCAGGCGTGAAAAGGGGAGACGCTGACAGCGGGAGCGGATGGTCGGCAACACTGCATCCGGCCGCGAGGTCAGGAGGATAAGGAGGGCGTGGCCGGCCGGTTCCTCCAAAGTTTTTAAGAGGGCGTTGCCCGAGGAGGCATTCATCTTCTCGGCGGCCTCGATGACACAAATTTTGCGCTCTCCCTCGAGGGGCCGGAAAGAAAGTTCCTTTTGCAGCGCCCGGATCTGTTCGATCTTGATGGTGTTGCCGTCAGCTTCGACGATATGCAGATCCGGATGGTTCTGGTGGTCGACCTTGCGACAGGCCGGACACTCGCCGCAACCGTTTTTTGTGACACAAAAAAGCGAGCGCGCCAGCGCCAAAGCCACCAAGCGTTTGCCGATCCCTTCCGGTCCTTCAAAGAGATAGGCGTGCGCCAGGCGCCCAGAAGTTTGCGCCCGTTTCAGGATCGCCTTTTGCCGCTCATGACCAAGGATGCCGGCGTAGGTCATGACGCGCCGAGAAAGGCGTCAACGCTGCGTGTCACCCGTGCGGTAACCTGCTCAGGGGTTCCTGTCGCATCGATGATGGTAAATCGTTTTTCCTGACTTGCCCCCTGGAGATAACCGTCCCGCACGCGTTGATGGAAAGCCAGGGATTCAGCTTCAAAGCGTCCCTCGTTCTCCATGGCAACGGCATTGCGGGCCAGGGCACGACCTAAACCAATGGCGACCGGGAGATCAAAGAGCAAGGTCAGATCGGGGAGCACTCCTGCGCTCGCCACCTGGTTCAATTGTTGGATCAGGGCCAGATCAAGCCCGCGACCAAATCCTTGATAGGCAATAGTGGCGTCAATAAAGCGATCACAGAGGACGATAGCGCCCTGGGCCAGAGCCGGGCGGATGACTTCTTCGACATGCTGGGCGCGGGCGGCGGCATATAGCAAGAGTTCGGCCGTGGCGCCGAGTTTCTGATTGGATGGGTCAAGAAGGATGCGACGGATGGCATCAGCAATTGGGCAGCCGCCCGGTTCGCGTGTAACGACAACTTCACGTCCCTGGTCGCGAAGATGGGCGGCCAGGTGGAGAATCTGCGTCGACTTGCCGCTGCCTTCAATCCCTTCGCATGTGATCAGTTTTGCCATTGTTCGCCCATATCCCTTAAATCGGCTTATTATAGGGAGCAAGTGCACTTGAATCAAGGAAAAGATCAAGAAGCAAGAAGGTTTGGGGACTTGACAGTGTGGTTAATATAATATTTTTTGTCACAAAACTGATGTTTTGTGTTAAAAAAGGAACAACCAAAATGTTTCCCGAGGGTCGTACTTTTCGGGAGTTGTTTGCTAACCGTGAAGAAGGAGCTAAAAAATGATAAGGATGATGACGATCGCGATTTGTAGTCTAGTGCTGTTGACCGCTTGTGCCGAGCCTCTGACCAAGACCCAGAAGGGGGCGTTATACGGAACTGCGGGGGGGGCAGCTGCCGGGGCGTTGATTGGCCAGGCTGCCGGCCGGGACACCAAGGGGACTCTGCTCGGGGCGGGGATCGGAGCGGCGGTCGGCGGCGGATCCGGAGCGGGAATCGGTTATTACATGGATAAGCAGGAAGCTAAAATGCGTGAAGCGCTGCAGTCCGTCGAAGGGGTCAGTGTTGTCCGTGACGGGAACAATCTTAATATTTCGTTCCGCTCTGATAATCAGTTTAAGGTCGGTTCGTCAATACTGGAAGGTGCGGCGCAAAACGATTTGAATCGTTTTGCTGATGTGGTCAGGGAATTTGATAAAACCAATGTCACGGTAATCGGTCACACTGATAGCGTTGGCTCGGAGAGTGCGAATCAGACGCTCTCTGAACAGCGGGCGGCGGCGGTTCGGAGTCTGATGGTAGCGCGTGGGGTTGCGGCAGGCCGAGTGACTACACTTGGTCTCGGAGAAGGAAGACCGATAGCCGACAACAATACGGAGTATGGTCGTCAGTTGAACCGGCGGATTGAGATCGTGGTCGTCCCCAAAGGGTAGATGTGCTTTTCGGAACGGCTCCTAAAAGAAAAAGGTTACAGGCGCGCGCCTGTAACCTTTTTACTTTTTGGAGCCGTTGGTCGGAATTGAACCGACGACCTGCTCATTACGAGTGAGCTGCTCTACCCCTGAGCCACAACGGCGAACTGGATTTCAACAATATCAGGGAGGATTCCTCCCCCTGTTGCCGGGGAAGGCTGGCAACGGGTCAATATATTTACAGCAAAGACAAAATCGTGTCAATCATCCTCTTGACAGAACGATTGATTTTCCCAATTAGGTGTTTACTCTCCTCTGCCTTTCTGTTAAATGCATAAAGGTTTAAAAGGATGAGATGGTATGGTAGCCGAAAATCGTGAAAAGTTGCAGACATTGATCGGATATCATTTTTCCGATACAGCACGGCTTGATGAAGCTCTGACGCATCGCTCCTATGCCAACGAACAGCGGACAAGATGTGCCGATAATGAGCGTCTGGAATTCCTTGGGGATGCAATCCTCGGACTGGTCATTGCCGAAACCCTCTTTATCGGCGATCTGCATCGCCCGGAAGGTGAGTTAAGTCGCCTGCGTTCTGAACTGGTCAATGCCGGCACCCTGGCGCAGCTAGCGCGGCAGATCGATCTTGGCGCGGCGCTGAAGTTGGGGCGAGGAGAAGTCAAAGCCGGAGGAAGCGATAAAGAAAATATCCTGGCCGACGCCTTTGAAGCGCTGCTGGGTGCGATCTATCTGGAAGGAGGCATCGCTGCCGTTCGTCCGGTAATTTCGCACCTTTTTGCTCAGGTGATGATTGAGAAGACGCTGCAGCAAGGCAACAGCGATTTTAAATCACAGTTGCAGGAATATCTGCAGTCGTTACAACAAACGCCGCCGGAATATGTTTTAATTGAAACTGAGGGCCCGGAACATGACCGGACCTTCGTTGTCGAAGCTCGTACTCCCGGCCAGGTGCTGGGTGTTGGTCAAGGGCGGAGCAAGAAGGAAGCGGAACAGGCCGCGGCAGGGGCCGCTCTCAAAACGCTGCTAAGATGAGCCGGAGATCAATTTATCCGATCTTTCTTCCCCATGCCGGTTGTCCGCACCGTTGTATATTTTGTGCCCAAGTTTTGACCAGCGCCTGTATCTGTCTGCCTGATCCCGCCGTGACCTTCGAGACCCTGCTGGTCTCATTGCCGCAAAGCGGCGATGGTGAGTTGGCATTTTACGGCGGGAGCTTTACTCTTCTAGCGGAAATTGAACAGCAACGCTGGCTGGAACTCGGTGCCCGGTTGCTGGCCGCGGGGCGGATCGCGGCCCTGCGAATTTCAACCCGGCCGGACGCCGTCACACCGGCGATTGCCAGGCGACTCG
This sequence comes from Desulfuromonadaceae bacterium UBA5613, assembly GCA_002424625.1. Classification (GTDB taxonomy): domain Bacteria; phylum Desulfobacterota; class Desulfuromonadia; order Desulfuromonadales; family UBA2197; genus UBA2197. The sequence goes on from DIKR01000071.1 coordinate 117,904, forward strand.
CCGCGGCCGGGGTGGCGACGGTAGAATTGGGCTGTCAATCTTTTGATCCTGAAGTGCTGCGTCGGGCGGGGCGCGGTCATAGCGGCGCTGCTGCCGCGCAGGCTCTCCTTCTTCTGCGGGCGGAAGGAATCGCGGTCGGTCTCCATCTGATGCCGGGGCTTCCCGGTGCGGATGTCGGGGAGGCGTTGCATTCGCTCGAGATGGCCCTGGCGTTGCAACCCGATTTTTTGCGAATCCATCCGACCGTTGTCCTGCGCGGGACAGGCCTCGAAAAACTTTATGATTCCGGAGAGTACCAGCCTCTTTCGTTGCCTGCAGCAGTGCAGTTGGGTGCAACGATGCTCCGACGCGCGCGCGCTGCCAATATTCCGGTCATCCGCTTTGGTCTGATGGCGAATGAGAACCTTGACAGCGGCGCTGCGGTTGTTGCCGGCCCTTATCATCCCGCTTTTGGCCAGTTGATTCGTTCGCGCCTCTGGTTTGAGCGGATCGCACTCCTGGCTGAGCGCGGCTGCTGTTTCTTTCGCCTCCATCCGGCTGATCTCGCGGATGTCTTTGGCCAGCACCGCAGTAATTTTAAAGAATTAAATAATCGTTACGGCCCGTTAACCTATGAATGCTCGGAGACTCTTTCCCGCGAGACGATCGAGAGTGCCGGCGTATTCTATTCACTCTTTTCAGAAAAAGATTAAGGACAGCATTTTATGCAGGCAGAAACAACCGAAAAATTTCATTCCGGCGTGGTGGCGATCATCGGCCGGCCGAACGTCGGCAAGTCGACCTTGCTCAATCGTATCCTCGGACAAAAGATTGCGATTACTTCGCCCAAACCGCAGACGACGCGGAATCGCATCCTCGGGGTGGCTCATTTTGATCATGGGCAGATCCTTTTTCTTGATACCCCGGGGATCCATCAAGCCAAGGATCGCTTGAACCAGTTTATGGTCGAACAGGCGATGAGCTCTTGCGGCGAAGTCGATATGGTTCTGTACCTGATCGATGCCACCGATCATGCGCCGCACAATGCCACCGAAGAGAAGATCTTTACGCATCTGCGCAACTGTGGCCGTCCTGTCTATCTGGTGATCAACAAGATCGATGCCCTCAGTCGTGAACGCCTTTTGCCGATCATGCAATCTTATGCGACGAAGTATCCTTTTGCCTCCCTTGTCCCGATCTCGGCGGCAACGGGGGACGGCGTCGATCTTTTGGTAAAGATGCTGCGGGATGCTTTGCCGGAAGGGCCGCAATATTATTCCGAAGATACCGTCACCGACCTGCCGGAACGCTTTATCGTTGCTGAGATGGTGCGTGAACAGCTGCTGCGGCAGATGCGCGATGAAATTCCTTTTATGGTGGCGGTGGTCGTGGAGGAGTTTAGCGAAGAGCCTGAGCGCAATCTGGTGGTGATCAAGGCGGCGATTAACGTTGCCCGTGACAGCCACAAGGGGATCGTCATCGGCAAACAGGGGGCGATGATCCGCGCTCTTGGCCAGTCGGCGCGGCGTGATATTGAAAAATTCCTTGGTTGTCGCGTTTATCTCGAACTTTTCGTCAAGGTACAAAAAGATTGGACCGCTTCGGAGCGGATGTTGCGCGAATTCGGTTACCACAGTTAATACATTTAGCAAAAGACAGGTTTGATCATGCTCCCCATTGTCGCTATCGTCGGTCGCCCGAATGTCGGAAAATCGACTCTTTTCAATAAAATTCTTGGACAGCGCAAAGCGATTGTCGATGATTTTCCCGGTGTAACCCGTGACCGTAATTATGCGGTGGTCACCCGTTACGGCGCGCCCTTTACCATGATCGATACCGGCGGTTTTGAGCCGGTCAGTGAAGAGCGTCTCCTCGTGCAGATGCGTGAGCAATCGCAGTTGGCGGTCGAGGAAGCGGATCTGATCATCTTCCTCCTTGATGGCCGGCAGGGTTTGACTCCTGCGGACCGTGAAGTTGCGGGAATTTTGCGGCGCTCGAACAAGAAGATCCTTTTTGCCGTCAACAAGATCGACGGCAGTCGGCAGGAAGAGCAGATGGTGGACTTCTTTGCCCTGGCGGCCGAAGAGCTTTATCCGGTCTCGGCGGAGCACGGCCATGGCGTGGGGGAACTCATTGATGTGGTCTTGAGCAAGCTGCCCCACTCGAGGCCGGCGGAAGATATCGAAGATATGACCTGTCTGGCGGTAATCGGCCGCCCGAATGTCGGCAAATCTTCATTGATCAACAAGTTGCTGGGAGAGGAGCGGATGGTGGCGAATCCGCTGGCCGGGACGACTCGCGACAGCATCGATACGCCCTTTACCTATAACAAAAAGCGCTATCTGCTGGTCGACACAGCGGGAATTCGTCGCAAGGGGAAGGTCTCGGCGCATCTGGAAAAATTCAGTATCGTTCAGGCCCTCAAGGCGATGGATCGGGCCAGTCTGGTTCTTTTAGTGATCGATGCGCAGGAAGGGGTGACTGATCAGGATGTCACCGTCGCCGGTTATGCCTACGAGCGCGGCAAAGCGATACTTCTTGTCGTCAACAAGTGGGATTTAGTCGAAAAAGATAATGCGAGTATGGGCAAGTTTGTCGAGAAGCTCCGTCTCGCCTTCAAATTTCTGCCACAAGTGCCGATCGTCTTTGTTTCGGCGGTAACCGGTCAGCGGGTGACGAAGATCATGAAGGAGGTGGAGATCGTCGCCGAGCAGTACAGTCGCCGCGCGTCGACTCCAGAGCTCAATCGAATGCTCGAAGATGCTATTCGTCTGCATCAGCCGCCGATCGTGCGGGGACGGCGTATGAAGCTCTTTTATATGACTCAGACCGGAACCTGTCCGCCGCATTTTGTGATCTTCGCCAACTCGGCCGAAGAAGTGCATTTTTCCTACGAGCGCTATCTTTTGAACCAAATCCGTGAAACCTTTGATTTTGGCGGTGTGCCATTGCGACTGAGTTTCCGCGCCCGGCAGTAGCCCGGGAAAATGCTTTACTTAGCCTCCGGCGTAGGCTATATTTTATTTTCTTTTTAATAATAAGCCGTTACGCAACATCAGCGGCCAACCTCTTTCCTGCTTCGTAACCGAATCCGGTCCTCTATGAGCCTTGTTGGAAATCTTGAAGATCTGGGTCTCGGCGATATTCTGCAAATTGTCAGTCTCAGCAGAAAGTCGGGGGAACTCCTTCTGCGTGGTCCGAAACGCGAGGGGAGAATCATATTCAAAAATGGACAGGTCAACCGGGCGCTCTCCACCGATTTCCGGGAAAATATCGGGGATCTCCTGGTACGCCGCGGGATTGTCGATATTGACGTCATCAGGCAGGCCGCCGAGTTGCAGCGTACTGTCTATCCTGATCAGCGTCTCGGCACCATTCTCACTGAAAAGCACGGCGTACCTAAAGAAACTATCGATATTCTCGTCAAGGAACAGATCGAAAAGATTGTTTATAGTTTTTTCACCTGGAATGAAGGGACGTTCGTTTTCGACCTTGGCGATAGTAATGAGGAAGCAGCCACAAGTTTCGACCCTCTGCAATTTATGCTCGATCAGGGAATTAACCCCCAGTGGCTGGCGCTGGAGGGGAGCCGGATCCTTGACGAGCGGCGGCACCGTGGCGAATCGCTCGATATTGTCGGAGATGAACCACTCCTTGAGGTTGCCAGTATCTTTGCCCCTGGCGCGGCTTCATCACCCGCCAAGGTCTCACCCCTTCTCAACCCCTTCGCCGACAGCAGAAAATCTTTAAGCGCGGATCAGTCGGGGACTTTTAATCTCGGTGCCGAACTGCGACTGGAACTTGGTGAAGATAACTCTGCACAGCGTGGGGATAAAGGCCCGGAAACACCGGGATTGCATCTGTTGCGCGGCATGCTGCAAGAGTTGAATAATCCGGCTTTAGGGGGCGGAATTATTTTGCTGGTGTTGCGTTTTGCCAGTGAGTTGATGAATCGTGCCGTGATTTTTTTGGTGAAAGAATACGAAATTGTCGGGCTCGGTCAATTCGGGATGGAAGCGCTTGACGGAATTTCCGCTGATGAGCGGGTGCGGCGGATGCGCGTTCCCCGCAACGCCGGCTCGATTTTTGAGCAGGTACTCCAATCCTGGACCCCCCTTAAAACGGTCACCGGTTCAGAGGAATGGGATCGCTATCTGGTCGAAGAACTTGGCAGTGGCGTGGCGAGTGAGATTTTTGTCGGGCCGATTATCAGCGAGGGGAAGGTGGTTGCTATTCTTTACGGAGATAATGCCCCGCAAAAAAGAGTCATCGGCGATACAGAATCTTTGGAAATCTTTTTGTCGCAGGCAGGGTTGGCGATGGAAAAGGTCTTGCTCGAACGCAGATTGCGGAGCAAGGAAATGTTGGTTTAAGTAAGGAGGATGCCTGGCGTGCAGAAGAAAATTCTGGTAGCGGAAGATTCTCCCACGATGCGCTACCTGATCGCTTCGACGATCGCAGCGCTCGGAGACTTTACTGTCATTGAAGCCGGGAACGGTTTTGAAGCATTACGGATATTACCCCATGAAAAGGTCGATCTGGTGATTACGGACATCAATATGCCCGATATTAACGGCCTTGAGTTGGTGAGTTTTATTCGGCAGAGCCCGAATTATCGGACGACACCGCTCTTCATTATCAGCACCGAAGGTAGCGCCCGCGACCGGGAAAAAGGGATGTCTCTTGGTGCCAATGCCTATCTGGTCAAACCTTTTGCCCCGGAAGAACTTCAGTCCCTGATCCGTCAATATCTTGGAGAGTAGACTTTGAGCGATTCTAATTCTTCCCGCGCCATCAAGGATTTCCTCGCCGAATCAGAAGAGATTCTTGAACAGCTTAATCTCGATCTGGTGACCCTTGGTGATGCCATCGAGAATGGTGGAGATGTTGACCCGGGACTCCTCAATACCATCTTCCGCGGTGCGCATTCCTTCAAGGGGATCTCCGGGATGTTCGGTTTTGACGATCTGTGTGAGTTGTGCCATCACATGGAAAGTCTGCTCGACAGTTTGCGCCTCGGTAAAGTGCCGCTTTCGGAAAATTTGATCGAGACCCTCTTTTCCCTGTTGGAAGTTTTGACTCGTCTGGTACACGGCAAGGCCGAATCCGAAGATTTCACCCTTGATATTAATCCCTTCATCCAGCGTATCGATGCCCTCCTCCGTGGTGATGAATTGTCAGCGCCGCCGGTTGCAGAGGGGATTGATCCCGCGATCCTGCGGGTGCTGACGGAGTACGAAGAGCATCGCCTTAACGAAAGCATCAAGAGCGGCAAGAATATCCTGCGGGTTGCAGTCAATTTCAGCCTGATGAGCTTTGATGTGGAGCTTGCGGCACTGACCGATCACCTCAAGCAGTACGGCGAGGTCCTCAGTACTTTGCCCTCGGCCGGCGACCTTCCCGGGCATATCGGTTTCCAGCTCCTTTTTGGTGCGCGCAGTACGGGCGAAGAGCTTGCAAGGATTTTGCAATCCGAAGACATAAAGATTGTCTGTCTTTACCCGGCGGTTGAAGTTGCGGCACCCTTGAATTTTCCGGCCAAATCGCACCCCTCTCGGCCTGTCGAAGTTGAGATCGTCAACAAAGAAGGGGAAGGCAACGAGGAAGAGCGTGCCGCTTCCTTGCGCTCCCTAAGTCGTACCGTGCGGGTTGACATCGATAAACTCGATAACTTGATGAATATAGTCGGTGAACTGGTCCTGTCCAAGAGTGCAATTACCGCCATTGCTGTGCAATTAAAGCAGCAGGAGTCGAATGATTTAACTGCGGAGTTGCAAAAAGCGACGCGAGGATTGGAGCGTCGTCTCGAAGAGCTGCAACAAGGGGTCATGGATGTACGGATGGTGCCGATTTCGCAGATTTTTGACAAGATGGTGCGAATCATCCGGCGTGCTTCCAACGAACAAGGGAAAAGAATTACACTTGATGTCCGTGGTGCGGAGACGGAGTTGGACAAATTGATCGTGGAAGATCTTTCCGACCCGCTCATGCATATTATTCGTAATGCCGTTGATCACGGCATTGAAGCGCCGGAAGAGCGTGTCGCTGCGGGAAAATCCGAAAAAGGGACGATTACGCTGTGGGCGGCGCAAAAAGGGAATCATGTCGTCCTGGAAATCGGTGATGATGGTCGCGGTATCGATGCCAACCGGGTGCGGCAGAAGGCGATCGAACGCGGGTTGATCTCTCCTGAAGCAGAATTGAGTCGGGAAGATATTTACAATCTGGTCTTCCTCCCCGGGTTCTCAACACGGGATGAAGTAACCGACCTCTCGGGCCGCGGGGTCGGCATGGACGTCGTCAAGAATAATATCGCCGCTCTCTCCGGAGCGATTGAGATCGATAGCGAGTTCGGTCGCGGCACTTTGATGACGATTACCCTGCCGATTACCCTGGCTATTATCAAGGCCTTGATCGTGCGGGTCAGCGGCCGTAGTTATGCCATTCCCATCAATTCGGTACTGGAAACGTTGATGATCAATGCGTCGGCGATTCGCACCATTGAGCGCCGCGAGGTGATGGAATTACGGCAGAAAACTTTACCCCTGTTGCGTCTGACGGAAGTCTTTGCCCTCCCCGTCGAAGAGAAGCAAGGGAGCGCCCGCTCCTTCGTTGTCGTGACCGGCATGGCGGAAAAGAGGATTGGTATCCTGGTCGATGAGTTGATTGGTCAGCAGGATGTCGTCATTAAGTCTTTGGGGAAAGCCCTTTCTTTTGTGCGGGGGATTGCCGGCGCCGCCGATCTTGGTAATCAGAAAACGATTCTGGTCCTTGATGTCGGCGGATTGATGAATGAAGCGTTGCGGGGAGAGTTGGCGCGGCATGTATGAGGCTTTTTACGGCTTGCAAGACCGGCCCTTCAGCAAGACTCCTGATCCGCGCTTCCTTTTTCTAAGCGGGACGCATCGGGAAGCATTGGCGCGTTTGGTCCATGCTGTGGAAGAACGGGACCTGATCCTTCTGACCGGGGATATCGGTTGCGGTAAGACCACCCTTTCCCGGGCCTTGATGGATGAACTCGGCGACGATTACAAGGTTCTCCTGCTGGTCAATCCGCGCTTAACGCCCATCGAATTTTTGCGAACCCTGGCCCTGCGCCTCGATATTGCCGAACCGTCGCGATTCAAGACCGACCTTTTGGAAGAGATTGGCGGAGCGCTTTATGCTGCTTATGAAAAGGGAATCTGTCCGGTCCTGGTGATAGATGAGGCTCAACTCGTCCCTTATAAAGAAACTTTTGACGAGATCCGCCTTCTCACCAATTTTCAGCTGGATGACCGTAATCTCCTCAGTGTTGTTCTCATGGGGCAACCGGAGTTGCGGCGGCGTCTGGCGCATCATGCTTATGAACCCTTGCGGCAACGGATTGGCATGCAATATGCGCTCAAACCGTTATCGCTGGTCGAGACCGGTGAATATCTCGATTTTCGTTTAGCGGTGGCGGGTGGAAAGCCGGGGCTCTTTTTGCCGGAAGCGGTGGAACTCCTTTACCGGTTCTCTTCCGGCGTCCCCCGACGCATCAATCACATTGCCTCCCTGGCGTTGCTTGAGGGATTCGGTCGTGAAGCCCGGCACATTAGCGCCAAGATCCTCGACGCAATCCTCAGTGAACTTAACCTTGTCGCTAAGAGCGGATGATCGATGAATATTGCCGAAATCAGAAAGAAAGCCCGGGATGATAAGGCGGAATCCAGGATTTGCGAGTCGGAACCCCTGAGTGGCGCGGTGACTCCCAAAGAGGTCGCGTCTGCCGCCGGGTCGTTGCCACCGTTGGTGATACAACCGTTATCGCCTCCGCTTGCGGAATCGCCGGCAGCAGCTCCCGTCGCGGAAAGAGAGCTGCTCGCAGTTGGCAACGATCGTCTCGATCAGCTCTTTTCCTGGGTGCCGCAGGCGGAGGACCTTCTGCTTGAGAGCTCCATCGGTGAGGCAAGGGTTGAAGTCGCAGCGCGACGTTGGCTGTCATTTTCTCTGGGGAGCGAAGATTATGCCCTAGACATCAGTCTGATTCGCGAAATTCTTAAACCTCGTGAGATTACAGCAATCCCCCGGGTGCCGGACTTTCTACTCGGTATCATCTCCTTGCGCGGCAACATTATCCCCATCTTCGATCTCAAAAGAAGGTTGGGTCTGGGGGTGGTGACGGTTGACGAGGATTCACGGATTATTGTGTGTCAGGAAGGCGAACTCCTCGCCGGCCTTTTGATCGACCGGATTACGCAAGTGACATCCATTCAGGAAGAAGGGATTGAGCCGCCACCGGCAATTTTTTCCGGTCGGGATCGGGCCTTGCTCGATGGTGTTGGGCGTGTTCAGGGAAAAGTGCTGATATTGCTGAATATAGCCAATGTTTTAACGATCGACTCGAATGGTTTATGAGGAGAAAGGGGAGCATAACATGGCAAAGCAAAAGATTATGGTGGTAGAAGATGAGGAGAGCCTGCTTAAGTTGGAAAGCATTTTGTTGACCTCTCGCGGTTATCAGGTTTGCAGCATGCGCAATGGGAGAGATGCCTTGGAAAGCATTGCAACAGAGAAACCTGATCTCGTCCTCCTTGATGTTATGTTGCCTGAAATCGATGGATTTGAAGTCTGCCGCCAGATCAAGGAAAACCCTTTGACCAGCCATATCCCCGTTGTTCTTCTCACCGCAAAAAAGGGGCGGGAAGATATGGCGAAAGGGGAAGAGGTCAAGGCGGACTGGTACATCACTAAACCGTTTAAATCAGCGATGGTGATTGAAACTATTCAGAGGTTTTTGAACCGATGATCGGCCATTTTGGAGAAAATGATCTGCAGGAAACGGATAGAAAGATGGTTCGTGCCGAGGTCAAACTCGCCACCTTTCGTGTTGGCAGCGCTCTTTATGCCATCGACATTCTGCGCATCAAGGAGATTATTCGTCCGATCAAGGTGACCTCAGTCCCGAATTCTCCACCATATATCGAGGGGGTCGTCAATTTACGGGGGGCGGTGATTCCGGTCATCGATTTGCGTAAGCGTTTTGTCGTTGCCACCACTGTTGACGGTCGCTTGACGCGTATCGTCATCTGTCTGGTCTTCCGCCGTCTTTTTGCTCTGGTTGTTGATGAGGTCGTCGAAGTTCGCAGTTATGTCAGGGAGGAATTACATCCCCCCCCGAAATTTTTTCAGGGGCAGGAGACCGATATCTTTCTTGGAGTCGCACACCGTGCCGACGATCTTTTGATGATCCTTGATCTGGAGCGTTTTTTGTCTTTGTCGCGAATGGTCGACTTCATCCCTCCATCGGGCATGCTGGATGACCGTTCTGCTATTTCCCTGTCATAGGTTATCGAGGGATTCATGATTATCAGTTGTCACCATTGCGGAAAACATGTTCGTATCGATGTCGTCAAATATTCAGGAAAGCGGATAAAGTTGCGTTGCAGTCACTGTAGCACAGCTTCTGTGGCAGAGGTTCCGATTCAGACCGGCAGCGCCGCAAACAGGTCGGAGCTGTCGCGATCGCAAGTCCTTATTGCTCATAGTGACCCCGTTCTTTGTAGTACCGTCGGGAGTATCCTTGGCAATCATGGTTTCTTGTGGCAGGCGTGTCATGATGGTGAAACCGCCTTGGAATTTATGGATCGTCAGCCCCCGCAGGTTGCCATTGTTGATGTGGCTCTTCCCGGCCTTTTTGCTTTTGAGGTGGTTGAAAAGGTCCGCAAACGTCCAGGGCTTGAAGGTGTCAAGATCATGCTTTTGAGCTCGGTTTACAATAAAATGGCTTACAAGCGTCGTCCAACCACGCTTTACGGCGCCGACGATTATATCGAAAAGCACCATATACCCCTTGATTTAATAGCAAAAATACATAAGTTAATTGAAAGAAACTGTCACGAAGTGAAAGGGGGAGCGATTGCTCCCGAGGAAGTATCGACCCGTTTGGAGATAGATGAACTTAAGACCCGGTTGAAAAATGCCGAAGAGTCGGAGAGGATTCTGGCTCCCCTTGAACTTGCAGAGTTGGCGAAGGCGCAACGTCTGGCTCGAATCATCGCCTCTGATATCTCCTTGTACGATGAAGCCAAGGTGAAAGAAGGGATTCGCTCGGGAACTTTTTTTGAACTCTTTGCAGAGGAAATAGCTGAAGGACGGCAACACTTTCTAGCCCGGATTCCAGAAACCGTTCCCCGCCGTATCGCGATTCTTGATGAAGCATTTAACGAATTAATCGAACACTTTCGTCGTGAAAATCATTTGTAATCTGTAGGTTACGGAGTTACTCGTTGTGAATCGTTGTCTTTTGATACAAACGGCCCTTCTGTCAACAGACGAAGAGATTCGCTTGAGCGGTCTGCAAAGTCTTTACCACTACGACGGTGAAAAGCGCATCGATTTGATCTGTGCGGCACTGGGTGATAACAGTTGGCGCATTCGCAAGGAAGCGATCAATCTCTTTCTCTCTCTTCCCTGTGCCGTTGCTTCTGCTGAGCGCATCCTTGTCCTCCTTTATGATGAAGAAAATGCTGGTCTGCGGAATGCAGCGGCTGAAATTCTGGTAAAACTGGGTCATGTCGTCCTCCCGATCTTGTTCCGCTCCGCCGATTCACCCGACCCTGACGTTCGTAAATTTATTCTCGATATTTTGGGCGATATCGGCGATCAACAGGCGACGCCATTGCTGTTACGTTTGCTGCAGAATGATGATGAGACCAATGTTCGTGCTGCTGCGGCGGAAAATCTCGGCAAGATTCGGGATGCCAGCGCTGTGCCGGTTATGGTCAGCGCCTTGTCGACGCCTGATCTGCTTGTGCAGTTCAGTCTCCTTGATGCCCTGGCCCGGATTGGCAGTGTGATTCCCGTGGCGGGTCTTGTCGGTCTGGGCGAAAACAGGTTGTTAAAAAAACCCCTCTTCGATCTTTTGGGCCGGATCGGTGACGAAACGGCGATTTCTCCCCTGGTGGCCGGGTTGCATGATCCGATGCGTAACGTCCGTGAGGCAGCAATTCTGGCATTGCAGAGCCTGGTGTCCCGTTGTGGCGAGAAGGTTCTGGTCGGACAGTTGACCGCAACCGACCTGGATGGGGTCATCGCGTTACTATCGAGTTCGTCACTGCCGGTGCAGAAAGCGGCTCTGTCCATCCTCGGCAGGCATTGTGATCGAGAGCGCGCCCTTCTTCTGTCATCCTATCTCGACGACGACCACCTTGCTGCTGATGTTGTGACTATTTTTCTGGCAAGGGGGCACGATGACGTTGCCGACCTCACCATGTGCTGGGTCGGCGCATCCGAGAAGAAAAAAGCGTATCTTGCTTATCTCTTTGGTGCAATGGGGGTTGAAAGTGCTGTTAATCTGCTTGTTTCTGAATTGAAAACAGCGGACGATTTTTTGCGGACCATTCTTCTCCGCACCCTGGGACAGGTCGGAAGGATTGAAGATATTGCCATTTTGGCGGGTTATCTTGAGGATTCTGAAGATGATGTCCGGCAAGCGGCGGTTGAAGGTCTGGTGAATATCGCGAAACGGTTTCACGCTTCAGTTATCGATCTGGTGCGCAATGCTTTAGCTCATGTTGAGCCCCCGATTCGTCAGGCTGCCCTTCAGGTCCTGGGCCGCCTTGGCGGGGCGGAGTCAGAAGCCCTGCTGTTGCTGGCGATGAAGGATGAATCCTCACTGGTCAGGCGTGCGGCTATTTGCTACCTCGATGGACGCAACCCGCACCATTATCCGGCGCTGACCTTGGCGTTAACGGATGAGGAGAGTGATGTCAGGCGCCAGGCCATTGAAACCCTGGCCATGAGTGCCGTTCGCTCCTTGACCGAGCCTCTCATGCTTGTGTTGCAGGACGAGGACCCCTGGGTCCGGGCTGCCGCTGTCCGTGCTCTTGGGCATTTTGGCGGGAGCGAGGCTCTGGCCGCCGTCCGCAGTGGTCTGCGTGACCCGGTTGGACTGGTGGCGATAGCGGCCGTGGAGACTTTGACAAAGGAGGATATCCCTTTTGATCAGAAGGAGCTGGCCGCTCAACTTGGTCATGCTGATGATGATGTTGTTCTGGCATTGTTGAAGGAGTTATCAACATCGTCTGACACTTTCTGGCTTGGGCAGTGGGGGGAGAAGTTGTTGGGACACCAGCACTGGTTGATCCGGCAGAAGGTCGCGGAGATAATCGGTCACCGGGGGACAGCAGAGGGACGGGTCCTTTTGCAGCAGCGCTTGCTGCTAGAGGAAGAGGAGATCGTGCGCACCGCCCTTCATCAGGGACTGAGCGCCTTTGCCTGCGCCGGGGAGAGCGACTAGATGCTCTTCTTTGCTCCGGATATTCCCTTGCCGGATGAGGAGTTCCGCTTGCTGCGTGATCTTGTCTATCAGCACTGCGGCTTGTATTTCCACGAAGAGAACCGCTATCTTCTCGAAAAAAGGCTGTCCAAACGGGTACAACAACTCCAACTGAAAAACTTTAAAGATTATTATTATCTTCTACGTTATAGTCCCCAGCGCGAAAACGAGTTGACAGAAGTCGTCAATACCCTGACCACGAATGAGACCTATTTTTTTCGCGAAGATTTTCAGCTCAAAACGTTTGTCCGGGAAATACTGCCGGAGATTCGGGCCCAAAAAGAGCAGGAAGGGGAGCGTCGTCTGCGGATCTGGAGTGCGGGGTGTTCTTCCGGCGAAGAACCTTATACTCTGGCCATGCTTCTCCTCGATATACCGGCCTTTCAGGGGTGGCAGATTGAAATTATCGGTACCGATATCAGCCAAAGGGTTTTGAATCTGGCCCGCAAAGGGGTGTACGGCACGTCGTCTTTCCGGACAACCGACGACGATTACCTGCGGCGATTTTTTGTCGAGTATGAAGGTAAATACAAGATCGTCGACCGCGTCAAAAATCTGGTGACAATTAGTCATCTTAATCTCTTTGATACAACCAAAGTTTCTCTTCTTGGCAAGATGGATGTCGTCTTTTGTCGTAATGTTATTATCTATTTTGATGCAACCGGAAAAAAACGGGTGATCGATACATTTTATCAACGTTTGCGCCCGGACGGTTTTTTACTCCTCGGCCATTCCGAGTCACTCATGAATATTACGAACCAATTTTCCTTGCGCCATTTCACCCATGACATGGTCTACCAGCGGCCTCCTGTCGGTGCGTCTTTGTTCCCGGAGGGATTATGAGTTCAACAATCCGGGTCCTGGTTGTTGATGATTCCGCCTATAACCGGCGAACGATCATCAAGATGCTGGAGGCGGTCCCCGGCATTGAGGTCGTCGGTTATGCCTGTGACGGAGAAGAGGGGCTGCGTAAAGTCTTTGACTTGCATCCGGATCTGATCACCCTGGATCTGGAGATGCCGCGGATGGACGGTTTCACCTTCCTGCGGATCGTTATGGCCGGACGTCCGACCCCGGTTATTGTTATCTCGGCGCGTTCCGAGGACGAAAATGTTTTCCGTGCCCTTGATTTTGGAGCTGTCGATTTTGTCGCCAAGCCCTCGGCGCGGATTTCTCCCGAACTCTTTAATATTCGAGAAGACTTGGTACGCAAGGTCCTTTCCGGCGGCCGGGCCGACATGAGCAAAGTGCTGCAACGCAACCGCCAGGTTGAGACCCTGGTGCCGCTGAGCATCGCCGCCCGTAAAAGTGGAGAGCAATTTTCGAGCGTCAAACAAACGACAGCCCTGGTCGTTATCGGCGCTTCAACCGGGGGGCCGCCAGCGTTACAAACGATCTTTTCCGCCATTCGCGAGCCCCTGCCGGTGGCGTTTGCTATCGCCCAACACATGCCCCCGGGGTTCACCCGGGCTTTTGCCGAGCGGATGAACAAGCTTTCGGCACTGACGATCTCTGAGGCCGCCGATGGGGATCTGGTCCTGCCGGGGAAGGTCTTTATTGCTCCCGGCGGGAAGAACCTGGTCTTTGAGCGAAGCGGGCACGAGATCCGGATCAGAGTGGTCAACCCATCCCCGGCACAGCGGTATGTTCCCTCTGTCGATGTTCTCTTTACCTCGGCCGCGGAAACCTTTGCCGCCAACACCGTTGCGGTTGTTCTTACCGGGATGGGGAATGACGGCCACCAGGGAGTTATGGCGGTTAAAAAGGCGGGGGGGACCGTGATTGCTGAATCGGAAGAGAGCAGTGTGGTCTTTGGTATGCCCAAGGAAGCGATTGCGACCGGATGTGTCGATACAGTCGTCCCCCTGGCTTTGGTCTGTGGAGAAATAATGCGCAAGAGCGGTCTTTAAATTCATGGTAAGCAATTTCTTGTACACCGATAAGGAAGGAGATCACTTTATGAGTGAACAGGACGACGACAAGAGCGCCAGCCGTCGCGCTGAAGAGTTTCTACAGGTTTTTAAGAGAGGGGCGGATTTTACCCAGGATCTGCTCAAGGAGAATGAGCGGCTGCGTTTCTCTCTCCTTCAGCTTGAAGGTCAGTTAAAGAGCGGCAGCAATGCCGATAACGAGGAAACCATCCGTATGCGAAAACGGATCGAGGAACTCGAACAGCAAAAGGAAGAGATTCTCGGCCGCGCCCGGAGGGTCGAAGAAGAGAATGCCGACTTCGCCAATCGCTATGTTGAGATCGAAAATGAAAACAACATGTTGGCGAATTTGTACATCGCTTCTTATCAGTTGCATTCCACCCTCGACTTTCGCGAAGTCTTGCAGGTTATTACCGAGATTATCATCAATCTGATTGGCGCTGAAGAATTTGCCATCATGTTGCTCGATGAAAAGACCAATAAGCTGCAGGCGGTCATGACCGAAGGGCTTGAAATCTCCGAAGTTCCTGCGATCGCCATCGGTGACGGTCTGGTCGGGCAGATGGCCAAGACCGGTGAGAATTACTTTATCGATCAGATGGATAACTATGAGCGTGATTTCCACCATCCCCTCGTTGTCATCCCCCTGAAGATCAAAGAGCGCGTGATCGGCGTGATTGTTATCTATAAACTTCTCGTGCAAAAACCGAAGTTTGCCGAGGTGGATTACGAACTCTTTACGCTTCTGGCGGGGCATGCGGCCACGGCCATCTTCTCTTCCAAGCTTTATTCGGAGTCAGAACGTAAGCTTTCGACAATCCAAGGTTTTATTGATCTTCTGACCAAGTAATCGTTAACAGGAGCCACGACTATGTCTAACTATAATGTGTTGATCGTAGAAGATTCTCCGACCATGCGGCAATTGATCGTCTTTGCTTTGAAACGGATCCGGGGACTCACTATCGTCGAGGCGGGGGATGGGGTTGACGGTTTAAAAAAACTCTCCGCGACAAAATTTGATATGATTCTGACTGACATCAATATGCCGATTATGGATGGCCTCAAGTTGGTCAGTCTGGTGCGAAGCGACCCCAATTATGCCGCTGTACCGATCGTGATTATTACCACTGAGGGTGCCAGCGAGGACAAAGAGCGGGCCATTGCATTGGGGGCAAATGCATATATTACCAAACCGATCCAGACAACCCAGATCCTTGATGTGACCAGGCGCTTGCTGAATCTGCCCGCCTAAACGTGCTGCGTAAAGCAAACAAGTTGAATCTACAGAAAAATCATGCTATACACTCAACCTTGTCTGGATCTACACCCTGTGTTTGACGGAGGAACGTTTGTCTAAAGAAGAAGCAATTGAAGTAGAAGGTTCGGTCATTGAGCCCTTGCCTAATGCCATGTTCCGCGTCAAGCTCGACAACGGTCATGTTGTTTTGGCGCATATTTCCGGAAAGATGCGCAAATTTTATATTCGTATTCTTCCCGGCGATCGGGTCACCGTTGAACTTTCCCCCTACGATTTGACCCGTGGCCGGATTACCTACCGCGCCAAATAGTCAGGATTTCCGCGCTGTAACTGATGGGTCCTGTCATTGCACCGAGGGATGAATTGAACCTGTTCTCTTTGTCCTGATTGTCTAGCGAGAATACCGGCCTGGCCGGTATTCCTGTTTTCTGGGGCGATTAAATGAAGTTGAGTGGAGAAATGAAGATGCAGGAGCGTTATACCCCGGCGGATATCGAAAAAAAGTGGCAACTGTTCTGGGAAGAGCAGTCAACGTTTGTTGCCGAAATGTCTTCGCCCCTCCCCAAATTTTATCTCCTGGAAATGTTTCCCTACCCCTCCGGCCGCATCCACATGGGGCATGTCCGCAACTATTCGATCGGTGATGTTGTGGCCCGCTTCAAGCGGCTGCGCGGCTTCAATGTCCTGCATCCGATGGGGTGGGACGCCTTTGGCATGCCGGCAGAGAACGCGGCGATTCAGAACAACATTCATCCGGCGAAGTGGACCTTCGAAAATATTGCTAATATGCGCACCCAACTCAAGTCGATGGGTTTTTCCTATGACTGGAGCCGGGAGCTGGCCACCTGCGATCCGGATTATTATCGCTGGGAGCAGTTGATTTTTTTGCAGATGTTCGAAAAGGGACTGGCTTACAAAAAAAGTTCCTTTGTTAACTGGTGCCCTTCCTGCCAGACCGTCCTCGCCAACGAGCAGGTAGAGGATGACGGTTGCTGGCGCTGTGACAGTAAGGTTGAGCAAAAAGAGCTGGAGCAATGGTTCTTTCGCATTACCGCTTATGCCGAAGAGCTGCTCGAAGCGACCAACCATCTCCCGGGCTGGCCGGAGACGGTCTTGACCATGCAGCGCAACTGGATCGGCCGCAGCATCGGCTGTGAAATCGATTTTCCGGTCGCCGGCCGCGCTCAGGCGATCCGGGTCTTTACCACCCGGCAGGATACGCTCTTCGGCGCCACCTTCATGAGCCTGGCTCCCGAGCATCCTCTGGCGCTGGAGTTGACGGTGCCGGAGCGCCGCGCTGAAGTCGAAGCTTTCATCGCCAAGGTGAAAACCCAGGACAAGATCAAGCGCAGCAGTGACGATTTCGAGAAGGAAGGAGTCTTTACCGGCTCTTACTGTATTAATCCCGTCACCGCGCATAAGATGCCGATCTATCTCGGCAACTTTGTGCTGATGGATTACGGCACCGGTGCGGTCATGGCGGTGCCGACTCATGATCAACGCGATTTCGAATTCGCCCGCAAGTTTGATCTGCCGATGGTGGTGGTCATTGAGCCGCAAGGGGTGCTGCTCAACCCGGAATCGATGACCGAAGCGTGGACCGGCCCTGGCCATCTGGTCAATTCCGGCGAGTTTGACGGCTTGGCGAATGACGCGGCAAAGGAAGCGATTGCCGATGTGCTGGAGCGTCGTAAGATCGGCAAGAAGACGGTCAATTATCGCCTGCGCGACTGGGGGGTTTCCCGGCAGCGTTACTGGGGAACACCGATTCCGATCATCTACTGCGATGATTGCGGCATGGTCCCGGTCCCGGAAAAGGATCTGCCTGTGATCCTGCCGACCGATGTTCCCTTTACCGGAGAAGGCGGCAGTCCTCTTGCCAAGTCCGCGAAATTTGTCGAGGTACTCTGCCCCAAGTGCGGTAAGGCGGCGCGGCGCGATACTGATACCTTTGACACCTTTGTTGAAAGTTCCTGGTACTTTGCCCGTTACTGTTCGCCGCAGGCGACGCATGCGCCGGTCGATAAGGCGCAGGTCGATTACTGGATGCCGGTCGATCAGTATATCGGCGGCGTCGAACATGCGGTCATGCACCTTCTTTACGCTCGATTCTTCTGCAAGGTCATGCGTGATCTCGGCTTTCTGGCGGCGGATGAACCCTTCACCAATCTCCTGACGCAAGGGATGGTCTGCAAGGAAACGCAATCCTGCCCCACCCATGGCTGGCTTTATCCGGAAGAGGTCGTCGAGGGGCAATGCTTGAAGTGTGGAACTCCTGCTTTGGCGGGGCGCACTGAAAAGATGAGCAAGTCGAAGAAGAATGTCGTCGACCCGGATAAACTGATTGCTCAGTACGGGGCAGATACCGCCCGTCTCTTCTCCCTCTTTGCTGCCCCTCCGGAGAAGCATCTGGAGTGGAATGATCAAAGTGTTGACGGCTGTTATCGCTTCCTGAACCGGGTTTGGCGTTTGGTCTTTGAGCATCGCCATCTCGTTGCTGCGGGCGGTTTTGAACAGGACGGGCCCGCCCGCAACCTGCGGCGTCTGACCCATCGGACGATTCGCAAGGTCACCGAGGATATCGACGGTCGTTTCCATTTCAATACCGCAATCGCTGCCATCATGGAACTGGTCAATGGCATCAGCGCCTTTGAGGGAAAGACCACTTGCCCGGCTGTGATGCGTGAGGCGGTGGAGACGGTCGTGCGTCTGCTTGCTCCCTTTGTGCCGCATGTCACTGAAGAATTGTGGAGTCATCTTGGCCATGCCGAAGGGCTGGAAGCAGCGGGTTGGCCGGTGTGGGATGCCGAGGCGATCGTTGATGACGAAAAGGTCATAGTTGTTCAGGTTAACGGCAAGATGCGCGGCAGGATCACTGTTGCCGCCGATTTAGGCGATGAAGAGGTCAAAGTGCAGGCTTTGGCTGAAGCCAATGTTGCGCGGGCCCTGGCTGGGCAAACGATTCGCAATGTGATTGTCGTACCGAACCGCCTCGTCAATGTCGTGATCGGTTAAGCGGATGCGACAGGGTTTTCTGGTCAAGTTACTGGTCTCGGTTTTGCTCCTCCTTAGTTGCTGCGCGTGCGGCTATCACCTCGAAGGTAGGGAAGCTGCCGTGACTGAGCGGCCGCGCCTTTATGTCGAGCTCTTTGCCAATGATACGCACCGCGCTTTTGCCAACGATGTCCTGACGGTGCAGGTCATTGAGCGCTTTGCCCGTAGCCCCCTCTTCTCCATCGTTGAAAATCCTGCTCAGGCCGATCTCCTCCTGGGCGGGGCAATCACCCTTTACGATACCGCGCCGATTGCCTACAGCCAGACTGACACCATCAGTGCTTACCGGGCGGATCTGGCCGTCCGCTCGACCCTGCGCCGTCCCGGCGCCGCGCGCGAAATGGTCTGGCGTGGGACATTATCGACGAGCCAGGATTATACCGGCAACAATCCCGACCTGGTCATGCAGCAGAGTGCCGAACGCCTGGCGAACGATCTTTATGTCCAGGTCACAGATGCGCTTTTCTGGAGCGGAGGCAAATAAAGAGCATGACTGTTGCCGAGCTTGAGCGGGTTATTGCGAACGGCCACTTTCCTCCGCTCCTCTTCCTCTACGGGGAGGAACAGTTCCTGCTAGAACGCACTCTGCAACACCTTCTCGACAAAGCGATCCCCTTGGACGCGCGGGACTTCAATCTCACCATCTTCCACCCCAAAGAATTTTCTGCCGCCAAACTCCTTGATACGGTTCGCACCTATCCCGTCTTCTTTCCGCGCAGAGTCGTGCTTGTCAAAGGCGCCCATCAGATTGTTGCTGCCGAGCTTGAAGGCCTGCAGAGCTATCTTCAGCATCCCTTGCCTGAGACACTTTTGATCTTTGTCGGCGAAAAGATCGATGCCCGGAGAAAATTCTTCATCGATTTCAAGAAGCATGGTGAGATGGTTGAGTTTAAGAAGTTGTATGACAACCAGCTGCCGGCGGCGATTCGTGATCTGGCCAGGCAAAATCATCTGACCTTGACCGATGCCGGCCTCACTCTCTTTTGTCGTCGTGTCGGTGCCAATCTTCAGGAAGTTGAGACTGAACTAGTCAAGTTGGCCCTCTATCTCGGTGGGAAAGCCCTTGCCGATGTTGCTGATGTCGAGGCGGTGGTGACGGGTAGTCGGCAGGAGACAGTCTTTGCGCTGAATGATGCCATCGGTGAGCGACAGACGGCCCAAGCGGTCGCACTGGTGGGGCGTATCCTTGACGAAGGTCTGGCTGCTCTGCTGATTCTGAATATGGTGACGCGGCATATGCGCAATCTATGCAAAGTCGGGGAGATGGTGGCACAGAAGCGTTCCAAGGGTGAAATCGCCAAGGTCGCGGGGGTGAATCCTTATTTCCTGGATGGTTTGATCCGGCAATCGCGTAATTTTAATGCGGAGCAGATGCGTCAGGCCTTTGAACGCCTGCTGACAACCGATCTTGCTCTCAAGTCGGCCGGCGCCCATCCGGCGGCAATGCTCGAAGGCTTGGTCCTGGCCCTGTGCACCGAATAAAAAAAGGGCCATTCTTGCGAATGGCCCTGGATTAACGCTGATAGTTTGGCGATCAGGTCAAATCGTTGACGAGTTTGCTCAGGCGTGAAATTTTGCGACTGGCGGTGGCGCTGTGAATCACCCCTTTAGTCGCGGCTTTGTCGATGCAGGGAATCGCTTTTGCCAGAGCAAGTTTTGCCCCGTCAATGTTTCCTTCGGCGACAGCCTCCCGAACTTGTTTAACATAGGTCCGCATGGTTGAACGGATATGAGTGTTACGGGCGGTCCGTACGGCGGTCTGCCGAATCCGTTTTTCTGATGATTTGTGATTAGCCAAGGTCGTTACCTCCGAATAGTAGACATGTCGTTAAACTTGTGTATGCATATAGCATTAGAATGGAACTCTGTCAAGTTAAAATAATTGAATTAATCTTGAATTTTATCATTTAATCGGTAGGTTACGGTGATAGAATAATGAATTAATCAATAATAATCCTTCTTTTTTAGTTGTCAAGAATATTTATTTCCTCTTTGAAAGGCACTTATGTCTCCGTGCTGTTCTCTCGATACTCCGATTGGAATGATCCGACTGGTTGCCGGCGATCAAGGTCTTCATTCCTTATCGTGGAATGAGGATACGATCATTGAGCAAGAACCGGACAATCCACACCTACTGCTGGCGCGACAGGAGCTAAATCAATATTTTTCCGGCGGGTTGCGGACCTTTACGGTCCCGCTTGATTTTTCCCGCTGGCAGGGCTTTACAGCACAGGTTTATATGGCGTTGCGCGATGTTCCTTATGGGGAAACAGTCACTTACGGAGAACTTGCCCGTCGTGCCGGTCAGCCCGCTGCCGCCCGCGCCGTCGGCGGGATCATGGCGCGCAATCCCTTACCGATCATCCTCCCCTGCCATCGAGTGATCGCCGCCAATGGCGCCCTGACCGGTTATTCCGGCGGCGACGGTATCGCCACCAAGATCTTTCTTCTCCATCATGAAAAGGCGTTGTGAATGGATCTGATTACGACCCATGTCAATGCTGATTTCGATTGTCTCGGAGCGATGGTCGCGGCGCGGCGCCTTTACCCGCAAGCTTTGCTGGTCTTCCCTGGCGCGCAGGAAAAGGGAGTCAGCGCTTACCTGGCGCAGCACGACGATTGCGCCGCGCTCTTCAGCAGGATCCGCGAGGTCGATCTGGCGGCGATCGATCGTTTGATCCTCGTCGATGTCAGCCAGGTGGAGCGTATTGGCCCCTTTGCCGAAGTTGCCCGCCGCAGCGGGGTGGAGTTGCATCTTTACGATCATCACCCCGAGAAAGGGAATGAACTTCGTCCGGCGATTGCCCGGATTGCCGCAGTCGGAGCGACGGTGACGATCTTCTGCGAACTCTTTCAGGAGCAGGGGATCGTTCCGACGCCGAGTGACGCGACCGCGATGATGCTCGGTCTTTATGAAGATACCGGCAGCCTGCAGTTTACCTCCACGACTGAGCGTGATTATCACGCCGCTGCCTTCCTCCTGCGTCATGGTGCCGAACTCAGTGTCGTTGCTGAAAATCTCGTGCAAGAGATGACGGCAGATCAGGTCGAACTCCTGCATGCGCTCATTCAATCCCGGCAGGCCCTCAATATCAACGGCATCGACGTCAGTATCGCTCATGCCAGTTCGCCGGATTTTGTCGGCGATGTCGCGACACTGGCGCACAAAATCAAGGATATGGAGAGTCTGGACGCGATTATTCTCGTGATCCGAATGGGCGACCGGATTATTCTCGTCGGGCGTTCGCGGCGCAGCGAAGTGCCGATGAACGATATCCTGGCAGAATTCGGCGGCGGCGGGCACGCCCAGGCCGCCTCGGCCACGGTTTCTAACTTTACTTTGATTCAAGTCCTGGAGATGCTGCCGATGATCTTGACCCGGCATGTCACTCCGCTCTGGCGGGCCGAGGATCTGATGAGCGTTCCGGTCAAAACCGTGGAAAGCGGCACGACGATTCAGGCGGCACGCGATTTCCTCACCCGTTACAACGTCAATGCTGCGCCAGTCCTGGCCGAGGGTGCGGTCGTCGGCATTCTCACCCGTCAGACGGTCGATAAGGCCGCACAGCATGGACTTGCAGGGACCGCCATCGATGAATTCATGAATCGGGACTTTTTTGTGGTGGGGCCGCAAACTCCGGTCGTTGAACTCAAAGAGTTGATGACCGGCCGCGATCAACGTTTTGTGCCGGTGGTCGACAGCGGGCGACTGGCCGGCGCCATCACCCGCACTGACCTGTTGCGTCATCTCGTCTCCGGGCAACGCGCTCTGCCGGTGCAGGGAGCAGCGGTGCATGGCGGCGCCCTCTTCAAACGCCGTCCGATTGAACGGTTGCTGCGCGACCGCCTCCCGCCGAAAATCATGGAGCTTTTGGAGTCGGTTGCAGCGGTCGCTGATCGATTGTCTGTGGCGGTCTATCTCGTCGGCGGTTTTGTCCGTGATCTTCTGTTGCGCAAAAAGAATTTTGATCTCGATCTCGTCGTCGAAGGGGAGGGGATCGTCTTTGCCGAGGCCTTGGCTGCGGCGTTAGCGGGGCGGGTGCGGACCCACGCCAAGTTCGGCACGGCGGTGGTCATCTGTCCCGACCACTTCAAAATCGATGTAGCCTCGGCCCGGATGGAGTACTATCTGCAGCCGGGGGCGCTTCCCAGTGTTGAGGAGGCTTCCCTTAAACTCGATCTTTACCGCCGCGACTTTACCATCAACACTCTGGCCATCGCTTTGAATCAGGGGCGCTTCGGGGAGTTGTACGATTTCTTTGGCGGACAACTCGATCTGGACAACCGGGTGATCCGGATCCTGCACAATCTCAGCTTTATCGAAGACCCGACCCGGGTCTTTCGTGCCATCCGCTTCGCGCAGCGTCTGGGCTTCAACATCGGCCCCCACACCGAATCTCTGCTGCGCAGTGCGGTCCGCCTCGGTTTTGTCGCCAGGATCAGCGGCGCGCGGCTGCGTAATGAGCTCATCACCATCTTGCAGGAAGAAGAACCGCTGCCGATTCTCCGGCAGCTCGCGAACTACGGTCTCCTGCCCTATGTGCAAAAGAATCTGGTACTGACCGAAAAGATTGCCAAGCTCTTTGCGGCGGCAGAACAGACGCTGAACTGGTATCAGCTCTTGTATACCGGCGAAGTGGTCGAGCCGTGGCAGGTCTACTTCCTTTGTCTGACCTCGCATCTCGATGATGCCGAGATGGAGGAGATGATCGAGCGGCTGCGCATGCCGGAAAGTCAACGTCACGACCTTCTTGCCGGCCGCACTGAGGCACATGGACTGTTGACCCGCTTGACCCGAAAGAAGAAGCGTGCGCCCCGGCCGCGGGCCAGCGAAATCTATCGCTGGTTTGCGAGCTGCTCGACGACCGTCCTTCTGTATCTCAGTGCCCGCGCTGACGACGAAATCCGCCGCTGGATCTCGCAGTACCTCATTCATCTGCGCACGGTTCATCCCGAGTTGACCGGAGACGATCTCCGTAAACTCGGCTTTGCTCCCGGCCCGATTTATCGGGAAATCCTGGATGCTCTGCGCTTTGCCCGCCTTGATGCCGAGGTGGAGAGTCGCGGCGATGAAATATCTTTTGTGAAAAAACGCTTCGCTTCTGTGCTTTAATGTCTTTCTGAATTGTTTCGGAAGATCTATTGCTAAAGGATTAAAGGACCCTATGGAAGACTTCTTTGCCAAACTCTCGATCATGCTCGTCCCGGCTTTGCTCGCCATCACCGCTCATGAGGTGGCGCACGGGCTGGTTGCCGATCACTTTGGTGATCCGACGGCGCGGCTTCTCGGACGCTTGACGATTAATCCGGTAAAGCATCTTGATCTGGTCGGGACGATCACCCTGCTGATCTTCGGTTTTGGCTGGGCCAAACCAGTGCCGGTGACCTTCAGTAATCTGCGTAATCCCCGCCGCGACATGATCCTGGTGGCGCTTGGCGGTCCAATCGCCAACCTGCTGTTGGCGACACTCTGCGCTCTGGGTCTGCATCTCCTCGGGATGCTGTCGCTGCAATCCCGTTCTCTCGAAGCGATTTCGCTGATGCTCGGCTTTGGTCTGTATGTCAATCTCCTCCTCGCCCTCTTTAATCTGCTGCCGATTCCCCCGCTGGATGGCGGACGGGTTCTGATGGGCCTCCTTCCGCCCCGCCAGGCCTATACCTTGTCGCGGATTGAACCTTTTGGCTTTTTACTGGTCATTGTCCTGATCTATTTCACCGGCTTATGGAAAGCGGTGATCGCGCCGATGGTGAATTTTCTCCTGGTTATTTTTGCCGGACAGCAGGTAGTGGTGGTGGAGCAGGCGATGCGTTTTCTTTTTGGCCGTTGAGTCGTCAACTGCAAAAGTTCTTTTCTCGCCGCGGTAATTCTTGATTGCCGGCGCCGCAACAGGTATAACAGCCAAAACAATTTACCCCCCAATGGTGGTTCATGAGATATTCACGAGTCTATATAGAATCAGTCGGTTATGAATTGGCGCCGATCGTCGTCACTTCGACGGAGCTGGAACAGCGCCTTAAACCGATGTATGAAGCGCTGCATATTGCGCCCGGGCAACTTGAAACCCTGACCGGCATCCGCGAGCGACGCTGGTGGAAGCCGAATACTCCGGTGTCGCTGGGAGCGATCGCCGCTGCCCGCAAGGCGCTGCAAGGGCGGAATATTACCCCGCAGGATATCGGCGCGGTCGTTTATGCCGGCGTTTGTCGCGAGAACTTCGAGCCGGCCACCGCTTGTCCGGTGGCGTCCGCCCTCGGTGTCCACGGCGCCGCCGCTATTTACGACATCTCCAATGCCTGTCTCGGCATTCTCAACGGCGTTCTTGATATTGCCAATCGCATCGAACTTGGCCAGATCCGCGCCGGATTGGTTGTGGCTTGCGAAAGCTCCCGCGAGATCAACGAGGTCATGATCAAGAAGATGAACGAAAATCCGAGCATGGAGCTCTTTACCACCTCCCTTGCCACCTTTACCGGCGGTTCCGGGGCAGCGGCGGTCCTGCTCACCGATGGCTCCTTTACTCCGGCACGGCGGCCGAAACTCCTCGGCGGCGTCAATCTCGCCGAGCCGCAGCACCATAAACTCTGTCGCTGGGGGATCAAATCCAATTCTGTCGAGAATCACGTCCCCTACATGCAGACCGATGCGGTGGCGGTGATGAAGCATGGCGTCGAACTCGGCAAACGCACCTGGGATGCGCTGCTCAAGGAGCTGGATCTGACCACTGAGCAGATTGACAAGGTTATCTGTCATCAGGTCGGCAATGCCCACCAGAAGCTGATTTTACAGACGATCGGCGTGCCGCTGGAGAAGGACTTCACCACCTATGAATTCCTCGGCAATATGGGGACGGTCTCTCTGCCGGTGACTGCCGCCCTCGCCAAGGAGCGTGATGTTCTCCTCCCCGGCGATATCGTCGGTTTCCTCGGCATCGGCAGCGGTCTCAACTGCCTGATGTTGGGGATCCAATGGTAAAAAAATCCCTTTACCCCTTTTCGGGGCATTATCACGATCTGAATGGTTTGAAGTACCACTACCTTGATGAAGGTCAGGGCGAAACCGTGGTCATGGTTCATGGCAACCCGACCTGGTCCTTTTACTACCGCAATCTCGTCCTTGCCCTGCGCGACCAGTATCGGGTGATCGTCCCTGATCATATCGGCTGCGGTCTGTCCGACAAACCGGTCGATTCCGGCTACTCCTTTACCCTGAAGCAGCGCGTCGATGATCTCGAAGCTCTCCTCGAAGCTCTCGGTCTGCGTGAGAAGATTACCCTTGTCCTCCACGACTGGGGGGGGATGATCGGTATGGCCTACGCCTCGCGCCACCCCGAGCGCATTGCCCGGCTGGTCATTCTCAATACCGGTGCTTTCCCGCTCCCGGCGGCCAAGCAGTTTCCCCTCGCCCTGAAGATCTGTCGCGACACCCAGTTCGGCGTCTTTCTCGTCCAGGGACTCAATGCCTTTGCCCGCTTGGCCGCGCGCGTCGGCTGCAAACGTCACCCGCTGAGCAAAGAGCTGCGCGATGCTTATTGCAGCCCCTACGATACCTGGCACCATCGTATCGCCACTCTGCGCTTTGTCCAGGATATCCCTCTCTCTCCCGACGATCCTGGCTTTTCCTTGATCCAGGAAGTGGCGGACGGTCTGCACCGTTTTGCGGCGCTGCCGATGCTGATCTGCTGGGGGGAGCGCGATTTTGTCTTCGATCACCATTTCCGTGATGAATGGCAACGGCGTTTCCCGGCGGCGGAAGTCCATTCCTACCCCGATTGCGGCCATTACATCCTTGAAGACGCCCAGGAAGAGATTGTCCCGCTGATCCAGCAGTTCCTGAGCCACCACCCCCTGCCCAGCCCCGAATAAGAGGATGGTGAGCCCTTTCACCAATATCGCCGCCCACCTGCCAAAGATGGCCCGCCTTCAGCCCGAGACCGTGGCGATCTATTGCCCGGTCGGCCACCATCCGGACGGCTCTCCCCGCTACACCCGCACCAGCTATTCCCAACTCGACCAGGACAGCGATCGTATCGCCCACGCTCTCGAATCCCTTGGCATCGTTCGTGGCGTCCGCACAGTCCTCATGGTCCCGCCGAGCGCGGAATTTTTTGCCCTGACCTTTGCCCTCTTCAAGGTCGGAGCGATCCCCATCCTCATCGATCCGGGGATGGGGATCAAGAATCTCAAAGTCTGTATCGCCGAGGCCGAGCCGACCGCTTTTATCGGCATCCCCAAGGCGCACCTCGCCCGCTGTCTCCTCGGTTGGGGGAAGCCGACGATCAAGGTCCTCCTCACGATCGGCGCGCTCCGCCTCTGGGGAGGGACAACCCTGAAGCGACTTCTCGCTGCCAGTCCCGGCGATCGCTCCTATACCATGGCCGCCACCGCTGCCGACGAAACTGCGGCGATCCTCTTTACCAGCGGCAGCACCGGCGTCCCTAAGGGAGCGGTCTACAGCCACGGTAACTTCAGCGCTCAGGTTTCAGCGCTGCGTGATCTTTACAATATTCAGCCCGGCGAAATCGATCTGCCGACCTTCCCCCTCTTTGCCCTCTTTGCCCCGGCGCTGGGGATGACCTCGGTCCTGCCGGAGATGGACTTTACCCGGCCGGCCCTCGTCGATCCGCGCAAAATCATCACTGCCATCCAGACCTTCGAGATCACCAGCATGTTCGGCTCGCCGGCCCTGATTAATCGCGTCAGCCTTTATGGTCGCGAGCACGGGATCAAGCTGCCGAGTCTGCAGCGGGTCATCTCCGCTGGGGCGCCGGTGCCGGCAACAGTGCTGGAGCGCTTTGCGGCCATGCTTGATGCCCCGGCGCAGATCTTCACTCCCTACGGCGCCACCGAGGCGTTGCCGGTCTGCTCTATCGGCAGTGCCGAGATCCTCGCTGAGACCCGGGCTCTGACCGAGCAGGGGCAGGGGGTCTGTGTCGGCCGGCCGGTCGCCGGTATTGAGCTGGAGATCATTGCTATCAGCGATGAACCGATTTCGCGTTGGGATGACTCGCTGAAAGTTGCCCCCGGTGCCATCGGCGAGATTACCGTCAAGGGGGCGCAGGTGACGCGGGGCTACCATAATCGCCCGACTTCGACGGCGCTCGCCAAGATCGCTGCTCCGGCCGGGGGGTTCTATCACCGCATGGGCGATCTCGGCTATCGCGACGAAAGCGGGCGAATCTGGTTCTGCGGTCGCAAGTCGCACCGGGTTGTCACCGAAAACGGCCCTCTCTTCACCGTCCCCTGTGAAGGGATCTTCAATGCCCACCCGGCGGTCTACCGCACGGCCCTGGTTGGCATCGGTCCTTCCGGCAAACAGCGTCCGGTCCTTTGTGTCGAGCTGGAAAAAGGGATCGATCCGGCGCAACAGTCTGCGATCCGCGCCGCACTCTGCGTCCTCGGACAGCAGCATAGCCAGACGCAGACGATCGAAACCTTCCTCTTTCACCCCGCCTTCCCCGTCGATATCCGTCATAATGCCAAGATCTTCCGTGAGAAGCTGGCGCTGTGGGCCGCTACCCAGGTGACGCCATGAAGGCGCTGGTCACCGGCGGCGGCGGTTTCCTCGGCAAGGCGATTGTCCGCTTGCTGCGCGCCCGCGGCGATGTCGTCCGTTCCTTTTCGCGCACCCCCCATCCGGAGCTGGCCGCGCTTGGCGTCGAACATTGCTGCGGCGAGCTTCACGACCCGACCGCAGTTGCCGCCGCGGTGGCTGGTTGCGATATTGTTTATCACGTCGCCGCCAAGGCCGGGATCTGGGGGCCCTATGCCGAGTTTTATCAGGCCAACGTCATCGGCACGCAAAATGTCATCGCTGCCTGCCGCCGCCATGGTGTTCGTCGCCTCGTTTATACCAGCTCGCCGAGTGTGGTCTTCGACGGCAGCGACATGGAAGGGGTCGATGAGTCAGTCCCTTATCCACAACATTTTCATGCCCCTTATCCGCAGACCAAGGCCGAAGCGGAGATTCTCGTGCTGCGCAGCAATGGACCCGAGCTCGCGACCGTGGCCCTGCGGCCGCATCTGATCTGGGGGCCGGAGGATAACCACCTCGTGCCGCGCATCCTTGCCCGCGGCCGCCAGGGGGCGCTGCGCCGCATCGGCACCCGGCCCTGTCTGGTCGATACCATCTATATCGATAATGCCGCTGCTGCCCATCTCCTTGCGGCCGATACTTTGGCGATCGGTTCGCAAGTCGCCGGTCGCGCCTACTTCCTGTCGCAGGGGGAGCCGATTCCCCTTTGGGAGATGGTCAATCGCATCCTCGCCGCCGGCGGCCTGGCGCCGGTCACCCGCACCATCTCTCCCGGTCTTGCCTACGCCATCGGCTGGACGCTGGAGAAGAGTTACGCGGCGCTGCGGATCAGTAGCGAGCCGCGCCTGACCCGTTTTGTTGCTCGTGAACTTTCGACGGCGCACTGGTTCGACATCAGTGCGGCCCGCCGTGACTTTGGTTACCATCCGGAGGTCTCCCTCGACGCCGGGATGGAGAGACTGCAGACGTGGCTGGCACGATGACCCTCTGGCCTTCGCCCCCCGCCACGCGCTCTTTGCCCCCGGGGGAGGTTCACCTCTGGCGCATCCCCCTCACGCCTTCAGCCGAAGAATTTTCCCTCCTCCACACTCTCCTTTCCTCTGACGAATTGCAACGCGCTGAACGCTTGCTTGATCGCCGCAAAGCACAGGATTTCATCGTCGGCCGCGGCCGTCTGCGCCAGATTCTCGCTTCTTATCTGCATGTGGATCCGGCTGCCATGGCTTTGACCTGCGGCAAGCACGGCAAGCCGGCGCTGACGGGCAACGCTCTGCAATTCAACCTGTCCCACTCCGGCGACTGGGCACTCCTTGCTCTTCGTGCCGATGCGGCCATCGGCGTCGATCTCGAAAGGATCGATCCTGCGCTCGATTATAAAGTGTTGACAACGAGGTTCTTTACCGCGGCCGAGAATGCACTCCTCCTGGCGGCCCCGATAGCACAACGCCGGCGGCGATTTTATCGGCTCTGGACGCGCAAGGAAGCGCTGCTCAAAGGGCAGGGGCAGGGGTTTTCCGGGTCAGCAGAGGATGAGGCGGGGGATTGGCAATGGCAAACATTCTGGCTGGCGCCGGGATATGTCGGGACCATGGCGTCTGAGGGAGAGATTCTGGCGCTGCGGCGCTGGCAGGTGGGGTGAAATGAAAAAAAAGGGAAAGGGGCGGTTCACGAACCGCCCCCAGAATTAAGCCGCCGGTGCCAGTAGTTTGCGCAGCTTCTCCATGGCGTTCTTTTCGAGCTGGCGGACCCGTTCGCGACTGATACCGTATTCATCGGCAACATCCTGCAGCGTGCGTGGCACTTCCGCGAGGATGCGCTCATGGACAATGTGCCGTTCCCGTTCATTGAGGGCAGAGAGGGCAGCAGCGATGGTCGCTTCCCGCCGCGTCTCCTCCTGGCGGCGCATCAACGCTTCTTCCTGATTTTCCCGCTCATCCGGAAGATGATCGAGAAAGGTCTCCTCCGCCCCCTCAAAGCGGGCAAGGTCGAGGGAGCTGTCGCGTCCGGACATGCGGCCGCTCATCTCTTCGACCGCCGCGCCGCGTAACTCCAGGTGGCGACCGATCTCTTCGGCATCGGCGTCGCCGGTGAGGTTACGAATCGCTTCGCGGGCCTGGGAGAGTTTGAAAAAGAGTTTCTTCTGCGCCTGGGTGGTGCCGATCTTGACCAGTGACCAGGAGTGAATGATAAAGTTCTGGATGTAGGCACGAATCCACCAGACAGCATAGGTAATGAGGCGAATGCCGCGCTCGGGATCGAATTTTTTCACCGCCAGCATCAGGCCGATATTCCCTTCCTGAATGAGGTCGAGGAGGCGCATGCCGTAGGAACGGTATTCGTTGGCGATTTTGACGACAAAACGCAGATGACCGCAGGTGAGCTGGTGGGCGGCGTCAATGTCCTGATGATCGCGCCAGCGTCGTGCCAGAGTGGTCTCCTCATCCCGCGACAGCAGGGGAAGGCGATTGATCTCACTCATGTAACGATCCAAGGTGTCGGGCATCAAGGAAAGTTGCGCTAGTTCCATGCTTGAAAAACCTCCGTTGGCACTCTTGATGTTTGAGTGCTAAATATAGCCAGAGTCAGAGGCTTTTGCAAGGGGGGAGCGAAATTTTATCATTTTTTCGTGTATTATTTCCTTACAAGAGGATCTGTCCGCCTTGATGTTTTTTTATGGAGCCGGATCGCTAGATGGCTAATTCCACTAACAATTTTCTCCCCTGGATCAAGGCGACAATCCTTGTCCTCATTCTCATCGCCCTCGGCCTTTTGGTCTGGTGGGCGATGCCGCCGGAACTCTTTGATCCCGACTGGATTGCGAATCTTCTCCAAGGAGCAGGGTGGTGGGCGCCCTTGGCCTTTATCCTGCTGCGCGTCGTTGCGATCATGGTCACCGTCGTCCCCAATGCTCCTCTCGATATTGCCGGCGGCGCTCTCTTCGGCCCCTTCTGGGGGACGATCTACTCCCTGCTCGGCAGTGAACTCGGCGCGATCGTCTGTTTCCTCCTGGCCCGCTCCCTTGGCCGCGAAGCGATCACCCGTGTCCTGCACCGCGAAATCACCTTCTGCGACCGTATCGCCGACCGGCATCTGGTCTTCGTTATCCTCTTTGCCCGTCTCGAACCGATCTTCTCCTTTGCCCTCGTTAGTTACGGCGCCGGCTTGACGCGGATGTCGCTGCAGGCTTTTGCTCTGAGTACGCTGGTGGGGATGACCCCTGGTACCCTCATCCTCAACTACTACGGCAAAAGTTTCTTCTCCGGCAGTATCTTCCTCCAGATCTTTCTCGGCCTCGCCTTTGTTATCCTCATCCTAGTTATTCCCGTCTGGATCAAACGGAGAAACCCCTGGGGCTGGTACGACAAGATGACCGGACGGGGGGAGTGCAAGGATGAAATATCATAATTCAACTTTCATAATTGTCTTTTTTACGGTACAACTTTGACTCTTTTTAATGGCGGGATTTGCAGGTTGAGAGAGGGCTTGAATGTTTAAACAGAATGCAGCAGCGCTAACGCCGCCTTGATCAGCAGATAACAATGCCGATCGGCGGCGTTTTGCATTTGATATTCCAATCTGGAATATCAAATTGCCGAATCTTTGAGGTCACAAATTGTGACCTCAAACGTGCCCACACAGTATGTTGAGCTATCTTCAAATTTGAGGACACACCATATATCCTAAAGATCAGGAGGTGTGTTCATGCGAAACAAACGTAGGTACGACTCAGAGTTCAAGCAAGAGGCCGTTCGCCTCGTTACCGAAGATGGTCTAGGCATTCGCGAGGTGGAAAGAAATCTCGGAATTACCCATGGCGTCTTGAAAGGTTGGGTACAAAAGCACCACGACCAACAGGAGGCCGCTCTTTCCGGTGGAAATTCTCCACTATCGCCAGAAGTCGAACTTAAGCAGCTTCGCAAAGAAAATGAGCGACTTCAGCGAGAGCGCGACATTCTAAAAAAAGCAGTGGCCATCTTCTCGACGGACCCGCATCGATATTCGGGTTCATAACCGAGCACCGCTCCGAATTCGGAGTGAAGGATAATTCATGCAGAAAATATTTCCCAAAATGAGCTTGAAGAAATATTGAAAAACGCCAAAAGCATAACAGCAATAGAAACAAAAAAAGAATGAAAATAACAAGCAAATCAAGCGGATGGAAGAGATCTGATAGGGGTCAGCCACTGACAATGGACACTTTATTTGTCCATTGTCAGTGGCTGACCCCTTTAATGAATCATTCAACATATTTTGTCACATCATATTGGTGAATGTTATGGCACGAAGAAGAACAAGTCCGTTTGAAGATTTAGTTGATACGGTCAGTAAAATGCCGTGGTGGATTGGTCTCGTCATGGCTTTGGTCTCCTATTTGATTCTGCATCAAATGTCCATAAGACCACCTGTCACGGTAACCGGTCCGGCACAGATGGGTGCTGCCGCGACAGGCGGGCTCATCAGGGTTCTGGCGATGTTTGGTCAGTTCGTTCTCCCCTTTGCGTTTGTTCTTGGCTCCCTAATCTCCGCATTCAAAACCCTCAGTGACAAAAAGCCCCTTGCCCCTGCGCCTAAACGCACGGGTGGGCCGATCGTTCCGGGCGAAAGGAAGTCGCTCGATCATGGCTCCCGGTCCGGTCAACCCGCAATAACTGCTCTTCCGGTGCCGGTGGCGCCCCGACAGGCTGACGACGGCTGGACTCCAGAGATTCTCGCTGCACTGGAATGGAAGCGCTTTGAGACCGTTTGCGCCGAATATTTGCGGCTGATTGGTTTTGACCCGAAAGAGACCAGAATCGGTGCCGACGGTGGTGTCGATATCTGGATTTACAAGCAGGGCATGGAGCGGCCGTTCGGCATCGTTCAGTGCAAGGCATGGAATACTTACAAAGTGGGTATCAAGCCGGTTCGGGAACTTTATGGAGTCATGTCCGCCGAGAAGGTCGCCAATGGTTTATTCATCACTTCAGGGACATTCACTTCGGAAGCCATGACTTTTGCCGAGGGGAAATTGATTACGCTCTTTTCCGGGCAGGAGTTTCTGGCCAAGATCAAATCCCTTGCCGAAAAAGATCAGGCAACACTTCTCAATATCGCCACCGCCGGGGATTATCGAACTCCAACTTGTCCGCAGTGCGGCATTAAAATGACCCTGCGGAATGGAGTCGATGGGAAGAGAGCCTTTTGGGGTTGTGTCAAATTCCCTAAATGCCGGGCAACTCTTGTCTATAAAAAAGCTGAGATAGAAGAGCCGGACCCAGTGCCAGATTGGGCTTATTGATTTAACGTCGTGTAACGCAATAACCATAATCGGGCGAAAGATTTTTCGCCCCTACGACACCGCCCCCAGAAATTCATTTAATTTTATCGAATAGATAACAGCCTTAGTTCCTCAAGAATCGACAGACAGCGATGGAGAAAGCTCATCGAAAAGAATCAGCAACAGAGAGAGACCGAAGAGGGTGTGGTTGTGCCGGTGGAGCAGATTGACCCCGTGACGCTGCGCAATCTTGTGACTGAATTTGTTACGCGAGAATGGACGGAACT
>DIKR01000071.1:151540-167705 GCA_002424625.1 Desulfuromonadaceae bacterium UBA5613
AAGGTTTTGATTGTCTTCGACCTCAAGAGCGAAACCTGCAACCTCGTCCCCAAAGAGAGCCTCCCTGGACAACTGCTGGAGCAATGATATGTTTGAGAGCCAGTACAACGAAGAGATGGAGGAGTGAGCATGAAACGAAAATTGGCGCGATCACAGACCGATAAAATGCTGGGTGGTGTTTGTGGCGGCTTTGCTGAATATTTCGGCTGGCCGTCGTGGATTGTGCGCTTTGTTTATGTGGTGGTCAGCATCCTTAGTGCTGCTTTCCCCGGGATCTTGATCTATCTCCTCCTCTGGCTGCTCATGCCGTTAAAACATGAGGATGGAGAGAGCCCGTCCGGCAATTAAAGCAGCAGAGCAAAAAACCTGTCCTGGCGTCGCGCTTTGGCAGCCGCATTGAAAAAAACCTCTTCAGAACGGAGTCAACTCTTGGATAATAATGATGTCTTACGGCGGATCCGCTTTATTTTCGATTTCAGTGATTCGACGATGATGGCGCTCTTTGGCCTGGCGGATTTTCCGGTCACCCGTGAACAGGTCAGCGCCTGGCTGAAGAAAGAGGGGGATCCGGCGGGACAGCCTTGCAGCGACACCGAACTGGCGATCTTCCTGAATGGCTTGATTATCGATAAGCGCGGCAAAAAAGAGGGTCCGCAACCGGCCCCGGAGCGGCGCCTGAATAACAACATCGTCTTCCGGAAGCTGAAGATTGCCCTGAATCTGCAAGCCGAAGAGATCCTGGAAATCATGGCCATGGTGAAGGTAAAGATCAGCAAGCACGAATTGAGTGCGTTCTTCCGTGCCCCCGGTCACAATCACTACCGCGAGTGTAACGATCAGATGCTAAGGAATTTTCTTCGGGGCTTGCAGTTGAAATACCGGGGTGATCTCACCGAGGCGGAAGCGGCTTCTTGAGAAAAGTTCAAAGAAGGGACGCCCGGAAAAAATCAGCTTGACAGCAACAACGTCTCCACGGTATACAGACCACCGTTTTCGGGTCATCCGATTTCTTGAGCAATCCTTGGCGGTGTAGCTCAGTTGGTTAGAGCATGCGGCTCATATCCGCAGTGTCCGGAGTTCGAATCTCTGCACCGCCACCATTTTTTTAACCCCCTCTGCTCCAGAGGGGGTTTTTTGCTTGGCGGCGATGATGTCATCTTCCCGGCTGGTCGACAATTTTCTGCGGCAACTCCAGGCCGATGGGCTGATTCGCCCGCAGGAACGCGTCCTGATTGCCCTGTCCGGCGGCAGCGATTCCGTGGCCCTCCTTTACCTCCTTCGCGCTGTTTCCCCCTCCTTGCAACTCACTCTGGCTGCCGCCCACCTTGATCACGCCATGCGGCCGCAAAGTGGCGATGATGTCGATTTTGTCCGTACCCTTTGTGCCCGACTACAAATTCCGCTGTTCTGCGAACGGGTCGATGTCCCGGCCCTGGCGGCGACGGAAAGGGTCGGCCTTGAAGAGGCAGGGCGTCTGGCACGGCAAACTTTTTTACAAAAGTGCGCGGCGCAATCCGCCTGTACGGCGATTGCCCTCGGCCACCATCGCGGTGATCAGGCGGAGACTCTCCTCCATCATCTCGGCCGGGGGTGCGGATTGCACGGTCTGGCCGGCATGCGCCGCCGTCGCGGTCTCTTTATCCGGCCTCTTCTGTCCTACAGCAAGGCGGAGCTCCTTGCCTATCTCAAGGAGATCAAGGCAGAGTATGTGGTCGATGCCAGCAATGATGAGCTGAACTTTACCCGTAACCGCATTCGTCATCAGTTTCTGCCGCTCTTTGCCACTCTGAATCCGCAGATTGAAGCGACTCTCGGAGGTCTCGCCGCGGTGGCGGCGCATGAAGACGACTACTGGCAGGAGGAGACGGCGCGCCTTGCCGCCCTCCTGGTACAGAAAGACGGGGAATCTGTCAGCCTGAGCGTTGCCGGTCTGCTCCTTCTTCATCCGGCGCAGCGCTATCGTCTTCTCCATTTTCTTTTGACCTGCTTTGCTCAAAAAGCGAAGAAAGAGGTCGGCTTCCGCCACGTCGCGACCCTCGATCTCTTCCTTGCTTCGCCGGCACCGCAAGGGGAGGTCCACCTTCCCGGTGTCCGGGCCATCCGCCGTTATGATCAATTCTCCCTGTGTCCGCAAGCTCCGCTGCCGGTTGCGTCTTCCCCTATCCCCTGGTCGCTGGAAATCTCCGGACCGGGAGTCTATCCCCTGCCTTCGGGCGGAGTATTGCGGATAGAACCGGGTGAATCTTTGCCGGGCGGTGGAGAAGGCGTGGTGGAATTCGATGCGGCCGCTCTTTCATTCCCCTGGACTGTGCGTAGGGTGGAGCCTGGCGATCGGTTACGTCTGGCGGGGATGTCCGGACGAAAGCGTCTTAAAGAGTTGTTGATGGAGCGGAAAGTCACCCTGGAGGAGCGCCGCAGTCTCTATGTTCTGACAAAGGAGGAGATTCTCTGGGTTGTCGGCATCAGACGTTCAGGTCTTTACCTGCCGCGCTTCGGCTACGGTGTCTGGCGGGTTGTTTATGTGCCGTCTAATTCCTCTTTAACGCCTTAAAGGCCTTGAGTGTCCCTTCTTCTTGTGGTAAATATCATGGAATTTTCCACATCCGCCGGCGGGCTTCGCCGGCGGAAAAAAATCTTGTACGGGGGTTCCCTTGAATCAATTCTATAAAAATCTTGCACTGTGGCTGGTTATTCTTTTGGTTATGGTCCTGCTTTATGACATGGTCGCCAATAAAAAGCAGGAACTTAAGGTCTTGCCTTATTCGGACTTTGTCGTGGCTGTGACGGAAGGTCAGGTCAAAGAGGTCATCATTCAGGGGCCGAATGTCGAAGGCAAGATGCAGGATAACACCTCATTCAAGACCTACGCTCCCAATGATCTCGGACTGATTCCCGATCTGCGCGCCAAAGGGGTGACGATCAATGCCCGCCCTGAGGACGACCGCGGCATCTGGTTCACCCTCCTCATCTCCTGGGGGCCGATTATCCTGTTGATCGGCGTCTGGATCTTCTTTATGCGCCAGATGCAGTCCGGTGGCGGCAAGGCGATGAGTTTTGGTAAGAGCCGCGCCAAGCTGCTTACCGAGAGTGATGGCACGGTCACGTTCAAGGATGTCGCCGGTATCGATGAAGCCAAGGAAGAACTCGAAGAAATCGTCGCATTTCTCAAAGATCCGAAGAAATTTTCCCGTCTCGGCGGGCGGATCCCCAAAGGTGTTTTGCTGGTCGGCTCACCGGGTACCGGTAAAACCCTCCTGGCCCGGGCGATTGCCGGTGAGGCCGGAGTCCCTTTCTATTCAATTTCCGGGTCTGATTTTGTCGAGATGTTTGTCGGCGTCGGCGCATCACGGGTACGTGATCTCTTTGTTCAGGGGAAGAAGAACGCCCCCTGTATTATCTTTATCGACGAAATTGATGCGGTCGGTCGTCATCGCGGCGCGGGTTTGGGCGGCGGTCATGACGAACGCGAGCAGACTCTTAATCAGCTTCTCGTCGAGATGGATGGTTTTGAGTCGAACGAAGGGGTTATCCTCATTGCTGCGACCAACCGTCCCGATGTCCTGGATCCTGCCCTGCTCCGTCCTGGTCGTTTCGACCGTCAGGTGGTTGTCCCCCGTCCCGATGTCAAGGGGCGACGCATGATTCTCGATGTCCATGCCCGCAAGGTGCCGGTGGCTGACGATGTTAATCTTGAAGTCCTTGCCAAGGGGACGCCCGGTTTTTCCGGGGCCGACCTTGCCAATCTGGTGAATGAAGCCGCCCTCCTCGCGGCGCGTGCCGACAAGAATCAGGTTAGCATGAACGATTTTGAGTTGGCGAAAGACAAAGTGATGATGGGGGCGGAGCGACGCTCCATGGTTATCACCGATAAAGACAAGAAGGTCACCGCCTACCACGAAGCCGGGCATGCGCTGGTTGCGTTCCTTATCCCCGGTTCGGATCCAGTTCATAAAGTTTCGATTATCCCGCGGGGTCGCGCTCTCGGCGTGACCATGTATCTCCCGCTCGAAGAGAAGTACAATGAGAATCGTGAAGGGCTGAATACGATGATCAGTGCTCTCCTTGGCGGACGCGTTGCCGAAGAGTTAACCTTCTCGACAATTACCAGCGGTGCTTCCAATGATATTGAGCGAGCCACGAATATCGCCAGGAAAATGGTTTGTGAATGGGGGATGAGCGACAAGATCGGGCCTCTCTCCTTTGGTGAGAAAGAGGGAGAAGTCTTTCTCGGTCGCGATATGGGTCACATGAAGAATTACAGCGAATCGACGGCGGTTGAGATCGACATGGAGATCCGTCGCATCGTTACCGAGAATCATCAGCGGACCCGCAAGTTGTTGAGTGACCATCAGGACGCTTTGATCCGCATCGGAGAAGCTCTGCTTGAGAAGGAGACTCTGGACGGTGCGGAAGTGCGGAGATTGGTCTTCGGTGAAGAGGTTTCCCCGGTTGCTGCGCCCGTCGAGAATGTTGTTGCTACCACTGTCGAAGACGGAGCTGCTGGCGAGGCATGAAAAGAACCCTGGCTGGGAAACGCGCGTCTCTGACTCTCGACCGGCCACGAATCATGGGGATACTTAATGTCACCCCCGACTCTTTTTCGGACGGGGGACAATTTCAGCAAATAGATCGTGCTCTGCGCCGCGCCGAGGAGATGGTGGCCGAAGGTGCTGACCTCATTGACGTCGGCGGTGAAAGCACCCGGCCCGGAGCGGCGCTTGTCTCTGCCTCGCAGGAGTTGGATCGGGTCATTCCGGTTATTGCCGCTATTCATGCCCGTATCGATATCCCTCTTTCTGTCGATACCAGTAAAGCAACCGTCGCCGCCGCTGCCCTGGAGAGCGGTGCTGATTGGGTGAATGACATCAGCGGCCTGAGCTTTGACGCCAGCATGGCAGCAGTTGTTGCGGCCCAGGCTGGCGGCCTCTTTCTGATGCACACCCGCGGCATGCCGGCCGCGATGCAGCAGCTCACACATTATGACGATATTGTCGCTGAAGTCATCGCTGAACTCAGGATTTCAGTCGCCACCGCCCTGGCTGCCGGCATCCCGGGCCAACGACTGGCCATCGATCCGGGGATTGGTTTTGCCAAGGATCTTGCCGGGAATCTCGAGTTGCTGCGCCGCCTTGATGAATTCAAGGTTCTGGATCTGCCAATCCTTCTCGGCACTTCGCGCAAAAGTTTTATCGGCAAAGTCCTGGATCAGCCGCATCCTGACGATCGTCTTTACGGCACGCTGGCAACGGTTGCCCTCGGAGTGGCAAAGGGGGCGATGCTCCTGCGCGTGCACGATGTGCGCGCGGCCCGCGAGACGGCGTTGATGAGTTGGGCGATTCTGCACGATTCAGCTTAGCCTCCCTCCCGCCAGGGGAGGGGAAATTTATAAATCTTCTATAACAAACAAGATGAGCAGGTGAAGGATGACCAATCTTTTCGACATGTTCAAAGGCTTGCGCTGGCTTTTCGACCTGATCGACATCCTTCTGGTCGCGTTCATCCTTTATCGTATTATTCTGCTGATCAAGGGGACACGGGCGGTGCAGATGCTCCTTGGTCTTGCCGTGGTCTTCCTTGTTTACCTCACATCACAGGTGATGGGTCTTTATACCCTGCACTGGCTCCTTAATAACTTCCTTTCTTCGATTATTCTCGTCATTGTCGTTATCTTTCAGAGTGATATCCGCCGGGCTCTTATTCATTTCGGTAAAAACCCCTTTTACACGGATGACACCTATCGGGATGAAGATGAAGTCCTCGATGAGATTGTCAAAGCCTGCACCAGCATGGCGAAAAAACAGGTCGGTGCTCTCATCGTTCTCGAACGTGAGACCGGCCTGAATGATTTTCTCGAAGTCGGCGTCGAACTTGATGCCAAGATATCAAGCGATCTCATCGTCTCTGTCTTCCTTCCGTATTCACCGATTCATGACGGGGCGCTGGTGATTCAGAAGGGCCGGATTTCCCGGGCTGGTTGTTTTTTGCCGCTGGCACAGAATCCTGATATCAGCAAGAACCTCGGTACCCGCCATCGTGCCGCCATCGGTTTGACCGAATTGGTCGATGCCGCGGTGATTGTCGTCTCGGAAGAGACCGGCCGGATTACTATTGTTGTTGCCGGCAAAATGACAAAAGATCTTGATGCCGTGGCGCTGCGGCGGGTACTCAAGCGACTCCTCGATTCCAAGCGTACCCGTGTACGCAAGCAGGCTTGATGATGCTGTCATTTGTCAATGAAAACTGGAAGATGAAGGTACTCGCCCTCGGTTGTGCGCTGCTTCTGTGGTTTTATGTCATGGGAGAACGCCGTCTCGAGGTCGCTTATGCCGTTCCCATCGAATTGAAGAATGTTCCCCAGGGGATGGTCGTGACCAATGATCTGCCCAAAAATATTGATATCCGTCTCAGCGGCCCGCGCGCGCTTTTGACGGATTTGAATCAGAAAGACATTCGCATCTCTATCGATCTGGTCGGTCTAAAGTCGGGAGTCACCACCTTTAGCCGTCTAGATGACCACCTTCGCCTGCCGGGCGGGATTCAGACAACGCGAATCTCACCTTCTTTTGTTGATGTGAAACTCGAACAAATTGTCGATAAGACTGTGCCCTTGCGGCCGCGTCTTAGCGGAAAGCTTCCCAGCGGTTATCGTCTTGTTGCTATAAATGTTCTGCCGAGCCAGGTGGTCGTGCAAGGGGCTGAAGGGGAGATCGCCGGCATCAGCGAAGTGCTGACAGACCGGATCGACCTCGCTGGGATCATGGGGAGCAGCGAGTTGACGGTTCCTCTTGATTATCGGGGAAAGTACAGTCAGATCAAGGACATTAAAAATGCCACTGTCCGTTTGCAGATAAAGAAAGACGTTCGTGAAAAGGTTCCGGAGACAAATCCGGTGGAAGGGAAATTATGAGAAAACTTTTTGGCACTGACGGCGTTCGGGGTGTAGCCAATATCGATCCGATGACGACCGAGATGGCGATGCAACTCGGTCGTGCGGCCGGTTATATCTTTAAAAAGGATGACCGTCGGCATCGCATCGTCATCGGTAAGGATACCCGTCTCTCCGGTTATATGCTGGAAAACGCCCTGGTCGCCGGTATCTGTTCCATGGGGGTCGATGTTATGCTGGTCGGACCGTTGCCGACCCCGGGGATTGCCTTTATCACCAGTTCGATGCGGGCCGATGCCGGGGTGGTGATCTCGGCTTCGCATAATCCCTATCAGGATAACGGTATCAAGTTCTTTTCCGCCGACGGTTTCAAGTTGCCGGACGAACTCGAACTCAAGATCGAGAATCTGATCTTTTCCAAAAAGATCGATTCGCTGCGTCCGACGGCCGCTGAAGTCGGCAAGGCTTACCGGATAGACGATGCCAAGGGACGCTATGTCGTCTTTCTCAAGAATACATTCCCGCGAAATCTTGATCTCAAGGGGTTGAAGATCGTTCTCGATTGTGCCAATGGCGCTGCCTACAAAGTCGCGCCGGCCGTTTTGGAGGAACTCGGGGCTGAAGTGATCCCCCTCGGCGTGTCGCCGAACGGAACAAATATCAATGCCGGCTGTGGGTCAATGCATCCCGAGTTGATGGCGGAAGCGGTGCGTGAGCATCGCGCCCATCTCGGCATTGCTCTCGACGGCGATGCCGATCGGGCGATTTTTGTCGATGAATTCGGCCATGAAGTCGATGGCGATCAGATCATGGCGATCTGCGGTATCGACATGCTCAAGGCTGGAACGCTGGCGCACAATACGGTGGTGGCGACGGTCATGAGCAACATGGGGCTCGATATCGCCCTGCGTCGTGCCGGAGGGCAAGTGATCAAGACTGCGGTCGGCGACCGCTATGTTGTCGAAGAGATGCTGCGCGGCGGGTATAATCTCGGCGGTGAGCAGTCCGGTCACATGATCTTTCTTGACCATAATACCACCGGCGACGGCACCCTGACGGCCTTGCAGGTTCTGGCGATTATGCAACGCAGCGGCAAAACCCTGTCGGAGCTGGCGCAGGTGATGATCGCTTTGCCTCAGGTCCTCCTCAATGTTCGCGTCGAGCGCCGTGCCGATCTTGCCGAATTTCCCGAGATTACCCGAATTATTCAAGAGATTGAGGCAAGACTTGGAGGGGACGGCCGAGTTTTAATCCGTTACTCCGGGACCGAGCCGCTGCTGCGGATTATGCTCGAAGGTCCGGATAAAGTTGAGATTACCGGGATGGCACATGAAATTGCTGACAGCGTGACACAGCACCTTGGCGGCAAGAAGGAGGGTAAAAAGTAGTGGCGAGATTAGGAGTCAATGTTGATCATGTTGCTACCGTGCGTCAGGCGCGGGGGACGAATGAACCGGATCCGGTAACGGCAGCTGCCCTGGCAGAGCTGGCCGGTGCTGAAGGGATCACTGTGCACCTGCGCGAGGATCGTCGCCACATCCAGGATCGCGATGTGGAAATCCTGCGGCAGACGGTGCAGAGTCGTTTGAATCTGGAGATGGCGGCAACGGATGAAATGGTGGCGATTGCCCTGCGTCTGCGTCCCGATTGCGTGACCCTCGTTCCTGAAAAGCGTCAGGAGTTGACGACCGAGGGGGGACTCGATGTCCTTGGCCAGAGTGAACATCTCCGCCCCCGGATCGCTGCCTTGCAGGCAGTGGGGATTGTTGTCAGTCTCTTTGTCGATCCAGAGCGCCAACAGATCGAAGCAGCGAGTCATGTTGGTGCCGACTTTATCGAGATTCATACCGGCTGTTATTGTGAGGCCGGGAATGTTGAAAACCAGGCACTTGAACTGGGAAAGATTGCCGAAGCGATCCGGGTCGGCAAGCAGTGTGGGCTTGGTGTCAATGCCGGGCACGGGCTTAATTACCGTAATATCGCTCCAATCGTCGCCCTTGGCGGGATTGAGGAGTATAATATCGGCCATAGCATCGTTTCGCGAGCCGTCCTTGTCGGCATGGAGCGGGCCGTGCGCGAAATGGTGGAGTTGGTGCGGTGAGATTTTGGAAACCTGTACAAAATCGAAATAATACGGGAGGTATACCATGCCATTAACCGTCCAGCAACTTGAGACCGAACTGTTTAATCTGGATTTGAATACGCGGGCACATATGGCTGAAAAATTGATTCTCAGCATTGACGCGCCTAATGAAGCAGAAAACCTTAAACTTTGGGTTGAAGAAGCTGAACGTCGCCTTACAGATCTGCATTCCGGG
Organism: Desulfuromonadaceae bacterium UBA5613; assembly: GCA_002424625.1. Lineage (GTDB taxonomy): Bacteria > Desulfobacterota > Desulfuromonadia > Desulfuromonadales > UBA2197 > UBA2197. The sequence goes on from DIKR01000071.1 coordinate 160,745, forward strand.
AAAGCCCGTGAATACCCGGTGGACGAAGTATTGCAGAGTGTAAGAGCTGCATTACGGTGAAAAATATTACTTTTCACGAAGATGCCCGTGCTGAATTGGCCGAGGCCTCACATTATTACGAAGATCGTGTTTCGGGGCTCGGATTTGCATTGACGGATGATGTGGAAAAGGGGCTCAACGCGATATTGGATAATCCTGAATCCTGTGAACAAGTCTCGAATAACTTGCGTCGCAAGGTCTTGTACCGTTTTCCTTTCAGCCTGATATATACGGTTGAACCAGATCGAATCAGGATTTTGGCAGTTGCACATCATAAAAGACGTCCGGAATATTGGCGCTACAGACTTTTAGCTATGGTAAACGGATCATGATAATCGGTCTCGGTGTCGATCTCGCCCGCGCCAGCCGCTTTGCCAAACTTCTGGCGCAGGAAAAGCGCGGGGTGATCACGCGGGTCTTTACGCCGGAAGAACTGGCGTACGCATTGGCGATGAAAAATCCCGCCCCCCATCTTGCGGCGCGCTTTGCGGCCAAGGAGGCCTTTCTCAAGGCTTTGGGGCTGGGGATGCGCGACGGTATGCGTTGGCAGGAGATCGAAGTCGTGCGTAATGCGTTGGGGGCCCCGTCATTGCGGCTCTCAGGTCATGCAAAAGAACATGCTGCTGCCCGCGGCGTGACGAATATTCACCTTTCCTACAGCCATGAAGGGGATTATGCCAGCGCCACAGTTATTCTGGAGAGCTCATGAAGGTCCTCACTGCTGAACAGATGCGCGAAGCCGATCGCCGCACCATTGACGAACTGGGAATTCCCGGTATCGTCCTGATGGAAAGCGCCGGCCGTGCCGTAGCGAACGAAATCCTGCGTCGCTATTCGCATCTTGTCCACGGTCCGGTGCTGGTCCTTTGCGGCCAAGGGAATAATGGCGGCTATGGTCTGGTTGTGGCTCGCACGCTGCTGCAACAGGGCTGGCAGGTGACAACCGTTCTTTTCGCGGCAAAAGCGGCGGTCAGTGGTGATGCCCGCCTGTATCTTGATATCCTCCAGCGTCTCGACGCTCCGATTGAATTTGCCGAAGATCTGGCAGGACTTGAAACTCTTTTTCCCCGTCTCCCGCTGCCGGCCTTGATCGTTGATGCTCTCTTCGGGACCGGTCTTTCCTCACCGGTTGCCGGCCATTATGCTGCCGCGATTGACTGGGTGAACCGCTCGCCGGCAGTGAAGGTCGCCATAGACATCCCGTCCGGTCTCGACGCAAGCAGCGGCGTGATCCTTGGCTCGGTCCTTTATGCCGATCTGACTGTAACCCTGGCTGCTGCCAAGCTCGGTCAGGTGATTTATCCCGGTGTGAATTGCTGCGGTGAACTGGTTGTTGCCGAAATTGGCATCCCGCAAGCAGTGCTGGATGAACTCGCTGCCGGTATCCTCCTTGAGGTCGGAGATGTGCGCGGGTTTCTCCCGGCGCGTCCGGTCGTTGGCCACAAAGGCACCTTTGGCCATCTGCTGCTGGTTGCAGGTTCCTGCGGTAAGTCCGGTGCCGCTGCTTTGGCGGCCAACGCGGCTTTGCGGGCCGGCGCCGGTCTGGTCACCGTGGGCACCCCGGCTTCGCAGCAAACAACGTTGGCAGTCAAACTCACCGAGGTGATGACCGTTCCCCTTGATGAAGTCGCGGGTGAACTTGCCGACACGGCCTTTCCGCAGATTGCGATGCTTTGGCAGGACAAGAAAGTTCTTGCTATCGGTCCCGGCCTGGGTCGGAGCATTGCAACGGTGGCATTGGTCCAGAAAGTTGTTAAGGACTGTCCGTTGCCGCTGGTGATTGACGCAGATGCCCTTTTTGCCCTCTCTGCTGCCACTGAGCTGCTTAAGGCGCGGCCGGTCGGCACGACGATTCTGACCCCGCATCCCGGCGAGATGGCGCTTTTGCTCGGAATTACCATTGGCGAAGTTGAAGCGGATCGCGTCGGCACGGCACGACGTTTCGCTGAGACGCACGGTGTCATTCTCGTCCTCAAGGGTGCTCGCACCATCATTGCCGCCCCGGATGGAGGAATCATGATCAATCCGACCGGACATGCCGGCATGGCCACTGGCGGGATGGGGGATCTTCTCACCGGCATCATTGCCGCCCTGCTTTGTCAGGGCGTTACACCCCTGGCAGCGGCGGCGGCTGCTGTCTGGCTGCATGGCCGCAGTGGAGACCGTCTCCGCCCCCGCTTCGGCGATGCCGGATTGTTGGCGAGTGACCTTTTGAGTGAAATTCCCGGCGTTCGTTGCGAAGTTCTTTCCCTTTAATAGTGATCAATAACCCTTTGCTTGAGGAGTTTATTCATGTTGACCGCCCGCGATATCATGACGACAAATATTCATACAGTCACTCCGGAGATGTCAGTCGATGATCTGGCCCGCGCCTTTGTTGAGAAAAAAGTCAGCACCCTGCCGGTGGTCGATGCGACCGGGACGCTGGTCGGGATTGTTTCGGCCACCGATCTGATTGAACAGGACAAACCCCTGCATATTCCCACCGTTATTGCCATCTTCGATATGGTTATTTATCTCGAGAGTGAAAAGAACTTTCGTGACGAAGTTGAAAAGATGACAGCCCGGACTGTCGGCGAAATCTGTAAACGGGACGTGATTACCTGCTCCCCGAGCATGGAGGTCCCTGCTATTGCTGCAGTGATGACTGAAAAGAAGGTGCACTTGTTGCCGGTGGTTGAAGACGGGAAGCTGATCGGTGTCGTCGGCCGTCATGACATTCTCCGCTCGATGAATCTTTAGCGTGCAACGTCATACCTTTTTAACCACGTCACCGGAAGATACTGAAGCTCTTGGCCAGCGCCTGGGCAAGATCCTTTCTCCGCCAGCGCTGCTCCTTTTAAGCGGCGATCTCGGGGCCGGAAAAACCTGTTTTGTGCGCGGTCTGGCGCGCGGTCTGGATGTTGCTGCCGATGAACCGGTCACCAGCCCCACTTATGCCTTGATGCACCATTATCAGGGGCGTCACGACCTTTACCATTTTGATCTGTACCGTCTCTCCGGTTGGGGGGATTTACACGAAATCGGCTTTGATGAGTATGTCGAATCGGGCAAGATCGTTGTTGTCGAATGGGCAGAGCGTGCCGCGGGTGCCGGGTTGGAAGGGTTAGAGTTTTCCTTTTCCCTGCAGGATGAGAACAGCCGTTCTATTGAAGTCAGCGCCACGACCGCAAAGGATATCGCCTTGCTGCAGTGCCTGGCACCATCCTCCTGAAAAAACGTTTTGACCGACAGCAACTTATCTGATATTAAAGGTCTTCTTGAGTGTTTTATCGTTTATATCGCCCCGGTGACGGGTTCGTCGCATAATCGAAAGAAGGAGGATGCACAAGTATGGCTCTGGTGGTGCAGAAGTACGGTGGGACATCAATGGGTTCCATCGAGCGGATTCGCAACGTCGCCAAGCGTGTGGCCAAGACCTACGACGAAGGAAATGATCTGGTCGTGGTGGTTTCGGCGATGTCGGGGGAAACCAATAAACTGGTCGCCCTGGCCAACGAGATGTGCGAATTTCCGAGTGAACGCGAATATGATGTGATGGTTGCCACCGGTGAGCAGGTCTCGATGTCACTGTTGGCGATGGCTCTCCAGTCCATGGGCTACAAGGCGAAGAGTTACTGCGGTTTTCAGTTGCCGATTATCACCGACAGTGCCTTCTCGAAAGCGCGCATTGAGGAGATCGACGATAAAAGAGTGCGTGAGGATCTGAAAAACGGCGTGATTGTAGTCGTCGCCGGCTTTCAGGGGATTGACCGTCAGGGAAACCTGACCACTCTCGGCCGTGGCGGTTCCGACACCTCCGCCGTTGCTGTTGCGGCCGCCATGAAGGCGGACGTGTGTGAGATTTATACCGATGTCGACGGGATCTATACCACTGACCCGAGAATCGTCCCGGAAGCCTCGAAGTTGGAGAAGATCTCTTACGATGAGATGCTGGAGATGGCGTCGCTCGGATCCAAGGTCTTGCAGATCCGTTCTGTCGAGTTTGCCAAAAAATATGACGTCGTTGTTCATGTCCGTTCAAGTTTCAATGACAATCCAGGAACCCTGGTGACGAAGGAGGATGCCGAGATGGAGGCAGTGCTGGTTTCGGGGATCACTTACAATAAGGATGAAGCTAAAATTTCGGTTCTTCGCGTCCCTGACCGCCCCGGAATTGCGGCGAAGCTCTTCTCGCCCCTCTCTGCGGCGAATATTACCGTCGACATGATCATTCAGAACGTTTCTCATGACGGCCTCAATGACATGACCTTTACCGTCCCCAAGTCTGACTTTAAAAAGGCTTTGAAGATCGTCCAGGAGACAGCGGCGGAGATTGGTGCCGGCAGTGTCAGCAGTGACGAAAATATTGCCAAGGTTTCGATCATCGGCGTGGGCATGCGCTCGCACTCCGGAGTCGCCTGCAAAATGTTTGAAACCCTGTCCAGTGAAGGGATCAATATTTTGATGATCTCCACCAGCGAGATCAAGATTTCCTGTATTATCGAATTGAAGTACTCAGAACTGGCGATCCGGGTTCTGCATGAAGCGTTTGGCCTCGACAAGTTGAGCGTCAAGGCGGAATAAGGTGTGGTTAAAGTATCCCAGGGTATTGTGAATGAGCAGGGGCGCAGAGGATTGCGCCCCTCTATTCATTGTGAAGGGTGAAAATATGAGTCTGGTTAAAATCTACGATACAACTCTCCGGGACGGAACTCAGGCGGAGGATATCTCTTTTTCGGTTGAGGATAAAATTCGCATTGCCCAAAAGCTTGACGAACTTGGCGTCCATTATATCGAAGGGGGCTGGCCGGGATCCAACCCTAAGGACATCGCCTTTTTCAAGGAGATTCGTTCGGTCAAGCTCAAACAGGCCAAGATCGCCGCTTTTGGTTCGACCCGCCGAGCCAAGACCACGCCGGATCAAGACAACAATATTATTACGCTCATTCAGGCTCAGCCCGATGTGGTCACCATCTTCGGCAAGACCTGGGATTTTCATGTACGTGAAGCGTTACGTATCTCTCTGGAAGAGAATCTCGAACTCATCTATGACTCGCTGGCTTATCTGAAAGAGCATGTCAGCGAAGTGATCTACGATGCCGAGCACTTTTTCGACGGTTATAAAGCCAATCCCGAATATGCCCTGCAGACGCTGCTGGCGGCGCAAAGAGCCGGTGTCGACTGTATTGCCCTCTGCGATACCAACGGCGGGACTCTCCCCCATGAGTTTGCGGCGATTATCAATGCGGTCAAGGCAGTCATCTCGACGCCATTGGGAATTCATACTCATAACGATGGGGATTGTGCTGTTGCCAATTCTTTGGTGGCGGTCGATCTCGGGATCGTTCAGGTGCAGGGGACGATCAATGGCTTTGGCGAACGCTGCGGTAATGCCAATCTCTGTTCGATCATCCCGGCTTTGCGTTTGAAGATGGGAAAGGAGTGCATCAGCGACGAGCAACTCCGTAACCTCCGTTCGGTTTCGCGTTATGTCTTCGAGTTGGCTAACCTGGTGCCGCATAAGCATCAGGCCTATGTCGGCAACTCGGCCTTTGCCCATAAAGGCGGCGTCCACGTTTCAGCGATTCAGCGCCATCCCGAGACCTATGAGCATATTCATCCGGAGCTGGTCGGCAATCAGACACGCATTCTTGTTTCGGATCTTTCCGGCCGGGCCAATGTTCTGGCTAAGGCGGAAGAGTTTAATCTCGGTGTTGACAGCAAAGATCCGATCACGCTGGAGATCCTTGAGAACATCAAGGAGATGGAAAACAAGGGCTATCAATTTGAGGGGGCCGAAGCTTCCTTTGAGCTGATTATGCGCCGCGCCCTCGGGACGTTGCGCCACTACTTCTCGGTGATCGGTTTCCGGGTCATCGACACCAAGCGCCGGGAAGATGATGCCCCGACCTCGGAAGCAACCGTTCAGATTAAAGTCGGTGGACGCATCGAGCATACTGCAGCAGAGGGGAATGGTCCGGTCAATGCTCTTGACAACGCCATCCGCAAAGCCTTGGAAAACTTCTACCCACAGCTGCGTGAGATGAATCTCCTTGATTACAAAGTGCGTGTCCTTCCGGCCGGGAAAGGGACGGCTTCGATGACCCGGGTTTTGATAGAGTCGGGAGATGAAAATTCGCGTTGGGGGACTGTCGGAGTCAGCGATAATATAATCGATGCTTCCTACCAGGCCCTCATCGACGCCATCCAGTACAAGTTGCTCAAGGATGAACAATCGAATTGAACTTTTAGGTCGGAGGGGGGATGCGCGGCACAGGTTTAATTCTTTTACTGTTTTTGCTGATAGCTATCTTTCATTACAGCCGGTGGGCATTTCCCGCAAGGGAGAGCCTGCCGGCTGTAATGCGTTTACAGTCGCAACTGGCGACGTTTGCGTTTGCTGATAGTGGCGGTCGTTATCGTTTATACCAATTTCATGACGGTAGCAAGTTGGGTGATGTCATAAAATTGACGGATGAATTTTCAGGGAGCGGGAAGAATCTCGAAAAATTCCATGCGGAGCCGATCCTTTCCGGGCAAGTCGTTAAAGTTGTTAAAATAGCAGGGGAATCTTTTCAACTTGAGCGTTCATGGCTCCCAGCCCGACACCGTATTCTGCTGCAGATACCTTTACATCCAGACAAGATGAGCGTTCTTGATTGGGAGACTTTGCCGGGTATCGGACCGAAGTTAGCGATGGCAATCGAAAGTGATCGTCAAAAAAATGGCGATTTTAACGATTTTTTAGCTTTGCAAAGGGTCAAAGGGATTGGCGCCAAGAAGTTGCTGGCCTGGCAGGAATATTTTATAGAAAAGAGTGCCCTCGACAAAGCTGATAATTAAGTTAAAACCGACAGTTGGAAAAATGTAGAAAAGAACTCCCGGCAGAAAATGAAAAGTGGCATAACTCGTGTAATTGTTTCCTTACACTTGAAGACCC
>DIKR01000079.1 GCA_002424625.1 Desulfuromonadaceae bacterium UBA5613
GCTGACGTTTACCGTGACGTCGCCGTTGGTAATGGTGACGTCTTCGTTGCCTTCGATGATCGTCGTGCGCTTGCCGGCGACGGTGGTGTGTTCATCGACCGCGACAATCGTCGTGCGGTTGCCGTCCTTGTCGATCTCCTCGCTGGTGCCGCTGCGCTTGCGGTAGCTGCGGGTGCGCTTGGCTGCGGGAGTGTAGATGGCACTGTCCGCCGGGCCGAGGTAGCCAACCACGACCGGGTCGTTTCGGTCTTTGTTGAAGAAGTCGATCGCGACAATGTCCCCTTCTTCCGGAGTCCACTCTTCGCCGTTGTCCTTATTGATCTTCCCGTACAACAGCGGCACGCCCATGAGGTATTCGTGCAGCTTGCCGACGTTGCGCCCGAACAGGCCGATATCGACTTGTGTTCGCCGCCAGCCGCCCGCGTCCGCATGTTTGATGCCGTCCTTGAGCACGACTCCCCGGACGAGACTGTCCGCCGAGAAATTAACGGCTTTGACCGCCTTGTTTTGTTCCATCCCCGATTGCCGCCGGGCACCGTTGCGTTCAAGCATGATGTTTCTGCTCCTGTGGTGTGTTTCCTATGTCGAATATAGTAGCCGCTGGGCGGCGCAGGGGCAAAGTTTTTGTCTCTGTGAGAATACTTTGCCGAATGGCATATTTCTATTTGCGGATAGCCGCTTCTTGTTGTAAGCTGTTCCCTATATCGTAGATTCAATGATCAATATTCGGGAGGTTGCAATGAATAGATGGATTCAGGTAAGTGATTCTTTACCGTCAACCAGTTGTGCTGTTTTGGTTATGGTGGACGGAGAACATCCGGCGGTTTCTTTCTACAATGTCAATCAAGGCTTTTTGCCGACGATAAAAGCTACCAAGGCAGATTTCATCCTGTGGAATGGCAATGTCACTCACTGGTGCGGAATAAGCCCGGTCAAAGAAGATAAACCTTTCCTGCCCTCTTCCGCTGAAGTGGAGCGCAGAGTAGATCCTGAGAATAAATGGGCGGCTTGTGACAGGCTGCGTCTTCTGGGGAAAGCGATGGCAACGCCTGAGACTCATCCTTTATTTGCGGCGTGGTGGAAGGAGTTTTCTCCGCTTCTACCGGCAAAAGACCGACAATTCGGCAAAGCTATCTCCCGAATTGGTTTCCTCTCCGGGATATCTTTGTGGATCGCACAAGATAAATAACTTGCGATCTTTTTTTTGGTGCGGTAACGTCTCTTTACCTGCTAACAACAGGAAACGAAGACGGGGTCCGCGCCCTGAAAGTATAGCGGCTTTTTTGCGCCCAGCGTGGAAAAGTAAATTTTACCCACCAGATGAAAGGACTGGCCGGGAGTGGACTTAATAAAATAGGCGCAAGCCGAATAAGTCCGCAGTATCTTCGTACTGTTGTTAGCTCCCGGCCACCTTATTGGTGCCATTTCCTAACAAGAAACGGAGAATTATCATGGAAAACTACCAGCAGCAACCTCCCCACCATTTACCATTGTCCGCCACCCCCCCTGCGTCAGTGTCAATCGTGTTCCTTTCCGACGGCGAGCCTCGCACCACTTCACTTGCGATTGCTGAGGGGACGAACAACGACCATGCCAGTGTGATTTTGCTGGTTCGGAAATACGTCGAAGATTTGCGGGAGTTCGGACTTGTCGATTTCAAATCGACAAGTACAGGTGGCCGCCCGACGGAATATGCGTCTCTCAACCAAGAGCAATCCACCCTCCTGATGACCTACATGCGTAATTCTGAGATCGTCAGGGGGTTTAAGAAGCGGCTGGTCAAGGCGTTCTTTGAGATGGCAAGAGCAAAGACTCCCCTTGTCGAACTGACCCGCGTGGAGCTGCTCCGCATGGCGCTGGAGTCCGAAGAGCAAAAGTTGGCCCTGTCTCTGCGCTGTAATGAGTTGACGGGGGAGGTTGAAATCTTATCGCCCAAGGCCGCCGCTCTCGACCGGATCGCCACCGCTGACGGCTCCCTGTGCATCACCAACGCCTCCAAAGATTTGCAGATTCGCCCCAAGGATCTCTTTGCCTTCCTCTCCGGCCACAAGTGGATTTACCGCCGGGCCGGTGGCGGTGGCTTCGTCGCGTATCAGGATAAGTTGCAATCCGGCCTACTGGAGCACAAGGTGACGATCGTTTCACGCTCCGATGGCAGCGAGAAGCTCACCGAACAGGTCTTGGTGACGGCCAAGGGCATGACGCGGCTGGCAGAAGCCTTGGCGGTCACGGCGTAGTGTTATGGACTGGCCAATACCGGCCAGAATTTGCAATTTTTCCAAGGGGATCAAAAATGAACGAAAAAGCACAGAAGATGTTGGAAGTTCAGGCGCTGGTCGATGCAATCCGTTGCGGCACGGCCAATGATGAACTGTCGATGGCCGTCAATACGATCAATGTCCTTGCCGGTATGGTGATTGAAAGGATGGAGGGGTTATTGGAAGATTAAAAGAGCGAACTCCCGGTCATCACTGACCGGGAGTTTTTTTATGCTCTTGTCCTCGCGTCAGGCCGAGGCTGGTCTGGTAAGTCGTCCCGGCCATGCCGATCTGATAGTTATGCGTCACTTGCTCGACGAAGTATTCCAGCCCGTTCTCCATGAGCCCGCCGTCGCCCACCTTGTA
>DIKR01000110.1:0-2508 GCA_002424625.1 Desulfuromonadaceae bacterium UBA5613
GCCCTCGGGCTGGCAGTGGTGTGCGGCGCTCTGGCGGTCTGGCTGACCAGCCAGTGGTTACAAGCCCAGGCAGCGGATGGTCAAGCCGTCAAGGACACGGTTCCGATGACCCGCATCGTTGTCGCCGCCCAGGACATTCAAATCGGCACACTTTTGGGCGAAGACAATCTCACTTTGGCCGACTGGCCGCAGAGCAATGTCCCCAAGGGCGCCTTCGACAATATCGAAGCCGTGGCTGGCCGGATCGCCGTGACCAGGCTCCCGGCCGGGGGGCCGCTGCAAGCGGCAGAACTTGCCGAGCCGGGTTCCGGAGCCGGTCTGGTGGCGTTGATCCCGCCGGGACGACGGGCCATGTCGATCAAGGTCGACGAGGTCAGCGGCGTGGCCGGCTTTATCCTCCCCAATACCTATGTTGATGTGATCTCGGTCAACAACAAGGCAAACCGGGAGACACGCGAGGCCAAGACCATCCTCAAGAAGATCAAGGTCCTGGCAATCGCGCAAGAGACGACCACGGATAAGGGCAAGGCTAAGATTGTCAAATCGGTCACTCTCGAACTTTTACCCAAGGAGGCCGAAACCCTGGCCCTCCATTCTATTCTCGGCAGCATCCATCTGATCTTGCGCAATCCGCTGGAAATGTTAGGTGATGAGCCGCCGGAAGTCACTCCCGTGGTCGCCAATCGCCCGAGAGTTGCGAAAGCAAAACCGCAGCCCAAAGTTGTAGAAACAGCCCCGGTCGCCCCGAAACCATCCGGGCCGGCAAGCTATTCCGTTGAAGTGATCAAGGGGTCGAATGATCCTGAAAAAATCAAGTTCAAGAGTGTCAATTCGGATGAAAGACTTTAGGCGAGGGAGGCTCAAATGAGATTAAATGGTTGGTTCATATTGCTGATCATGGTCGTGGCGCTGGTCGATTTCACCGCCGGCAACTCCGCTGCCGCAGCCGCTAATCGACAAATCGTCCTCAAGGCCGGAGGGTCGGAGCTCAAGGATGCTTCCGACTACTGGCCGGAGATCCGGGAGCCCCGCCTGAAGAGGATCTCCGCCATCGACGACAAGATTGTCGACGTGCAAATCGTTTCGCCGAAGACCTTTTATGTCCTCGGCAAAGACTTTGGCTCGACCAGTCTGATGATCTGGGAAAAGGATCTCGAAGATCCGATCAAGATCGATGTCGTCGTCCTCCTCGATTTGACGACGCTGAAACAAAAACTCTACGAGCTTTATCCGAATCAGCAGGTCGACGTTTATGCCTCTGAAACCGGGGTTGTCCTCTCCGGCACGGTCTCGGGACCGGAAGTCGTCGAAGAGATCATCCGCCTGACGCAGAACTTCCTGCCGAAAAAAGCTGAAAGCGACAACAAGGGCGACAAGGGTGGAGCAGCCCTCTCCGGCGCCGGGATTACCAATCTCCTCAGAGTCGGCGCCGTGCAGCAGGTGATGCTCGAGGTCAAGTTTGCCGAAGTTGACCGCACCTCCAGCCGCGACTGGCAGGCGGCGCTCGGTCTGATCAATCAGGACAAGAACATCAGATTCGGGGCCGGGGTTAATCCCATGAGCGGGAAATTCATTAAAGGGTTTAATACGGATGGATCGCCAATTTTCGATATCGGCAATCTCGGTCAGAACGGTGGACAAATACCGGGCTGGGGCGGAGCGCCCGGGGACATGCTCCTGAACTTTGCCGGCAATGCCGCCAATATCTTCCTCAACGTCAAGAACCTGACCGCATCCCTGAACCTGCTGGAGAATGAAGGGCTGGCCCGCGTTCTCGCCGAACCCCGTCTCGTCACTCTCAGTGGTCAGGAAGCGAGTTTTCTCGCGGGCGGTGAATTCCCGATTCCGGTCTCGCAGGGTCTGGACCAGACCACCATCGAATTCAAGGAGTTCGGTGTCGGCTTGCGTTTCACGCCGATTGTCCTCAGCAATGGCAAGATCAACCTGCACGTTGCGCCCAGCGTCAGTGAAATCTCTTCTAACAGCATCATCCCCACCGGCATCGCCGGCGCCAGTCTCATTGTCCCCAATCTGACCACCCGAAAACTTGAGACCACCGTGCAGTTGCAGGACGGTCAGACCCTGGCACTGGCGGGGCTGTTGCAGGATTCTCTGCGCGAAACCGTCAGTAAAATTCCCGGGCTGGGCGATATCCCCATTCTTGGCGCGCTCTTTCGCAGCAGCGGTTTCCAGCACCACAAGACTGACCTGCTGATCGCGGTGACTCCGCATCTGGTCAAGCCGATGCAGGAAGGGGAACTATCTTTCCCCGGCGAGTTTCTCCGTCCGCCCAATGCCCTCGAATTCTATCTGATGGGCAAACTGGAAAATAACTGGTCGCACGACGATCCTTCTCTGCTCAGTCGTCATGCCTTCACCCCGAGTGCGGCAACACCGCAACCCGGGGGGATGGAAGGGTCCTTCGGTCAGGAAGCGCCGGCGGTACAGTAACAACCTCTATGCTCGGGAGAATCTCATGAAAACATCTATCCTTATCATCGCTGCTGC
>DIKR01000110.1:2555-2678 GCA_002424625.1 Desulfuromonadaceae bacterium UBA5613
AAGACCTGGGAAAGCCAGATCGCATTTACAGATTATCGTTATGCAGGAGTTACACCGCTAGGACTCGGCGGAATTCCCGCCGAACAGATCATGAAGGTTTACAATCAGTCCTTCGGTGAAAAA
>DIKR01000110.1:2763-2961 GCA_002424625.1 Desulfuromonadaceae bacterium UBA5613
GGGGCACACGCACCCTACCAATGCGATCTTTCATGCAATTACGTCAGACGAGGTAACGGCTATGACTATATCCAATGAGCGCGGTTCCGTCGTAGTCCTGGTCGCGGTCATGCTCTTTCTGATCTTCTTCTGTGTGGCACTGGTGGTCGATATCGGCCATATCCACAACGTCAAGATCGAATTGCAGCGCGCCGTTGA
>DIKR01000110.1:3030-4529 GCA_002424625.1 Desulfuromonadaceae bacterium UBA5613
AATGACGCTGTGATTATCAAAGAGGAAGATGTAGTGCTCGGCTGGTGGGAAGCTGAGATCGTCACGGGACAAACGGCATTCGATCGCTTTACCGCCGGCGGGACGCCAATTAACGCCGTCAAGGTCAGCGTCACCCTCAACGTGCCGCACTTCTTTTTCTTCCCGATAGACGATTCAGTGGTTACCGCTGATGCCATCGCCGTCGCTCAAACCATTAATCCGGCGATGCCTCTGGCGGTGATCAGTTGCATCCCGACCGACCCAACCGAAGCACCGCCAGGCACCCTGCGCGACATGACGATTTGTGGCATCCGCAGTTTCGATTTCAATAGTGACGGAAATGATGACGGCGCCTGGACGTCGTTGACCTTCAACGCCAGCGCTACCGAGATCAACTCGTATATGAATTCAGACGAAGGCCGCGATAAATTCAACCGCGTCATTTACGGTCGGGATCTTAACAACGACGGGATAGAAAATACCGACGTCACACCCCCCGGCACCGGTTGCAATCCAGAGGGTTATAATATTGGTTGCGGTCTGGGGCGCATTGCCGGCAAGGAGATCGCCCGTCCCGACGAGTTTCCGGCACCGCTAGGTTCATCCAGTCCGTTGTCGATAGGCGAAACCCCTGCCGTCTTTCCTACTTTCGATCCCTTGACCGCTTATGCCGCGAACAACGCACTGCCGCGTTGGTATAATCTGAATAATGACGGGGAGTTTAAAACAGACGATCATTTTGTTCGTATCTGGAGTCAGGATGGAATTTTGTTACAGGGTACGGCAGTCTTTAGTGACTATCAAGACCGACTGAAGAGTTATTCGGGTGACGATGTTACAACCATTAGGCCGTTCAATGACGACCGCTTTATTAGGGATAACAGCGGCGGACAGATGATTGAGTTACTCACCGGAAACAAAAAAAACAGAATTCTCAATGCTCTTGGCATTGCGAATGGTGCCTATTCATCGATCTATTGGCCAAATTTCCCCAAAATTATCCAGCAGGCCGGTTATCCGCAAGTCAACATCAACAACGGCGTTATCGGTACTATCATTCCAACTTTTATCGACAATGAAAGTGTATCGGACGGTACGGATCTGAATTGTCGCGAAGATGATGCTCTTCCAACCGGTCAGCAAGCAGTGATTCTAAAGACGCCCGTGATCTTTGTTGGAGCTTGCGAGACATTTGATGCTATCGGCACAGCCTCATATGTTGGTATGGCAAAATTTCTGCTGACGCGGGCGTGGGCAACTTCAAATAAATACGACTGTGGCAGCAACTTTGTCGATGTCGGAGGTTGCTCCAACGTCTTCAACCCTTCTGCGCCAGGTGGACTGCTGGAAGCACTCACCCCCAACCCGCCGGCAGCCCTTGAGGGACTGACTCTTCTCCCCACTGCCGACGGAGAAGAGACCAATGCGAGCTTGATCCGTATCTATCTGGTCGAATAACTCGTCTCAAAGAGGTATTTTTTCTTATGACAAACAAGATC
>DIKR01000122.1 GCA_002424625.1 Desulfuromonadaceae bacterium UBA5613
GTACTCTCGCTGCGCGGCGTTGTCAACACGGCACGAAGCTGCTCCTCCCCGCCGTGTTTTACCCGAACGTCAACTGACGCATCATTCTGCAACTTGCCATAAGAAGCAACAATACCGCAGGCAAAATCGAGATCGACCGTATCAGGGCTGCCGACCAATAGCCCGCAGGGGCCGGCAACATCCGGCACTTTCAGCAGGTAATCGTCCTCGCCAGCCAAAGCAAAGAGCTGCTCATTGTCCGACTCGTTGCGCCCGACGAGGAGCTTGGCGCGCGGGGACAAGCGAAATTGCCGACCGATCTTTAACAGCTCAACACTGCGGACATCGGCATCAGGATGATGCGCAAAGAGGTCACGGAGCTTATCGCTGAAACGCTCCTCGGTGAGCAGACAGCCGCCACCGGACGCGGGATAATCTTTGAGCCCCCAGGCAGCAGCGTACTCCTTCTGGCGCCGCCGCGTTCGCCCTTGAATATCAAGGAGGCGGGTGCGGTCGACCAGCCCGGATTCTTCCATGGCCGTAATCGGCAGAACCTGGGCCGAGAGGGGCCGAAGAATTTTCTGCGCATAGCCGGAATGTTTGGCAACCGCTTGAAGAGCGCTGCGGTTCTGACTCATCGGCCGTTGCCCCATGACTTCGCCGGAGAAGATAAAGTCAAAGCCTTGCTGCTCCATGATCTCACCAGCCAGACGGAACATCATGGCGTGGCAATCGATACAGGGGTTCATGTTACTGCCGTAGCCGTAACGGGGATTTTTCACCATCTGCAGGTGTTCTTCGCTGATCTCCTTGACAATCAGCGGGATCCCGAGGGCGGCGGCGGCTTTTTGCGCCTTGGCGGCGCCGAAGAAGGGGGTAACAAAAGAAATGCACGTCACTTCAATGCCCTGGCGCAGCAGTAATGCGGCAGCGAGACTACTATCCAACCCTCCGGAAAGGAGGCCTAATCCTTGACTCATGGTCACAATCCGATCGTGATTAATTTTTCCGTAAACTAACACAGGAAGGCATTTTCCGACAAGTCGCTGCAACGAATTGCGCGATGTGCCGTTGACTTGCAACTCCTTTCTGGGGATAATCCGCACATTCAAATCTTCGGAGGTGACAAGCGTGGAATTAATTTCAAATGCCGGTCTGGTGGTTAAACTGGTCCTGCTGGTTTTGCTCTATTTTTCGGTGGTGTCGTGGGCCATCATCTTTTACAAAGGGGTGATGATCCGCCAGGCGATGAAGCAATCAGCCGCTTTTCTCGATGATTTCTGGAAGCTGAAGAGCTTCGACGCCATCGCCAAAAACCTCGATGCTTTCCCCCGCTCCCCTCTGGCGACCCTGTATCGTGAGGGTTATCAGGAGATGCTGAAGGTGCGCAAGCATCAGAATGAAGGGGCGGAAGCTGCCGCCTGGCTCGGTGACAATGTTGAGCGCGCCCTGCGTCGGGCCACCACCCAGGAGACGCATCGGCTTGAAAAGTATTTGAATTTCCTGGCCACCACCGGCTCCTCGGCCCCCTTTATCGGCCTGTTCGGCACGGTCTGGGGAATTATGGGGGCCTTCCACGTTATCGGCCTCACCGGCAATGCCTCCCTGGCGAGTGTGGCACCGGGGATTTCGGAAGCGCTGGTCGCGACCGCTATCGGCCTGGTCGCGGCCATTCCGGCGGTCATCGGCTACAACCATTTTATCAACAAGGTCAACCTCCTCTGCGGCGAGATGGATAATTTCAGCCAGGAATTCCTCAATATCGTACAGCGCGCCAAGCGCGGAGATGAATAATGGAGAGTTCACAATCGGGAGGGCGTCAACGGCGCACCGCCCTTTCGCAGATTAACGTCACCCCCTTCGTTGACGTCATGCTCGTGTTGTTGGTCATCTTTATGGTGACCGCGCCGATGATGGATAAAGGGCTCGATGTCAACCTGCCGCAAGTCAAGGAAGCGCCGGCCATGAGCGTCAAGGATGAACCCTTGACTGTGACGATCGGTGCCGCCGGTGAGATCAGCATCGGCAAGACGCGGGTTGCATCGGTCGACAAACTCGGCGCGGTCCTGATTCAGGCGACGGCGGGGAACAAGGAGCGGCAGGTTCTTCTCGCCGCCGACGGCAAGGTTCCCTACGAGCATGTCGCCAAAACCATGGCGGCGATTCGCGCGGCCGGCATTGAGAAGGTCGGGATGATGTTACAGCAGGAGGAGACTGCGAAGTGACAACCGGCCGCTACAGCCGCCGCAACGCCTCCTTCCGCCCGACCGGCGTCCGCCGGAGTGATCGTGAAAACAACTTCTTCCTGGCGATCGTCGGCTTCTCCCTGGTCAGCCACATCATCGTTGCCGCCCTCTTCCTGTACACCCCCACCACCAGCAAGCGCCGCCCGCCGACGCTCTATGTCGATCTGGTCATGGCCCCGCCGGTGGCCAACCCGCAACGCGGCAGCGCCGGCGCGACCGTAAAGACGACCGCCCCGGCGGTAACAATTCCACAACCGACCGTAGCTCCGCCCAAGGTGGTAAAGACGCCGGTGGTCGTGAAAGAAAAAGAGACGAAAAAAACCGCCGCGGTTAAGGATAATGACAACATTGCCGCGGACATTGCTAAAATGCAGCAACGCAAAGCGGCTCAGGACGAACAAAGGGAGATACAGGCCGCTATTGCCGCCATGAAACAGAAGACAACGTCGACTCCGCCAGCAGCGGCTGTCGGGAGCGCCAGCGGAACCGGCGACGAAGCCGGGAGCTCCATCGGCGAGTGGCTACAACAGGCCGTCAAGGAGAAGTGGACCTGGACGGATCGCAAGAGCAAAGATCTGAGCGCCGAAATTGAAGTCAATTTCGCTAGTAACGGAAAGATCATCGGCTACCGTTTCAAACGCTCTTCCGGCGATGCGCGCTTTGACAAGTCGCTGACCGATGCGTTCATCAAACTGGACACGCTGCCAAAGCCTCTCGGCAAACCTCACCAGGAGACGTTCCTCTTTAACCTCGATGATCTGCAAGGACAATAACCATATGAAACGAATCACCGGCCTTTTCCTCTTTACTCTCCTCTTTTTAGGCAGTCTCTTTTCCCCGGCGACGGCGGCGATTGTCATCAGCGGGCCGGGACAGCAAACGATCCCCCTCGCCATCGCGCCGCCCCTTCTCCAGGCGGGGACAACGACAACGACCATCGGCAGCGCCTTTGGCGAAACGCTGCACAACGATCTACTGATGAGCGGCATCTTCACCCTTGCCGACCCTCGCTCTTTCTTGAGTGACGCTGCCAGACCGGGGCTGTCGAGTGCCGACGTCGATTTCGCACAGTGGCGCATTTTGGCGGTCGATGCTTTAGTGAAAAGTTCCTACAGCGTCAGCGGTAATGAGCTAATCTTTGATGCCCGCCTTTATGACGTCCCTTCCGGAAGCCTCCTGGATGGCCGCCGTTATCGCGGCCGGCCCGGCGATGAACGGCAGATGGCGCACGCCTTTGCCGATCAGATCCTCAAAGTTCTCGGCGGCGCCGAAGGCGCTTTTGCCGGACGCATCCTCTTTGTCGGCAAGAAGGGGGACGTAAAAGAGCTATACATGATGGATACCGACGGGCGGAACCTCCTCCCCCTCACCGCCCACCGCTCGCTGGTCCTCAATCCGGATATTTCTTCCACGAGTCGCGAGGTCGTCTTTACCTCTTATCGCGCCGGGCGGCCGGAACTCTACCGCAAGGAGATCTATAGCGGCAGCGAAGTGAAACTCTCCAACCGCAAAGGGGTCAATATCGGCGCCCGCTTCCATCCTGACGGAAAATCTTTTGTTGCCTCCCTCTCCTTCGAAGGGAATGCGGAGCTTTATCTTCTCGGCAGCGACGGGAGTATGCGCAAGCGCTTGACCAACAACTGGGCCATCGACATCGATCCCTCCTGGTCGCCGGACGGCAAGCAGATCGTCTTCACCTCCGATCGTCTCGGCACGCCGCAGCTCTTTATTCTCGATCTGAACAGCGGCGCCACCCGTCGCCTCGCTTATAACGGCAAATACGACACCTCCCCCGCCTGGAGCCCGGATGGCGAAGAGATCGCCTTTGCCCGCCTCGAAGAAGGGCGCTTTGAGATTTATAGTATCCGCCCCGACGGCAGCAACGAGCGACGCCTGACCACGGCCGGCGGCAACAAGGAACACCCGCGCTGGAGTCCGGACGGACGTTTTCTCGTCTACTCCTCCGACAGTGGCGGCAAGGGCATCTGGGCGATGCGCGCCGACGGCAGCGCTCCGCGCCGCATCTCTCCCTCTGGCCTGGAGGCAACCCACCCAGCCTGGAGCATTCGCTGGTAAGATATTTTTTTTCTGTTATATTTGTTATTGTTCGCTGGCCTCAGCTTCATTCCCCCCAACAGAAAAAGAAAGGAACCAGTTATGTCCCGTTCACTCCTGGCAATATTGATGATTTTCACCCTGACCATGACTTTCGGTTGTGCGATGAAATCCACAAAAAGTCCGACGACCGACCCCACCCTGCAACAAAGCACCACGACCGAGGGCTTGAACGATTCCCTGCGCGGCGAACAGGGACAGATTCGCGAAGAAACGATCTTCGCTGCACCGCAAACGACGATGACGACTGAACCATTGTCGTCACTGGAGACCCCGGTCCTTGCCGGACTGCAAATCGTCCACTTTTCTTATGATCAGCATCTGCTCAGCGATGAAGCCAGAAACATCATTGCTGCCAACGCCGCGATCCTCAATCGGGCAGACAAAGTCCGGTTTCAGCTCGCCGGTCATACAGACGAACGCGGTTCGGATCAATACAACATCGCTCTCGGCGAACGGCGGGCGGAATCCGTCCGGGCTTATCTCCTTGAACTCGGGATCGACGCAAGCCGGATGGAGACGGTCTCTTACGGTGAAGAACAGCCAATGGATGCCGGCGCCGGTGAAAGTGCCTGGATGAAAAACCGCCGGGTTGAATTTATTCTCCTCCCTTAACCGCAGGATCACAGAATGACGATGAAGAACAAGACGATCATAACGACTCTCGGCGCTGTGGCGCTGCTGACTGGCGGCTGCATGCCGATGGAGCGTGAACTGCGTGTCGACCAGGACATCCTCTCCCTGCGGGGTCGCATCTACACTCTGGAGCAGGGCATCTCCAGCCAGGGGCAGAGTCGCGAAACAGTTGAACGACAAATTGAAGGAATGGCCAGGCGGCAGGCCGATTTACAAGCCAGCCAGGACGCCCTGCGGGTCGAACTCCAAACCGTGCGCGGCCTGATCGATGACACCTCGGCCCGACGGCGCGAAGAGCAGGACGCTCTGCTCTTTGCGCAAAAAGATGCCGCGTTGCGCCTGGGTAATCTCGACGGCCGTCTGCTTAAAGTAGAAAGCGATCTCCTTGAGCTCCGGGCTGCCAAAGCCGCGGCGCCGACGGTGGCACCGGAAACCCTTTACGAGCAGGGGCGGGATCTCATTCTCAATAAAGGGGATGTGAGCAAAGGTCGTGAAATTCTTGGAGAATTCATCAAAGCCCGGCCGCAAAGCGAACTCCTCCCCAACGCCTACTACTGGATCGGCGAGGGATACTATTCGGAAAAAAACTTTGAAAATGCCATTGTGCAGTTTCAGGATGTCATCGAAAAATTCCCCTCCCACCCCAAGGCCAGCGCCGCCCTGTACAAACAATCCCTCGCCTTTGAATCCATGGGGGAAGGGAAAAAAGCCGCCGCCCTACGAAAAAAACTGATCGAGGTCTATCCCGCCTCCGACGAAGCAAAGAAAGCCAAAGAGCGTAGCGGTGAAAAGCCGAAGACCTGATTTTCGGCTTTAACCCTGAATGTGACCTCCCACGAAAATGATCTTGCCATGGCGTCTCTTTCTTCGCATGAGGTCGCGGTCCTCTTCCTTGCCTTGGGACTCCTGCTGGCCACGGCCCGCCTCTTTGCTGAAATAGCCAAACGCTTCAATCAACCGATGGTCCTCGGCGAGATCCTCGCCGGGGTCTTTTGGGGGCCGACGATTGTCGGCACCCTGGCGCCTCACTTCTCGAGTTATCTCTTCCCTACCCAGGGAGGCGGCGCTCTCGTCCTTGACGGGATGATGACCCTCGCCATCACCCTCTTTCTCCTCGTCGCCGGCATGGAGGTCGATCTGTCGACGATCTGGCGGCAGGGGAAGACCGCTATTACCGTCAGCCTGGCCGGCATCATCGGTCCCTTCGGCGTCGGCTTTGCAGCCGCCTGGTTCTTTCCACAACTGATCGGCGGCCAGACCGGGGGTGAGAATGCCCTGGTCTTTGCCCTCTTCATCGGCACCGCCCTGTCAATTTCAGCGCTGCCGGTGATCATCAAGACGCTGATGGATCTCAACCTGTACCGCAGCGATCTCGGCATGCTCGTCGTCGCCGCGGCGGTCTTTAACGATCTGGTCGGCTGGATCATCTTCGCCGTCATCCTCGGCATGATCGGTAAGACCAACCAGTTCAGCATCGGCATGACGATCTTTCTCACCCTGGCCTTTGCCGGCGGCATGCTGACCATCGGCCGCTGGCTGATCAACCGCTCCCTGCCGTGGATCCAGGCGCATTCGAGCTGGCCGGGCGGCATCCTCGGTTTTTCTCTCTCCCTCGCCCTTTTCTGCGCCGCCTTTACCGAATGGATCGGCATTCACGCCATCTTCGGCGCCTTTATTGCCGGTATCGCTCTCGGCGACTCCCGCCATCTGCGTGAACGGACCCGCGCCACCATCGAACAGTTCGTCTCCTTTATCTTTGCCCCGCTCTTCTTTGCCGGCATCGGCCTCAAGGTCAACTTCGTCAAGGAGTTCGACCTCCTCCTCGTCATCACCGTCCTGATCATCGCCACTCTCGGCAAAGTCATCGGGTGCGGTCTCGCCGGCCGGATGAGCGGCATGGCCCGGCGCGAAGCCTGGGCTCTCGGTTTCGGGATGAATGCCCGCGGCGCCATGGAGATTATCCTCGGCCTCCTCGCCCTGCAATACGGCCTGATCAACGAGCGTCTCTTTGTTGCTCTGGTGGTCATGGCCCTGGCGACCTCGTTGATGAGCGGACCGATTCTGCAACAGGTGCTGCGCCTGAAGAAGACCAATCGCTTCACAAAGTTCACCAGTGGCCGCACCTTTATCAATCAGCTCAAAGGCCGCTCCCGCGTGGAAGCTGTGGCCGAACTCGCCGCCGTCGCCGCAACTGCTTGCGGCATGGAGGCCAGTGAAATCAGTGACGGCGCCATGCTCCGCGAGCAACTCATGCCGACCGGCATCGGTAACGGCATTGCCGTCCCGCACGCCCGGATGCGCGGCGTCACCGAAACCATTGTCGCGGTCGGGCTCTCTGCGGCCGGGATCGATTTCGACTCCCCGGACGGGCGGCCGGCGCACGTCATTCTGCTGATTGTCACCCCGGCGCACGACGACGGCATGCAACTGGAAATTCTTGCCGACATTGCCAAGGTCTTTCGCAATGATGACATCTGCCACAAGATCGCCAAGGTTGAGAGCTACACCGAGTTTCTCGCCCTCACCCGCAGCTACTCCCGCTAGCGCCATTCTTTTTGCCTTAATCCTCCGGGCCCGTAATTTCAGCACTTCCCAGGAAAATTGTATTTTCACGAATATATATTGACGTCAATATATACAAAACATAATATTAAAATCACGCAACAGCACAGCACCCACCGGTCGGCAGAAAAGATCAGAAGCTTCCAAAAACTTCAGAGGTGCAGCAGCACTAATTCTAAAAATAAATTTATATATTGACTCCTGAATACTTCAAAGGTAATGTGTATATGCACAATACTTCTGAAAGGAGAATACATCATGAAAATCTGTTTTCCCGTCCCCGTTTCCGGTAGCAACAATCTCGAGAGTCAGGTTTACGGTCATTTCGGTTCTGCCCCCGGCTTTGTGATTGTTGACACCACCACTCGTACAATCTGCGACGTCATCAATCGTGATCAGCAGCATGCGCATGGTGCTTGTAACCCGCTGCGAGCGCTAGGCGGCCAGGATGTTGATGCGATTGTGGTCGGCGGCATCGGCAACGGCGCCCTCATGGGACTGCTCAGCGCCGGAATAAAGGTCTACCAGGGCCAGGGAGGAAGCATCGGCGAGAATTTAGTCCTGCTGGAGAGCAATCACCTGCCATTAATGCAACTGGAACAGGTTTGCGGCGGTCACGGCAACGGACATGGCTGCGGCTGTGCCCACTAACAAGGAGAGCACACACATGCTGGCGGAGATCTTTCGGGCTGAAAGTAGTAAACCTCTTGACGATTTTATAGCAAGCCTGGCCACGACTGCCAGTCGGCGCGGCTTCTTTATCCACAATGAATCGAAGATGGATATGGCTCGCACCTTTGGACAACACGGGTTCACGATGGCGGCGGATTTCGATCTGCACATGATCCAGATCTGCAAGCCGGAGAAAGCGGCGAACAGCCTCAGTCGCAACCCCGAGCGGGCCGTGCTCATGCCGAAATTTGTCGTGGTCTTCAGTCGTGACGGCCGGACCTTTATCCGTTTCCTGCGTTATACGCAGCTGATGGTCGCTGAGTTGATTGATGATGATGACTTCCCCGAATCCCTCGCCAAGAGCTTCGATGAAATTATCGCCATGATTCACGAAGCCGTTTAGGTTTTATCGTATGTGGAGATTACTGGGCCAGCTGAACAAGAATCTGCTCCTGGCAATTCCGGCGATGATGGTGGCAGGCTTCGTGTTTGGCCTCGCCACTGAACCGGCATTTCTCAAGAGCCTGATCCTCCCTTTCACCTTCCTGATGGTCTACCCGATGATGGTGACCCTGAAGATTCGGGAGATTTTCAGCACCGGGGATATGCGGGCGCAGGGACTGGCCCTGCTGATCAACTTCGCCATCATCCCCTTTATCGCCCTTGGTCTGGGAATAGTTCTGCTCGGAGATCATCCCTATCTGCTCCTCGGTCTGCTGCTGGCGGCGCTGGTACCGACCAGCGGCATGACCATCTCCTGGACCGGATTCGCCAAGGGAAATCTGGCGGCAGCGGTGAAAATGACGGTCTTCGGCCTGATTCTCGGCTCGCTCGTCACCCCTCTCTACCTGAATCTTCTCCTCGGCGCCAGGGTGCCCCTCGATTTGGGGTTGGTTTTTCGCCAGATCGCTCTCGTCGTCTTTCTGCCGATGGCCGCTGGCTATGTCACCCAACAATTTTTACTGCGCCGCTACGGACGGGACGGCTTTGCCCAACTTTCTCCGCGTTTCCCGCCCCTTTCGACCCTCGGGGTCCTCGGCATTGTCTTTATCGCCATGGCCCTCAAGGCGCAGGGGTTGGCGGCGGATCCGCAACAACTCCTCCGTCTCATCTTCCCGTTAATCCTCCTTTATGCCAGTAATTATTTCATCAGCACCATCGTCGGCCGCCTGCTCCTCCCCCGTGGCGACGCTATTGCGTTGGTCTACGGGACGGTGATGCGCAATCTTTCCATTGCCCTCGCCATTGCAATGACCGCCTTCGGAGCGGCCGGCTCCGATGCCGCGCTGATTATTGCCCTGGCCTTCATTATTCAGGTGCAATCGGCGGCCTGGTACGTCCGTTTTACTGATCGAATTTTCGGCTCGGCAGCAACCCCCTGTCCCCACAAGGTGATTCATGACTCCACGTCCACGTAAACCCCGCATCTGCGAATGCCCGCACCGTCCGCCGGGAAGCCAGGTCTTTAAACCCGCGGGAATTCCATTAAAAAATCTTGAACGCATTGAACTTCAGCAGGATGAACTGGAAGCGCTGCGACTCTGCGACATGCAAGGCCTGACGCAGGCCGAGGCGGGAACCCGAATGGAGATTTCCCGTGGCACAGTTCAACGTCTGGTAACAAGTGGTCGACACAAACTCGTCACCGCCCTGGTCGACTGCCACGCCTTGCTGATCAAATCCCCGGAAATACCAGAATAGCGCCGTTGGAGACAGAAAATGGAATACACGGATAAAGTCTGGGATCATTTCAATAATCCCCGCAATATCGGGGTGATCGAAGATGCCAACATCGTCGTGCGCGCCGGCGACCCGAGCTGCGGCGACGGACTGCTGATCTTTCTCAAAGTCGCCGATGACCGGATTATCGATTACAAGTACAAGGTCTTCGGGTGCGGGGCAGCAATCGCCACCTCTTCAATCGCCAGTGAGTTGGCTATGGGCAAAACCCTGGACGAAGTTCTGGCCATTTCTCCCGCCACGATTGCCAATGCCCTGGGTGGCCTGCCGAACAACAAGATGCACTGCTCCAATCTCGCCTCTAGCGCCCTGCGCACCGCGGTCATGCATTACCGTGCCAAGTTGGCAGAAGAAGCGGCAGCTCCCCCCGCATCTCCAAACCACAGCGAGGTAAGCAATGACGCCCTTTGAACGACTCCTCCTCATAGCCCGGTTCCAGCACGAAGATCATGACTTCCCCATCCATCTCCTCCGCGAAATTGAAGAACTTGTTGGCAACGCCGCAAATCTCACCGGGCGGGAGGCCCTGGTCCATGACCTCGCCACTCAGATTGAAAACTTTGATTCTCATGCTGGCGCCGGTTGTTTTTGCGACTCCTATAGCGCGGGGCAGATCGCTGCGACCTTAAAACGATTAAAGGAAGGTGCCGTTTAATGTTGATTGAAGAGTTGATGTGCAAGTCGCGGGATGGCGGGACATTCACGCGAGAA
>DIKR01000014.1 GCA_002424625.1 Desulfuromonadaceae bacterium UBA5613
AATAAGGAGGGGAGCTAAGAACTCTCACTACCGGAGGAACTATGGACAAATTTATGGAACAACTGCTCGACAATGCCCCGGACGCCATTCTGATCTCGGATAAAGAAGGGATGATCCGTTTCTGGAATCGCGGCGCCGAACTTCTCTTCGGTCACACCGCCAGCGAAGCTGTCGGCCAATCCCTTGATCTGATCATCCCGGAGAATCTGCGGGCGCGGCACTGGGAAGGTTATCGGCGGGTGATGGCGTCGGGCGAGACCAAATACAAAACCGGCCTGCTGTCCTCGCCGGGACTGCGCAAGGATGGCAGCAAAATCTCGCTGGAGTTCAGCATGGTGCTGCTGCGCGATGACGCCGGGGCGATGCAGGGGTGTGCTTCGATCCTGCGCGATGTCACCACCCACTGGCAGAAAGAGAAGGAGTTGCGGGAGCAGTTAACCAGTTGTGAGAAGAAGCTGGCAGCAGCAATGTCTTATGTGGCGTGATCAAGGCGGCGCGGGAATTGTTCGATCAACCAGAAAAAAGCGGGGAGGATGCCGATAAACCAGACAAAACAGAGCAGCCCGGCCAGCACATTGAAAGCTCTGAAGTTGGTCAGGGGCGCAAAGATCCGGTCATGAAAGTTCAGAAAAGGGGTGTTGACCCGGCCCGGCAGCGGCCTTAAGCAGACATCGATAAAGAAGAAGAGCTGCCAGGAGTTCGGCCGGATATAGCGCCCGAGGCGATAAAAGATCCGCATCGATTCGCTGCCGCCCCACTCGGAGAGCAGGGTGCGGCTAAGGCGAAAAAAGGGAGAGAGGCACAGCTTTCCGGTCTCCTCCTGCAGCTTGTAAACCCCCGGCGCCCGCAGAAAAAAGTCCTTCTCGCCAATACTGTACAATCCCATCATCATACTCATCAGGATATAGCGGCGATGGAAGCCTTCGCTCTCAAAGCGCCGCGCTGATGTTTTCAGTTCTCCCGGCAGGGTGATCCAGCGCCCCTGCGCCCGGATCTTTTCCGCCAAACCTTGATCCTCTAAAAAGGGCAAATCTTCAGCGAAGCCGCCGAGCTGGTGAAAAAAATCCCTGCGCAGCAAAAAACCCTGGTCGCCGTTGGTGGTGTTGACACGATTAAGGGCGCTCTTTGCTTCCAGATAGCGATACGCCAGATTGTTGCGCGAGGTGGTACGGAGGAAGCGCAGGGAGAAGTGACCGGCAATTTTCTCTTCCCCTTGGCGAGCTGAAGTCAAGGCTTGCAGGGCACGGTGGAGCAGGTCGGGAGGGTCGAGGCGGGAATCGGCGTGGAGGAAGAGGAGGGTGTCGCTGGTCGCCCTTTGCGCAGCAGCGTTCATCTGCGCGCCGCGTCCTTGTCGCGTCGACAGGCCATGGACGCCGAAGCTTTCAGCGATAGCCAAAGTTCCATCGCGGGAACCGCCGTCAGCGACAATGATTTCGAGTGTGACCCCCTGCTGTCGGCGGAGATCGGCTAACAGGGCCGGGAGATGCTCGGCTTCATTGAGAGTGGGAATGATGATCGAGAGGGAAGGGGGTGTCATGCGTTTTAGCCGCTCATCCGACCTTCTCAATTTCGTGCCAGATCAGCGCCGCCGCTCCCATTATCGCACTGGTCCCTTCCGGCATCCCTGCAAGGAGCAAGCGGACTTTTCCCTGGTAAGCACTAAAAAGAAATTTCTCCAGATGGCGGCGGGTGGGGGTCAGCAGCAGCTCGCCAGCATTGGCCAGACCGCCGGTGAGGAAGATCGCTTCCGGCCCGGTGTGGGCGACGGCATCGGCGAGCTTCATCCCCAAAATCCGCGCCGTTTCCTCAAAGGCGGCCAAGGCGATGGGATCACCGGCGCGGGCCGCGAGGAAGACCTGCTTTGCGGTCATTTGCTGGTAACTCAATCCGCGCAGGGGGCTTTGTTCCAGCCGTTCCGCCAGCAGGGCCAATGCAGTGCGGCAAAGGCCGGTGGCCGAGACATAGGTCTCCAGACAGCCGGTTTTGCCACAGGCGCACTGACGCCCCTGCGGATCAACGACGGTATGACCGAGTTCGCCGGCAAAGCCGCTTGCGCCGTAAAGGAGTTCGCCATTGGCAACAATGCCGCTGCCCAGGCCGGTCCCCAGGGTGATGACAATGAAGTCCTTCATGTAGCGGGCGCCGCCAAAGTAGAGCTCGCCAAGGGTGGCAGCATTGGCATCGTTGGTGATGACCACCGGCAGGTCATAATGGCGCCGGAAAAGTTCGACGAGATTGGTTGATGGTCCCCAGTTCAGGTTCGGCGGGTTCTCGACCGTCCCCTGGCGATAGTTGGCATTGGGGGCGCCGATGCCGATCCCCTGGAGCTGGAGGCGGGGGGGAAGCGTTGCTTGTAACGTTGCGATCTCTCCCTGCAAGCGCGCGACGAGAATGTCTGCCGGCTGCTGCGCTTCGGTCGATATGACGCCGGTGGCGAGTCGCTTGCCGCTGCGATCAACAAAACCAAAGGTAGTGGTTGTCCCGCCGATATCGATGCCGAGAACCATCTCGTTGTTATTCATCTTTGCTCCTGTTGTGCTTTAACCGGGTTGTCTCCCCCTCCTTCTTTTAAGGAGGGGGCCGGGTGGTGGTGCCTTAAAAATCTTACCACCCCCAGCCCCTCCTTAACAAAGGAGGGGGGCTAAAACCTTAGTCGGCTTCCCGGTTTTTTGCAGGGATCTGCGGTAAAATCTGTACATTGCGTCGCGGGTAGGGGATCTCGATGTTGTGTTCCTTAAAGATACGGTAGATGGCGATGTTGAGCGAACTGGTCAAAAGACCGCGCTTGTGGATAAGGGTGGTACTCCAGACGCGCAGTTCGAAGCCGAGGCCGCTGTCGCCGAACTCCAAGAGCCGTACGACCGGGGGCGGGTTCTCCAGCACGTCGGGATTGGCCGCCGCCACCTCCAGCAGCACCCGTTCGACCAGCGCCACGTCGGTGCCGTAAGCGACGTTGACCGGGATGCGGAAACGGACCTTGCGGTCGTTGTGGCTCCAGTTCACCACATTTTCGGTGATGAAGCTGGAGTTGGGGACGATGATGCTGATGTTGTCGTTGCTCACCACCGTGGTGCTGCGCCCGCCGATGTGCACGACATCCCCCTCCACCTCGCCGACCACAATCCGGTCACCGACCTTGATCGGGCGTTCGAAGAGGATGACGATGCCGCAGATGAAGTTGTTGACGATGGTTTGCAAGCCGAAGCCGATCCCCAGACCGATAGCGCCGGCCAGAACGTTGAGGGCGGTAAGATCGATGCCGGCGGTCTGGAAGATCACTGCCAGACCGATGGCAATGATTGCGTAGCGGATAATCGAGCCGGTAGCCTGGCGCGCCCCGACCTCCATGTTCGTCCGGGGGAGGAAGTTATCAACCAGCCAGGTCCGCAGTTTGGCGGAGAGATAAAAAAGGAGGATGATCAGCACCAGCAGCTGCAGAATGGCCCAGATTGTCACTGGTGAGTTCCCCAAGGTGAGAAGGGGAGTTTCCAGGGCGGCGCGGATGACGGCAAGATATTCAAGGAGTGTTTCCATAATTTCTCCGGTCAGAAGGGCCAGAATTGCGGGATAAAGATGGTGGCCAGAATCCAGAACAAAATATTAAGGGGGGTGCCGACCCGCAGGAAATCGGCATAGCGAAACTGGCCCGGCCCGTAGATCAGGGTGTTGGTCTGGTAGCCGACCGGGGTCATAAAGCTGGCCGAAGCCGCAAAAGTGATCGCCATCAGCAGCGGCCGGGAATCGATCCCCAGCCCCTCGGCAGCGGCAATGGCAATCGGCGCCAGCAGCGCCGCAGTGGCGTTGTTCGACATCATCTCAGTGAGGAGAGAGGTGGCGAGATAAAAGGCCGAGACCAGGGCAATTGGTCCCCAGGCACCGACATTTTCCACCAGAAAGTTGCCGAGCAAGCGCGCTGCCCCGGTCTTTTCCAGGGCGGTCCCCAGGGTCAGGAC
>DIKR01000035.1:0-2145 GCA_002424625.1 Desulfuromonadaceae bacterium UBA5613
CCCCTCTCTATAATCATCGACCTTTAAACGACAAATATTTGAACCGGAGGATTAGACCTTGAGTGATGTAATAGGCGACTGGAAACGCAGCAGTTACTGTGGGGATCTCAGCGCAGCCGATATCGGTCGCGATGTCTGCTTGATGGGTTGGGTATTACGCCGCCGCGACCATGGCGGACTGATCTTCATCGATCTGCGTGACCGCGAAGGTCTGGCTCAGATCGTCTTTGATCCGGATCTGTGCGGGGCAGCCCACAAAGTCGCCGAGAGTGCCCGCAACGAATACGTTTTGGCGATCCGTGGCAAAGTCATTCCGAGACCGGCCGGTACGGTCAACCCGAATATGAAGACCGGCGAGGTCGAAGTGCAGGTGGTGGAATGCAAACTCCTCAACCGCTCAAAAGTCCTCCCCTTCATGCTCGATGAACACAGCGATGTGGCCGAGAATATCCGCCTCAAGTACCGTTATCTCGATTTGCGGCGGCCGCAGCTTCAGCACAATCTGATCCTCCGCCACAAAGTTGCCCAGACCACCCGCCAGTACCTGACGGAAAACAAGTTCATCGAGCTTGAAACCCCGTTTCTCACCAAATCGACGCCGGAAGGAGCCCGCGACTTCCTCGTCCCGTCGCGAATCAATCCCGGCTGTTTCTATGCCCTCCCCCAGTCGCCGCAGATCTTCAAGCAGATCCTGATGATCTCGGGCTTCGATCGCTACTTCCAGGTCGTCCGCTGCTTCCGCGACGAAGATCTGCGTGCTGATCGGCAGCCGGAATTCACCCAGATCGATTGCGAAATGTCCTTTATCGACCGTGATGACATTATCACGGTGATGGAGGGTTTGATGGCCCGCGTCTTCAAGGAGAGCAAAGGCCTGGATATCACTTTGCCGATTGAGCGCATGACCTACCAGGA
The DNA here is from genome assembly GCA_002424625.1 of Desulfuromonadaceae bacterium UBA5613. Taxonomy (GTDB): domain Bacteria; phylum Desulfobacterota; class Desulfuromonadia; order Desulfuromonadales; family UBA2197; genus UBA2197. The sequence goes on from DIKR01000035.1 coordinate 916, forward strand.
AGCCATGCGGCGCTTCGGGGTTGACAATCCCGACCTGCGCTTTGGCCTTGAACTCGTCGATCTTTCTGAAACCGTACAAAATTCCGGTTTCAAGGTCTTTGCCGATGTGGTCAGCGGCGGCGGCATCGTCAAGGGGATCAACGCCAAGGGCTGCGCCAGATTCTCCCGCAAAGAGATCGACGAACTGACAGAGTTCGTCAAGATTTACGGCGCCAAGGGTCTGGCCTACGTCAAGATTGAGAATGGTGCCTGGCATTCGACGATCGCCAAGTTCTTCACGGACGCCGAGATGGCGACAATCAGCGCCGCCTTTGATGCCGAAGAAGGCGATCTCCTCCTCTTTGTCGCCGATAAATTCAAGGTCGTCCACGACGCCCTCGGCAAACTGCGCAATCACCTTGCCAAGCAACTCAACCTCACCAGCAAAGAGGACTTTCGCTTTGTCTGGATTACCGATTTCCCCCTGCTCGAGTGGGATGAGGACGAAAAACGCTGGTGCGCTGTACATCACCCCTTTACCGCGCCGATGGATGAAGATGTCGATTATGTCGAATCCGATCCCGGCCGCTGTCGCGCCAAAGCCTACGATCTGGTCCTTAATGGCAACGAAATCGGCGGCGGCTCCATCCGTATTCATCAGCAGCATGTGCAATCCTTGATGTTCCGCATGCTGGGGCTTTCGGAAGAAGAAGCCAACTCCAAATTCGGCTTCCTCCTTGATGCCCTTGACTTCGGCACACCGCCACACGGCGGCATCGCCTTTGGTCTCGATCGCCTGATCATGATCCTCACCGGTTCTGATTCAATTCGCGACGTCATCGCCTTCCCGAAGACACAACGCGGCACCTGCCTGATGTCGGAAGCACCGAACGCGGTTGATGATAAGCAGTTGCGGGAACTCTCCATCCGCACTAATCTTAAAGCTAAGTAAAAGAAAAGCAGGGGTGGTGAAGAGCTTCACTACGCGTCGCCACCCCTGCTCTGAATGAATCTTCCTCATCATGAAAATTCTCCTCAAACTCTTTGTCGCAACCTTTTTTACCACCTCCTTATTGACAGCCTGCGCCCTGTTGCCGTCCCGCAACCAACCTCTTCCAGTTGCAGAAACTTTACCGCCGCCGCAGACAGCAGAAGTGACAGCGACGATTGAAGTGGCGCCGGTCATCACGATCCCACCCGTCACCACACCGGCAAGCAAGCAATCTCTGCCGGCGACCGAAGGACAAAACA
>DIKR01000035.1:2250-20116 GCA_002424625.1 Desulfuromonadaceae bacterium UBA5613
AAAATTTACGCTGGCCAGACCCTCAATATCCCCCGAAATGTCAGCGATGAGGAGCGGAAAAATGCGCGTATTCTCGCAAAAAAATTCGACATTTTTTCGCCAGATTAAAGTTGTTGCTCCGCCTCTGGACACGTCACAAAACCCGCGTTTTTCCCTTATTTTTTCTTGACACCCTTTAACCTTTTACATAATGTATACGTGTTTTGCTCGTTTCATTCATAAAGGTGAATACTTATCACCTTTCTACCAGCCACTGGCTTCTTAAAGGAGAGAAAATGACAACGAAGAATGCAACTATCATCTGGTCCGAGATTGACGAAGCACCGGCATTGGCAACCTACTCCTTGCTCCCCATCGTCCAGGCCTTCACCAAAGGGACCGGGGTCGCTGTTGAGACCCGTGACATCTCTCTTGCCGGTCGTATCATCGCCAATTTCCCTGAAAATCTTACTGAAAGTCAGCGGATTCCTGATTTCCTCGCGCAACTGGGAGAGCTTACCCAGCATCTTGAAGCGAATATTATCAAGCTCCCGAACGTCAGCGCTTCTGTCCCTCAATTAAAAGATGCGATCAAAGAGTTACAGGGTCAGGGCTACAATCTCCCGGATTATCCGGAAGCCCCCCAAACCGCTGCAGAAAAAGAGATCCAGGAGCGCTATGCCAAATGCCTGGGGAGCGCCGTCAACCCGGTGCTGCGTGAAGGCAACTCCGACCGCCGGGCACCCCTTGCGGTCAAGGAATACGCAAGAAAAAACCCGAAAACCGTACCTTTGAGCCCTTGGAGCAAGGATTCGAAGGCTCATGTCGCGCATATGACCGCTGGTGACTTCTATGGCAACGAAAAATCGGTCGTTATGGAGAATGGCGGCGATTTCAAGATTGAATTGATCGCCGATGGCAAAACCACCGTCCTCAAGGATAAGCTGACAGCATCCAAGGGCGAAATCCTTTCCATGACCTTCATGTCCAAAAAGGCGCTGCGGGATTTCTTTGCCGCGCAGATTGAGGACGCCAAGAAGAGCGGCATCCTCCTTTCGCTGCACCTCAAAGCGACCATGATGAAGATCTCCGACCCGATCATGTTCGGTCATGCCGTGACGGTCTTTTTCAAGGATGTCTTCGATAAACACGGTGCAACCTTCAAGGAACTCGGCGTTAATCCCAACCTGGGCCTCGGCGAGCTCTACAAGAAGATCCAGACCCTGCCGGAAGCCAAACGGGCTGAAATCGAAGCCGACATCAAAGCGGTCTACGCTCAGCGTCCAGCTCTGGCCATGGTCGATTCCGACAAAGGGATCACCAATCTGCATACCCCCAATGACATCATTGTCGATGCCTCCATGCCGGTCGTGGTTCGTGAAGCCGGTCAGATGTGGAATGCGGAAGGAAAACTGCAGGACACCAAGGCCATGGTCCCTGACCGTTGCTACGCGACCTTCTATCAGACGATTATCGAAGACTGCCAGAAAAATGGCGCCTTCGATCCGGTCACCATGGGCTCGGTCCCCAACGTCGGCCTGATGGCGCAAAAGGCAGAAGAGTACGGCTCCCACCCGACAACCTTCGAGATCCCCGCCAACGGCACCATTCGTGTCGTCGCCACAGACGGCAAGGTGCTGACGGAGCATACGGTTGAGGAAGGCGATATCTGGCGCATGTCCCGGGCCAAGGACATCCCGATTCAGGACTGGGTCAAACTGGCAGTGAACCGGGCCCGCGCTACTGGCGCACCGGCGGTCTTCTGGCTCGACAAGAACCGGGCGCATGATGCCAACGTCATTGCCAAAGTTGAGAGATACCTGAAAAATCACGACACCTCCGGCCTGGAGTTCCACATCATGAGCCCGGTCGAGGCGATGAAGTTCTCCCTGGCCCGGATCCGCAAGGGTCAGGACACGATCTCGGTCACCGGCAATGTATTGCGCGACTATCTGACCGACCTCTTCCCGATCATCGAATTGGGCACCAGCGCCAAGATGCTTTCCATCGTCCCGATGCTGGCTGGCGGCGGCATGTTCGAGACCGGTGCGGGCGGCTCGGCCCCCAAACATGTCCAGCAGTTTGTCAAGGAAGGTTATCTGCGCTGGGATTCTATTGGCGAGTTTTCGGCCTTCGGCGCATCCTTGGAGCATTTGGCCGCAACCTTCAATAATGCCAAGGCCAAAGTACTTGGCGAGACCGTCGACGTGGCTCTTGCCAAATTCCTCGACAACAACAAATCTCCGGCTCGCAAGGTTGGCCAGATTGATAACCGCGGCAGCCACTTCTACTTTGCACTCTACTGGGCAGAAGCCTTGGCCGCACAGAACAAAGATGCGGAGCTGAAGGCCAAGTTTACCAAGGTATATCAGCAACTGGCCGACAACGAAGCGAAAATCAACGAGGAACTCCTGGCAGCTCAAGGTAAACCGGTCGACATGGGCGGCTATTATCATCCGAACAAGTCCGTTGTTGCCAAGGCGATGCGCCCGAGTGCAACACTGAACGCAATTATCGATTCTCTATAAATCGCATTTTGGCTGGAGCAGGGCATCCTTGATGCCCTGCTCTTATTCTTAAATTCCCAACCCAAGGAGAGATGACAATGGCAAGACCGAAAATTTCATTAATTGGTGGCGGACAAATTGGCGGCGTTCTCGCACAACTCTGCGCGCTGCGCGAACTTGGTGATGTCGTTCTTTTCGATATCGTCGAAGGACTTCCCCAAGGCAAGATGCTCGACATCGCCGAAGCATCACCTGTCGACGGTTTTGACGTCTGTCTCAAAGGGACGAACGATTACAAAGATATCGAAGGTTCCAAAGTTGTTATCGTCACCGCCGGTCTTCCCCGTAAACCGGGCATGAGCCGCGATGACCTGATCGAAGTCAACAGCAAAATCATGACCTCTGTCGCCGAAGGCATCAAAAAATTCGCTCCTGAGTCGATCGTTATCGTTATCTCCAATCCTCTTGACGCCATGGTCACCCTTTGCCAGAAGATCACCGGTTTCCCCTACGAGCGGGTTATCGGCCAGGCCGGTGTCCTTGACTCGGCTCGTTTCAAAGCCTTTATCGCCTGGGAACTGGGCGTCTCGGTGAAAGACGTTACTGCTATGACCCTTGGCGGCCACGGCGACGACATGGTTCCCCTGGTCCGTTATGCCAGCGTTCAAGGCATCCCGGTCATGGAACTCCTTGAGCAGAAGTACAAAAGTGCCGACAAAGCCAAAGAGGTCATGGAAGCCATGGTCAAGCGCACTCGCGGCGCTGGCGGTGAAGTTGTTGCCCTGCTCAAAACCGGCAGCGCTTTCTACAGCCCGGCTTCTTCTGCGATCGCCATGGCTGAATCGATCCTCAAAGACTCAAAACGCGTTCTGCCGACCTGCGTTTACCTCAATGGTGAGTTCGGCATTAATGGCTACTATGTCGGCGTGCCGGCCATCCTCGGCGACAAAGGGGTTGAAGGGATTCTCGAATTCAAACTTGACGCCACTGAGCAGGCAATGATGGACAAGTCTGTAGCTGCGGTTAAAGATCTGGTCGGCGTTTTGAAAAATCAGGGCCTTCTTTAATCATTTGCTCCAAGAGTAAAAGAGTAAAGAAGGGCAATGGTAACATTGCCCTTCTTTACTGTAAAAAGCGAAGAAACTGAGCATCGACTCTTTTGAAATATTCGAAATTTTCTATAGATCGATTGCCGGCAATTGTGCTAATCTCCGCAAGTTGTAAAACCGTGTTTCGGCTGCTCAAAAATTTGTAAAGGAGAGTAATAGGAATGAGCATTGAGGTCATCGAAAGATACTGCAAAGGATGCAGCATCTGCGTGGAGTTCTGTCCCAAGAACGTCCTTGAAATGGATGGGTTCATCGTGAAGGTAGCTCGCCCTGACGACTGCATCAAGTGCATGCAGTGCGAACTGCGCTGTCCCGACTTCGCCATCAAAGTCCACACTGATTAATTCATAGGAGGTCAGCTAACGTGGCAAAAAAAGTAGCTCTGATGCAGGGGAACGAAGCCTGTGCGCACGGCGCAATGTACGCCGGTTGCACATTCTTCGGCGGATACCCCATTACACCGTCCACCGAGGTCGCGGAAGTTCTCTCTAACGAACTCCCAAAAGTCGGCGGGAAATTCATCCAGATGGAAGACGAGATTGCTGCCATGGCTTCAGTTCTCGGTGCTTCCCTGACCGGCGCCAAGGTTCTGACTGCAACTTCCGGTCCTGGCGTCTCCCTCAAGCAGGAACTGATCGGTTACGCCTGTATTGCCGAGATCCCCTGCGTTATCATCAACGTCATGCGCGGCGGTCCGTCGACCGGCATGCCGACCGGCCCCGGCCAGTCCGATGTACAGCAGGCCAAATGGGGCACCCACGGCGATCATGCAACCATCGCTCTGGTCCCTGCTTCGGTTCAGGAGATCTTCACCGAGACCGTGCGCGCCTTCAATCTCGCTGAAAAGTACCGCATGCCGGTACAGGTTCTTTATGACGAAATCGTCGGCCATATGCGCGAGCGCATCGAATTCCCCGAAGCTGGCGAGCTTGAAGTGATCAACCGCACCCTGCCGAGCGTACCGCCTGAGCAGTACAAGCCGTACGACACCTCCTTCGGTGACGTCCCGCCCCTGGCTGCTTTCGGTTCCGGTTACCGCTTCCATGTCACCGGTCTGAACAAAGCACAAGACGGCTTCCCGACCACCAAAGCAGAGTACGTAGATGCTGAAGAGCGTCGCCAGGTCCGCAAAGTCGAAGGTGAAGTGGCTCGTGTCCAGATTGAGTCGAACGAAGAGTATCTGACTGAAGATGCTGAAGTTCTGGTCTTTGCCTACGGTTCCACCAGCCGTTCCGCCCGTTACGCGGTCAACGAACTGCGTAAAGAAGGGATCAAAGCCGGCCTCTTCCGCCCCATCACCCTCTGGCCCTTCCCGGAAAAGCGGATTTCCGCTCTTGGTAAGCAGGTCAAGGCGATCATCGTCCCCGAAATGAACCTCGGCCAGATGAATCTTGAAGTCGAGCGTGTGGTCAAGGGCAGCTGCCCTGTTATCAGCATCGGTCGGGTCGACGGTGAGCCACTCAACCCCGGCCAGATCATTGCCCAGGTCAAGGAGGTCAAGTAACATGGCTTACGATTACGAAAAATCTCTCCGTCCTGGCAAACTGCCCCACATCTGGTGCCCTGGTTGCGGCCACGGGATCGTTATGAAGGGTCTGCTCCGTGCCATGGATACTTGCGGTCTTGAGAAGAATAATACCGCTCTGGTCTCCGGTATCGGCTGCGCCAGCCGTCTCCCCGGCTACGTAGACATGTGCACCCTGCACACCGCCCATGGCCGTGCGGCTGCCTTTGCCACCGGCGTCAAAATGGCCAGGCCAGAGATGAACGTCATCGTCATGGGCGGCGACGGCGACGGGACCGCCATTGGCGGCAACCACTTCATCCACGCTTGCCGTCGTAACATCGACATGACTTATGTCATCATGAATAACTTCATCTATGGCATGACCGGTGGTCAGTTCTCCCCGTGCACGCCGACCGGCGACAAGGCATCAACCACGCCTTACGGCAATCCCGATCCGACCTTCGATATCAGCAAACTGGCGATTGGCGCCGGCGCCACGTTTGTCGCCCGGACCACCGCCTTCCATGCCACCCAGATCGATAAGTTGATCGCTGAAGGGATCAAGCACAAAGGGATGGCGATTATCGAGGTTCTTGACGACTGCCCGACCACCTACGGTCGTCGCAACAAGTTCCGCAGCGTTGTCGATATGATGAAACGCCTCAAGGATATGGCTGTTCCTGTCACAGCTGCCGGCAAGATGACCGCCGAACAGCTTGAAGGAAAGATCCTGACCGGCGTCCTCTACAAAGAAGACAAGCCCGAGTACTGCGAGCAGTACGCCAAGGTCATTGCCCGCGCCCAGGGCGTGAAATAATCAGACGAAGGAGACCGAAGAATGTCTAAAAGATATGAAATACGGTTTTCCGGCGCTGGCGGGCAGGGCCTGATCACCGCCGGGATCATTCTGGCCGAGGCCGCCTCGATCATCGAGGGAAAGCATGCCGTTCAGTCCCAGAGCTACGGCCCTGAGGCCCGCGGCGGGGCATCCAAGTCGGAAGTTATTATCTCCGATGGCCCCATTGATTACCCCAAGGCGACTATTGTTGACGCCTGTCTGGCAATGACCCAGGAATCTGCCGATAAATACGCCAACGGCATCAAAAAAGGCGGTGTATTGCTCATCGACTCTGACTTTGTTAAAAACGAGCCGAAAGGCGACTTCAAAGTCTACAAGATGCCGATCATGCGGACGGCCAAAGAGGTTGTCGGTCGTGAAATCGTCGCCAACGTCGTCGCTCTCGGAGCCATGATTGCTCTGACCGATGCAGTCTCGCGCGAAGCCGGCTTGCAAGCTGTCCTTTCCCGTGTTCCGGAAGCTTTTATTGAACTCAACAGAAAAGCCTACGCACAAGGGTTCGAAGACATGAAAAAAATCCTCGGCTAGTTGCGCGGAGGATGTTCAATAGCTCAAGAAAAAAGGCTCCCGAGATGATCGGGAGCCTTTTTTCTTGGTTACGACTGGCAGCCAGAACAGTAAAAACTCGATCGCCCGCCAATCCGTATGTTTTGGATTTCCCCGCCGCACTTTCGGCACTGATCACCGGCACGACCATAAACCATTAATTCCTGTGCAAAATATCCTGGTTTCCCGGCCGCACTTTGAAAATCACGAAGCGTCGTCCCCCCCGCCTCAATAGCATGCAGCAATACGGCGCGTACCTCCTTTACCAGCAAAGCATAACGCCGGCGACTGATCGTTCCGCATGGTCGCCATGGGACGATTCCGGCTGCATGCAGAGCCTCACTGGCATAAATATTCCCGACCCCGACAACTGTTTTCTGATCCATCAAAAAAGACTTGACGGCAACCGTCCTTTGCCGGGAACGGCGGTAAAGATAGTCCGTTGTAAACTCATCAGAAAGGGGTTCCGGCCCCAAACCTGCCAGTGCAGGATGCGCGAGGGGATCTCCATGAGACAGGAGAATAGCGCCAAAACGACGGGGATCACGAAAGCGCAGTCGCCCCCCTTGGTCAAAGATAATTTCCACATGATCATGACGTTCACAAGAGAGTGGTTCAGCAAAAAAACGAAGAGTACCCGACATGCCCAGATGAATCAGCAGGGTACAATCGCCGCTGCAATGAATCAGCAGATATTTTGCCCTGCGACTGACAGCAAGAACCGTTCGCCCGTGCAGGGAGGCGGAAAGATCTGCAGGGATCAAAACACACAGTCGCGGTTCTCGTATAATAATCCCGGCAATGCTTAAACCGACAATAAGCGGAGTAATCCCGCGACAGATCGTCTCAACTTCTGGCAATTCAGGCATCGTTTAAATCCACAGGTCATTGCCGGCAGCGCGCAATTCATCCCAGGAACAGGACAGGAGATCCGCCGGCACTTTGCGGAGATCGAGACGCAGCGCCGCCACAAAAAACCACCTGCCCTCCGCAGCGCGCTGGCATCGGCCTATTTCAAGGGAGTCAAGGACTTCGCCCTGATGATGCAAACATTGACGGAAAAGAATTTCGGCAGTTTCGCCTTGCTGACAACTGCGCAGAATTTCACAGGCACTGATCTGGAAAACCCCTGCGATCTCTGCCGCAGCATACGCCAGATAAGTGTCACAATCAGGAAAGAAGTGCAAAAACGGGGCGTCAGGGTGGTAGCTGTGGAAAATGGCACGAAAATCCTGCTGCATGAAGGCGGCGACGCGCTCCTGTATCAAGGTTTCCGGGGTCAAGGCCAGAATCATGAATTCTCCTTAGCGGTCCATGCGCGGATCAAGGGCATCGCGCAAACCTTCCCCAAGGAGATTATATCCGAGAACCGTCAGCAGAATAGCCATACCGGGAAAGACCGAGAGCCACCAGGCAGATCCTAGCGTCTGTTTGCCGGTAATCAACATATTCCCCCAGGACGGAGTCGGGGGTTGCACACCAATCCCCAGAAACGAAAGGGCGCTTTCCGTGAGAATGGCGCCGGCCACTCCCAGAGTCGCTGAAACGATCACTGGTGACAACGCATTCGGGAGGATATGACGAAAGATCAGGCGCTGGTCTGAGGCGCCGATCGATTGGGCGGCAACAACAAAATCACGACTGCGCAAAGACAAAAACTCGGCACGAACCAGGCGTGCAACCCCCATCCAACCGGTCAGACCGATAATAATCATGATATTCCAGATGGAGGGTTCCAGAAAGGCAATGACCGCAAGGATAAGAAAAAATGTCGGGAAACAGAGCATGATATCGACAAAGCGCATCAGCAAGGCATCAACCCAGCGGCCATAAAAACCGGCCAATGCTCCGACAATAATGCCGATCAGGGTGGCAATACCGACGGCAACAAAACCGACCAGAAGAGAAATTCGCGCACCATAAAGGATGCGGGCCAGGACATCACGACCGAGGTCGTCGGTGCCAAGGGGATGTCCCCATCCCGGTGGCATCAGTCGCAGTGTAATATCAATGGCACCGGGGTCGTGATTATAAAGCGGGGCAAAAAGGGCAAGAAAAAACATAAAAATGACAATCGCCAACCCGGCCAAAGCCATGCGGTTATGTTGTAATTGTCGCCAGAGAGCGCTGCAACCTTTCAGAAAATCTTTTATCATTGGACACAACCCTGCGTCTTTTTTACAAGACCTGAATTTTCTCTTGTCATGGAAGAACCTCTTGCTGATATTGACTCAGACAAGGTGTTGTGCTTCAAGTTCATCCTTTAAATAAGCATAATAGACCGGGGCAGCAACCAGACCGCTCAGACCGAAAGCGGCCTCCATGACCAGCATGGCCAGAAGCAATTCCCAGGCATGCGCGTCGATGCGGGCACCGATGATCCGGGCATTAATAAAGTACTCGAGTTTATGGATGATGACTAAAAAGAGAAGTGAAGACCCGGCGACTTGAAAAGAGACGCTCAAGCTGATGACAACAATAACTGTATTTGAAATGATGTTACCGATAACCGGCAAGAGACCGACAATAAAGGTTAATGCCACCATCGTCTTGACATAAGGAATCGAAATCCCCAATAAAGGGAGGGCGACTCCCAGATATAACCAGGTTAAAAAAGTATTTAAAGCGGCAATCCGCACCTGTGCAAAGACAACCCGGCGGAAGGATCGGGTGAAACGTCGTGCCCGCTCTGCAATTGCTGTGGCCAGAGGGCGCCGCAGCCGCTTGCGCCCGGTGGTGACCTCCCGTAAAGAGAGTAAGGCGCCGACCACCATGCCAATGAGTATATAAGCGAGCGAACGGACGAAAATTCCACCAGCTGCCTGTAACGTTTCCGCGTGGTTACGTAATAATTTTGCCACTGCGGCATTCATTGCATCCACATTACCGGGCAGATATTGCAGCAATCCCGCCGGGAGAATATCCCGGGATCCTTCGATAATTTCTGCCATCATCTGCGCCATCCGCGGCAGACTTCCCGCACCGAAACGAAATAAGGAGACAGACCACAGGGCAAAAATCCACAAAATAGCGACAATAAACGTAGCGATGAGAGCAAGAACCCAGAGTCGCGCCCGATTTTTCGTTGAGGTATAACCATGAAATTTTGGCGAGATAAGGTGCACCAGCTCATAGACAGCCAAGCCGGCGAAAAGGGCCGGAAGAAGATGCAGTTTGAGAACTATAATTAGAACGACAGCGGCAAACACCCATGAAGAAAGATAAAAATAAAGGGGATCAATGGCTCCCGATTGACGCCTTATATTCTTCTCCGCCATCCTGATTCTACCCTTCATTCAGAACTTGAATATTTCCCTTATCCTACGGGAATCTTTTTACCACAAAACGACTTGTCACATCTTGAAAATTTGATGGGCATGAATTTGTTTTTTTTATGCTTGTATCACAACTCAGAGGTCGGTAATATCGCAAAACCTGCAAGATCCAATCTCCTTTATCCACGGGATGACACTTCAATCGCATGGACTGGCTGACCATCTTCGCGCTCGCCGTCGCCCTCGCCATGGATGCTTTTGCCGTGGCACTCGGCGTGGGAATAAACCTCTCACCCCTGACCGGCAGACACCTTTTTCGCCTTGGTTTCCATTTCGGTCTTTTTCAGGCGCTGATGCCGATCCTCGGCTGGCTCGCCGGCATGACAATCCAGAAATGGATCCATGCCTACGATCACTGGATTGCCTTTGTTCTTCTCTTTATTGTCGGGGGGAAGATGCTCTACGAGGCCTTTCAGGAAGATGAATCTAAAGGGGGCAAAGATCCGACACGCGGAGTGACGCTGGTCATCCTGTCAATCGCCACCAGTATCGACGCCCTTGCCGTTGGCTTGAGTCTGGGAATGCTTAATATCTCCATCTGGACACCCGCCCTGATTATCGGCCTGGTCGCCGGCATCCTGACCGTTGCCGGCTTATTCCTCGGACAACGTTGCGGAAACATCTGGGGGAAGCGGGTAGAAATCCTCGGGGGGTTAATCTTGTGCGCGATCGGCAGCAAAATATTATTGCAGCACCTCATGGAAAACTAAATTGCCCCATAGTTTCATTCTGGAAGGTTCAAATAGATGCACCGTCGTCTGCCCTTTATATGCTTTCTCGTCTTCGTGGCGCTCCATATAGCCAACACTGCCACCTTTGCAGCCTCACCTGAGATCCCCTTGAAAGAAGGGGCGTGGAACATCACCTTGCAACTAAACCCAAAAACTCCAGATTTCCTGCCGATCGTTCAGATGCTCTGCCTCAGCCAAAAGGAACCAGTACCGATCCCCGCCAAGAATGCGGGCTGTCGACTCCTTACCAAAGAAATCGAAGGGAACACCGTCTTCTGGGTCGCCGAGTGCCGTGAAAAAGGATTTGTCACCCGCAGCGTCGGCAATGCGACCTACGACATCAGCAAAGTTGAAGGGGCCGTGCAGACCATGACCTCCGCAGTTGGAAAAGAGACCGAAATGCGCACCTACACCTTGACCGGTAAACGTCAGGGGAACTGTCTTTAAGACTTTGTACTACTTCAACGACTAAACTCTTTAAGAAAGATAAATTCTATGCATTTTATTTTATTAGCAAGCTGTTGTCTCCTTTTTATGTCCGCCTGCAGCAGTAGCGTCGTCCCCCCGCCCCGTTCCGCCGAAACATTGATGAGCGAGGGGGAGACCTTATTTGCCGGAAAACGCTATGACGAGGCTATTGCTTCCTGGGAAAAGGTGCGCGAGCGCTACGTTTCACCAGAAATGAATGCATTGGCTGAACTTAAAATTGCGGAAGCCCACTTTCTGGCAGAACGTTATATCGAAGCGGCTGTGGCTTATGAGGCCTACCTTAAAACTCATCCGGACGATCTGAACAGCGCCAATGTTCTTTATAATCTCGGGGTCTCATATCATCAGGAAATGCTGGCACCAATGCGAGATCAAACGACAACGAGAAATGCGCTCTCAGCCTTTAAAACCTTTCTCAACCGTTATCCGGACGACCCGCGACGCCCAACGGTAGAAAAATTTATTGCCGAGGAGGAAGATGCTTTGGCGGGTCACGAGCTCCATATCGGCACTTATTATCAAAAAAGGGGCGTCAACACGGCGGCCATAGCTCGATTAGAACCTTTAATTACGACTTATCCAAACTTCAGTCACAGAGATGAGCTATATTTCATCCTTGGGCGCGCCTACCTTCATAATGATAAAAGGGAGTTAGCTGCAGAGCTCTTCAACCGCCTTTCCAAAGAGTATCCACAGAGCAAATACACACAGAAGGCCATAAAGCTTCTTGAAGAGAAGTTTTAGGCCGAAAGGCTGCTACTTCAGCCTTTTTTCTTGACTTGGTTCAGTCGCTTCTATATAAAATGTAACGCAATTTTATAAATATAACGTCTTCGGAAGTCACAAGTTTTCTGGTCATTTTTTAAACTGTTTTTTGTATACAGTGAGCGCATATCGCCCTCGCTGTTGGCAGTCAACTGGCATTAATGGCGCGCATTTAACAAGACGCGACCCTATTCCAATGAAGGAGAGAGAATTATGTCCGAGTATGGCACCCTGCAAGACCGTGTACGTTGTAAATCCCTGATGAGTAAAGTTATGACTGCCGAGCAGACCATCCCGATGTTTAAAGATGGTATGAATCTTGGCTGGTCCGGTTTCACCCCGGCCGGTTATCCTAAAGTTGTTCCTATCGCTCTGGCCGAACATGTTGAAAAGAATAACCTGCAGGGCAAACTCAAATTCAACCTCTTTATCGGTGCCTCCGTTGGTGCAGAAACTGAAAACCGCTGGGCGATTAACGACATGATCGACCGTCGTTGGCCCTATCAGACCGGCAAGGACATCGCCGCCGGGATCAATGCCGGCCGTATCCGCATGGGTGACAAGCATCTCTCCCTCTTTGCCCAGGATCTCGGTTACGGCTTTTACACGAAAGACACCCCGAGCGGTAAACTCGACCTCGCCATCATCGAAGTTTCCGGAATCACCGAGGACGGCGGCCTGATCCCGACCTCGTCCTGCGGCGTCATTCCTGAAATCCTCATGATCTGCGACAAGATCATCATCGAGGTCAACACTGGACAGCCCTCCTTTGAGGGTATCCACGACATCGTTTCCTGTAACCACCCGCCGAACCGTCAGGTGCTCAACATCACCAAGGCGGATTCCCGCATCGGCACCACCTTCTGCCCCTGCGATCCGAGCAAGATCGTCGCTATTGTCGAGTCCAAACTCCGTGACAAAGGCCGCGCCTTTGCCGAGCAGGACGACACTTCAGAAGCAATCGCCGGTCATGTTATCGACTTCTTCACCCACGAAGTGAAGGCTGGCCGTCTGCCGAAAAATCTCCTGCCGATCCAGTCGGGCGTCGGTTCGATTGCCAATGCTGTTATCGGCGGCCTGGCCAAGGGTCCCTTCAGCAACCTCACCGTCTACACCGAGGTTCTGCAGGATACCATGCTCGACCTCTTCGATTCAGGCAAACTCGATGCCGCTTCTTCCTGTTCCCTCTCCCTCTCCGAGGAGCCGGGCTTCCCGAAATTCTTTGCCAACATGGACAAGTATTTCGACAAAATCACTCTGCGCCCCCTGTCAATCTCCAATGCGCCGGAGCCGATCCGTCGTTTGGGGTGTATCGCCATGAATACCCCGGTTGAGATTGATATCTATGCTCACGCCAACTCCACCCTGGTCGGCGGCACCCGTATGATCAACGGTCTCGGCGGTTCCGGCGACTTCCTGCGCAACGGTTACCTCAAGATGATGCACACCCCGTCGAGCCGGCCTTCCAAGACTGATCCGACCGGCATCTCCTGCGTCGTGCCACACTGCTCGCACATCGACCACACCGAGCATGACCTCGACTGCGTCATCACCGAGCAGGGTCTGGCTGACGTACGCGGCATGGCTCCGAAGGATCGCGCCCGCCGCATCATCGAGAAGTGCGCCCACCCGGACTACAAAGACCAGCTCAACGAGTATCTGAACATTGCCGAAGCTGACTGCCTGCGCCGCAAAGTCGGACATGAGCCGCAGCTCTGGGATCGCGCCTTCAAAATGCACCTCAACCTTGAGAAGAACGGCACCATGAAACTCAAGAACTGGGATGTCAAAGTCGATCTCTGCGAATAGTCTTCACAAGAGACTTCCTTACCAACAAAAAACCCCACNNGTGGGGTTTTTTGTTGGTAAGGAAGAAATCAAAAACTCACTTTTTCAATTGAATGCCGTAACGATCATCAAGCAGTGTACGAAGTCTGGTCATAAAAATGGGACCGGGATCGACTTTATCCGTAAAACGATAAGTAGCATCATCTTCGCGGTAAAGCTGATAATGCGGCAGGGTGCTGTCGCGGTATTCATGATGACCAATAAGAAAACGAATCGACGCCTGACGCTGCACGATGCGGCTGATCAGCGCTGCATTGGCTTCAAGCTGGGACAAGGTCAGATCATCTGCATCTACGGCAATGTTTTCAATTCCGATGGCAGTATGATTAAAGCCGATGATATGCCGGCACAAAATATCCTCTGCCGCGACTTGATACAGGCTGCCGTCGCGATCAACCAGGTAGTGAGCCGAGACATTCACTTCTCCACCGCCGGCAATATCCCGCCTGATCTGTCGATCAATACGGGGAGGACGAAAAAAATCCAGAGATTTTTCCCGAGTCGGAATCATTGTAAAGTGCACGACGATCATCTGCGGCTTGCTCAGAACTGCGGTGGTCGCGCCATAGTGTCGCCGCGCATACTCTGCTGTCAATTGCAAACGTTCCGCATCGAAGATCGGACTCTGGATCGCCTGCGGATCGAGAGTTGAGGCTGACGCGACCGTGCCGGAGCAAATAAGAGTACAGAAAAAGAGCAGTCGGAGTTTCTTTGAAAAAGATGTCATGACGATATCCGCAGAAAAAGGATTAACTAAATATGACTGCAACATCATAGCACAGCAGAATATGTGCGACAGGAGCGATTCTGGCATTTTGAAAAAATTCTACGTGGGGAGGGGGTTGCAGGTGCGATTCTAAAACTCCTTTCTTCGGTGCGCACTGTAAAAAACAAACAACAGGGGACACGCGCCAAACGGGTGCGTGTCCCCTGTTGTTTGTTTGCAAGTTTGAGTTCCTCTGCCAGCGAGACAGTTCAGACAAACCAGGCGAACCATACGTCTCGCCGCAGCAGACCAGCGTGACTAAGGTTTGGTAATTGAATCCAGCATAAAATTGGCTTCGGCCAACTTCTCTTCCAGCTTCCGCAATTCCTCGGCGCTGTATTCTTTGTCGCCCTTCTTAATCTCGCTTTGCAGCCGTTGGATTTTTTGACCGATCGCTTCATTCTGCTCAGCACAGCGTTGCATTTGCTCATGGGTACTCATCATTTCATGCTTAACTGCTAATGCCGGCATTGCCGCAAACAACCCTGCAACCATCAACATCAAGATTGACTTTTTCATGCACGTATCCTCCTTTAGGGTTTCCCATCACTCGAAAATTGCGTGACTACGGCCCGGTTATGGAATCCAGCATAAAATTAACTTCGGCCAACTTCTCTTCCAGCTTCCGCAGTTCTTCGGCACTGTATTTCTTGTCGCCCTTCTTAATCTCACTTTGCAGTCGTTGGATTTTTTGACCGATCGCTTCATTCTGCAGAACGCAACGTTGCACGTGCTCTCCAGCAGTACTGGTCTCAGGTTTCCCGATCGTTTTATGGTCGGTTGCTGCCACGACCGGCATTGCCGCAAACAAGCCTGCAACCATCAACATCAAGATTGTCTTCTTCATGCGCGTATCCTCTCTTTAGGGTTTCCGGTCAATGCCGCCGTAGCGCCTTCCTTAACACTGGCGTGACCAATCTACCAGGCCGAACCATGGTCCCCGTGACCATCGACTGCAACCGGCAGGTCATTTCTTAATCATAGCGTATCAGTTTTTTTCAATTTGTCTCTTTCAAGCCTTAATAAACCGTCATTTTTTAACTTTTACTGTCGCAAAATACATTTCTCGCAAAAATAACCAGGACAACCTTATTTAGTTGCGAGATTCCTGCGGATTCCAGCATGGTTATACTTCACTTGATTTCGTATTTGAGCTCGAACTGCCTCTTGACACCGTCGGCGAGCTGGGTGCCGATGGCGAAGACGTATGCGCCCTTCTGCTCGAGAATCACATCGGCGCCAAAGTGCTTGTCCATCCCGATCAACTTGATGGCGGCCCCTTCCTTGCCGTCCGGCCCCTTGATCTTGACAGCGGCCGTTCCTTCTTCAATCGTCTTGCCATCCTTGGCGTCATAGAAATGGACCATCAGGTGATGGGTCTCTTTCATCCCCATCTTCGCCATGGTCGCCTTGACGTCGTTGAGATAAACGACCGCCTTAACCCCGTCGACGGTCTGCTCACCGACCGTCAACATCCCTTTGTGCACATCGCCTTTTTTGCTCATGGTGCCGTGATCCATCCCCGCCATGTTATGACTCGCGGCGAAGCTGATCCCCGGAAGAACGAGCAGTGCAAGCAGACAACTTGTGAACAATGTTTTTTTCATGATCTTTCTCCTTTTGGTTAGTGTTAGTGATCGATAAAGCGACAAAGACGGCTTCCCCCTAATCGTGGATATCGCCCGTCGCTGTCGGCTCCTGGCTCTTTTTCAAACTCCGCCCCCGCCACAGGTAAAAAATAACCGGATAGACGAGAAGTTCCATGATACCAGAGGTGACGACGCCGCCAACCATCGGCGCGGCGATGCGCTTCATGACATCGGCACCGGCGCCATGACTCCACATGATCGGCAACAGGCCGGCGATGATGACGGTGATTGTCATGACCTTGGGACGAATCCGTTTGACGGCACCGTGGTGGATCGCCTGTTTCAGATCACCGAGAGTGAGCATTCGCCCCTTCTCCTGCCAGTTTTTGTAGGCAAGATCGAGGTAAAGGAGCATGACCACTCCGGTCTCGGCATCAAGGCCGGCGAGGGCAATGATCCCGACCCAGACGGCGATCGAGGTGTTATAGCCGAGGAGATAAAGGAACCAGAAGGCTCCGACCAGCGAAAAGGGGACAGCAAGAAAGACGATGCCGGTTTTGATCAAACTCTTGGTGCTGATATAGATAATGACAAAGATCACCAGGATCGTCAGGGGGATAATCAGTAACAGCCGTTCTTTGGCTTTCTCCATGTATTCAAACTGGCCGCTCCAGACCAGGTTATAGCCCGGCGGCAACTGGACGTGCTTCTCGACCGCTGCCTTGGCGCTGGTGACGTAAGAGCCGATATCACTCCCCTCCAGATCGATGTAGACCCAGGCAGTACGCCGTGAATTCTCGCTCTTGATACTGTCGGCATCGCGCTTGACCGCAAAGGTTCCGAGCTGCGCCAGCGGGATCTGCCGCCCCCCGGCAGCGCCGACCAGGACGCGACCAAGGGCCTCCGGGTCACTGCGAAAATCGCGGAAGTAGCGGACGCTGATCGGATAGCGCTCCAGCCCTTCGACGGTCTCCGAGACCGACATGCCGCCGATGGCGGTTTGAAAGGTCTGCTGGATGGCATCGACGCTGATGCCGTAACGGGCCGCAGCAGCCCGGTCGATGGTGAAATCGAGGTAGGAACCGCCGACCGTGCGCTCGGCAATCGCCGAGAGGGTGCCGGGAACGGTGCGCACCACCGCTTCGACCTCTTCGCCAAGTCGGGACAGGATCGCGAGGTCCGGCCCCATGATCTTGATCCCGACCGGCGTTTTGATTCCGGTGGAGAGCATGTCGATGCGGGTCTTGATCGGCATTGTCCAGGCGTTGGTCAGACCGGGGAACTGGATCGCCCGGTTGAGCTCGGCGGAGAGTTCCTTGACGGTAATGCGCCGACTTTCCGGAAGGACCAGACGCAGCGGCGGCTTAAGAAAATCCGGCCAACCCGAATAGAAACGCTGCACCGGCACGTCGCGCCATGCTTCTTCCGGCTTGAGCATGATCGTCGTCTCGATCATCATCATCGGCGCCGGATCGGTGGCGGTTTCAGCCCGGCCGATCTTGCCGAAGACCCGCTCGACCTCCGGGAACTGGCGGATGATCCGGTCGGTCTGCTGCAGCAACTCCTTGGCCTTGGTCACCGAAAGCCCGGGCAGGGTCGTCGGCATGTAAAGGAGGTCCCCTTCGTAAAGGGGGGGCATGAACTCCGACCCCATCTTGCTCAGCGGCCAGGCGATGGAGAGGACCGCCACCAAGGCAACGGTGAGGGTCGCCACCCGCCATTTGAGAACAAAATCGACCATCGGGTGATAGATGCGAATCAGGAAGCGGTTGATCGGATTTGCTTCTTCCGGCTTGATCTTGCCGCGCACCAGCCAAAGCATGAGGACCGGCACCA
>DIKR01000035.1:20170-21396 GCA_002424625.1 Desulfuromonadaceae bacterium UBA5613
TCCTGCAGGGTAAAGACCGGGAAGAAGGAGACGGTGATCACCAGCAGCGAGAAGAAGAGGGTCGGTCCGACTTCTTTGGCGGCATCAAGGATGATCTGGGCATGCGGCTTTTTGTCGCGATCCCGTTCCAGGTGCTTGTGGGCGTTTTCGATCATGATGATCGCCGCGTCGATCATCGCGCCGATGGCGATGGCGATGCCGCCGAGACTCATGATATTGGCGTTGATCCCTTGGGCATGCATGATGCTGAAAGCCATGAGGATCGCCACCGGCAAGGTAAAGATGGCGACAAAAGCGCTGGGGAGGTGCCAAAGGAAGAGGAGGGTGACCAGAGCGACGACGATGCTCTCCTCAAGGAGTTTCTCCTTCAGGGTCGAGACTGCCCGCTCAATCAGCCCGGAGCGATCATAAACCGGGACGATCTTCACCCCTTCCGGGAGACCGGCCTCCAGTTCGACGAGCTTGGCTTTCACATTTTCGATGGTGGCGAGGGCATTCTCGCCGAAACGCATAACGACGATGCCGCCAACCACCTCCCCCTGGCCGTCGAGTTCAGCGACTCCGCGCCGCATCTCCGGACCGATGCGCACCTCGGCGAGATCACGCACCAGAATTGGTGTCCCCTCCGGAGTGGCCATGACCACGATGTTGCGGATATCTTCAACCGATTTGATGTAACCGCGGCTGCGGAGGACGTATTCGGTTTCGCCGCTCTCGATCGCCCCGCCGCCGACGTCGAGGTTGTTCTTCTCGATCGCCATCATTACTTCACTGATCGGCATGCGATAAGCCTGAAGCTTATTCGGATCGACGAGAACCTGGTACTCCTTGACAAAGCCGCCAAGGCTGGCAACTTCGGAGACGCCGTCGACCGAGGTCAGTTCGTAGCGCAGAAACCAGTCCTGGATGGAGCGCAGCTGTTGCAGATCATGGCGATCGCTGGTCAAGGCGTATTCATAAACCCAGCCGACCCCGGTGGCGTCCGGCCCCAGGGTGGGATTCACCCCTTTGGGAAGGCGGCCGGAAAGGGTACTGAGCGATTCGAGGACCCGCGAGCGCGCCCAGTAAAGGTCAGTGCCGTCTTCGAAGATGATGTAGACAAAGGAGTAGCCGAAGAAGGAGTAGCCGCGCACCGTCTTCGCCCCCGGCACCGAGAGCATGCGGGTGGTGAGCGGGTAAGTGACCTGATCCTCGACCACCTGCGGCGCCTGTCCCGGATATTCGGT
>DIKR01000035.1:21447-22130 GCA_002424625.1 Desulfuromonadaceae bacterium UBA5613
TAGACCCCGCCGATCACCAGAAAGAGGGTGGCGAGAACGACCATGAAAGTATTACGCAGGGACCAGGCGATTATTTTTTCGAGCATATTGAATTCCCGTTTCGGAGTGGATCACGGCGATTTTCGTAGGGGCGATCCTTGTGATCGCCCTTATCTTTTGCAACCTACAAGCGGGCGAATACAAGATTCGCCCCTACTTGAAGAGATCGTCCAGGTTCTCTTTTTGCTCCGTGACCGGCGGCGCGCTCATCTTCTGCAACGCCTCGCGCAACCGGCTTTCGGAATCGAGCATGAACTGGGCCGAGATCACCACCTGCTCTCCTTCTTGCAACCCGTCGAGGATCTCGACGTTGCCGTCTTCATCCTTCACACCGCTGCGGACGATCCGCGGCTCAAAACGCCCTTCGCCCAGCGCCACAAAGACGGTCTGCTGCTCGCCGGAATCGAGGATCGCCTCCGTCGGAATAACAAGTGCAGCAGCCTGCGACGCCCCGGTGATGCGCACATCGACGTACATCTCCGGCTTGAGCTCAAGTCCGGGATTGGGGAGTTCGATACGGGCACGGGCGGTGCGGGTCTCACCAGAGAGAGTCGGGTAGATGTAAGCGATCTTGCCGCGCAGCACCGTGCCGATGCTGTAAGGGAGGATGATCTCGGCGCTTTGGCCGACCTGCACTGCCGGCA
>DIKR01000116.1:0-21719 GCA_002424625.1 Desulfuromonadaceae bacterium UBA5613
ACTGCGGCGCCAAAGAGGATATTCAAGGCCACCGGCACAACCTGCCGGCGCGCAACATTTTCAAGAAAAGAATCTTTACTCCACTCGTTGAAAGCCCCCATCGCCGGCCCGCACCAGATCTGATAATCGATACGCCGCGACGACTCCCCGGAACTGGCCCAGACCGGCGACTGGCCGAGATACCAGCGAAAGACCAGGGCGAGTTGATGTTTGGGGTCAGCTGCCGCCCGTTCGACCTGACGGGGATCACGGCGCGCAAAGTAAGCACGGGTCGCTTCCCAGATCTCGGCAAGGGGGGCGCGGAAGATCGTCTTTTCCAGTTTAGCACGTTCTTCGGCCGGCAGGGCGTCGAGCCCGGGATAAGCGCGATAAAGTTCATAAAGTTTGGCGGCCCGCATCGAGAACATCGTGCCGCGCTTGAGGACCTGAACGTTGACCCCCATCTCGAACATATCACCGGAGGGCGCCATGGTGATATCCGCCTGGCGGGTTTCAGCAAGGAGTTGGCGGACCTCGTCGCAGGTGCCGGCCTCGATGCAGGCCTGATTGACCGAACCGGTGACGAGATAGGCCGCCCCCAGACTCAGGGCCGCCGCTGCCGAGGCCGGGGTGGCGATGCCGCCGCCGAGGCCGACCCGCAGGGTCTGCTCGTAATGGTACTGCGCCTGGAACTGCGCTCTCTGACTGAGAATCGTCGGCAGCAGCGACAAAGCCGGACGATTGTCGGTGTGACCGCCGGAATCAGCCTCGGCGGTGACATCCTGCGCCATCGGGATCTGCGTTGCCCACTCGGCCTGCTGCGCCGTAAGCTCGCCGGCTTCGACCAGGGTACGCAGGAATTTCTCCGGCGGCGGCGCAAAGAAGCGGGCAGCCACTTCCTCGCGGGAAATCTTGGCGATGATCCGGTTCGGGGTGACAATCCGTCCGTCGTCCTGCCGATAGATCCCGTGGGTGCGATAACGCACCAGCGGCAGAGTCAAAGCAAGAAAGGCGGAAGCCTCGATCAGTTTGATCCCCTGACGCAGATAAAGCTCGACAAGGGCACTCTCCAGTTCCGGTTCCTGCGGGCTGTGAATGAGATTGCAGCCAAAAGGGAAATCGCCGGCACCCTTGAGTTCGTGGATCGCCGCTTCCACCGTCGCCAGGGGCAAGCCGGCCGCGCCGAAAAAACCGAGCATCCCCGCTTCACCGAAAGCCCGAACCATCGCGACAGAACTGATCCCTTTCGCCATCGACCCGCCGATATAAGGATAAAGGAGGTGATGGTCGCGGCAAAAGATTGCGTCACCGAGGGCGGAGAGGGGCGTGGGCGCAACCATGGCGGTGAAGGGGAGGAGATTCTCCGGCTTGAGGACGCTGCTCCCGGTCGTCCCCGGCAGCAAGACGGACTTCCCTGCCTGCTCCGTCACAAAGAGAGGGAGATTGATCCGTCGCAGCAGCTCCAGGGGAGGAGCGTTCGCGGCATCGTCCGGCGCAAAGAGGCCGAGAGGAACTTTATTTTTCTGCGCAAAAATCATCAATATTCTTTCCTACAGGGTTTCCAGAACCCGCTCGATTTCGTCAACGATCGCTTTCGGGGTCGAAGCGCCGGCGGTCAGGCCGATGCGCTGATATTTTTTCAACTCCGCCAAAGGGAGATCTTCGGCCGTCTCGATATGCAGTGCCGGCGTCCCCTGGGAAAGGACAACCTGCGCCAGACGCCGGGTGTTGCTGCTTTCATAACCACCGGCAACAACGACAAAATCGACCTCACGAGCAATACGCAGCGCTTCGTCCTGACGTTCGCGGGTGGCGTCGCAGATGGTGTCGAGAACGATGAGATCGAGGTCGGCGCGGCCTTTGAGCTCGGCACTGATCTCTTTGAAGATCGCCTTGTCCTGCGTTGTCTGAGCCGCCAGACAATAACTGTGCGCCGGATCAAGCAGTAAGGAAACACACGCTTCACGGCTGTCGAAGACAAAAGCCCCGGCCGCGGCGTAACTGAGGAGACATTTCACTTCCGGATGGGTTGCTTCGCCGTAAAGGAGGAGAACCCGCCCGGTCGCCGTATGTTTTTCAATGAGGAGGCAGGCCGCCTTGACCTTGGGACAGGTGGCATCGACAATCTGTACGCCGCGCTGACGGAGCTCGTTCTCGACATCCTTGGTCACGCCATGCGCACGAATGACCGCCGTAGCCCCGGCCGGAATCTCCGCCGGAGACTGCACGGTAATCACGCCCTTGTCGGCGTAAGCCCGCACCACCTGCGGATTATGAATGATCGAGCCAAGGATAAAGAGAGCGTTTGGTTGCGGCATCCGGGCAAGCAGGGCGTCGAGTTTACTCAGCGCCAGATTGACCCCCATACACATTCCCGCCCGCTCGGCCCTGACAATCTTCATCGGCTCCCTTTCTTTTTGCAGATAAAAGCGTAAAAGCGATAGTAATACAACGCCCCTTGCCACTGAGTCAAGCAACAGAAAACAGCCGTCCGGCGGATTGCGTTCGACGGCCAGCAGGGTAGACTTGGGACAGGAGGACGGTCATGGACAAAGAAGGATGCAACTGTAACGACAAGGATGGTGAGAAGACTTGCCTGCTGTGTGACCAGAGCATCGCCCTTCCCTACTGGTGCGAAACCTGCGAGCGCCTGGTAGCGGAAAAGCGCTGTCCGGGCTGCGGGCTCAAGGCTCGCAAAGTCCGCCAGCAAATCCACTGAAACTTTTTACCAGTCACGCTAAGATTTCCGGACAGGTGGCAGGGAGCCGTTCTCTGTCTGACTTCCCGAAACGATTGGAGGATCCCATGGTGCGTTTCTACGATCCCAAAGATAAGAACGATCTGGCCCGGATGGAAAAACTGTTACGCAAGGGGGCGATCGAATATTTTCTCGTGCCGAACGCCGACGCCTGGCCCATAGAGATCCGGATTGCCGAAGAAGATCTGCCGCAGGCAGAAGCGCTGCTGCAGCAGGAGAGCAGCGCCTGCTAACACTCTGGTCCGCACGCCACGCACGGCAGCATGCAACCAGCTCCCCCCCTCACCCGGCCTTCGGCCACCCTCTCCCTCATGGAGAGGGGAAGCATAAGCAAGCCGGTGAGTCGTTCCGTTTTCCCCCTTCACCGCCGCCGGAGCGCTGTGGACGTTGGCGATAAAGGCGGACAAAGATTTTTCGTAGGGGCGCCGCATGCTGCGCCCGCTCTTGTTTTTGTCCGCCCGCCAAACGTCTGTTCTTTATCACTATTTCCCTTTGACCATGCGTGCAAAGAGATTACAGCCCGGCGTAATGCGTATTCCGCTCGCTCCGGCAGCGGCTTCGGAATATTCATCAGCCGGGCAAGCCGGCAGAAAGGCGCCGGCGGAATCGTAAAGGAGATAGGGGACGGGATCGCTGGTGTGGGTCATCTTCGCCACCGGGGTGGGATGGTCGGGGAGAACAAGGATGCGGTATGGACCGAGCGCGGCAATGTTGTCGAGGACCGTTCCGACTACGAGATTATCAAAATCCTCAATGGCTTTGAGTTTGTTCTTTAGCGATCCGGCATGGGACGCTTCGTCCGGGGCTTCAACATGAACGTACACAAAATCGCGGGTCTTGAGCGCTTCCAGGGCGGCTTCGGCCTTGCCGCGGTAGTTGGTGTCGATGTAACCGGTGGCGCCGGGGACATTGATGATGTCGAGGCCGGCGCAGACACCGATCCCCTTGAGGAGATCGACGGCGGAGATCACCGCGCCGCGCAGACCGTAGCGCGCCGCCATTGTCTCCATGTGCGGCTTGCGCCCCTGGCCCCAGAGCCAGATGGAGTTGGCAGGATTCTCGCCGCGCTTTTCCCGGGCGAGATTGATTGGATGGCGTTTAAGCAGAAGCTGCGAAGAAGTAATGAGATTGATCAACTCACTGGCGCCCTCCCCGGTGGGGAGGTAGCTATCGATACTCTGGTTGGTGATATCGTGCGGCGGGGTACAGGTCATCTTCTCCTTCCCCCCCTTCCAGACCAGCAGGTGACGATAAGAGACGCCGGCATGAAAGCTGAACTCGCTGCCGCCGAGCTCGGCCTGCAAGGTGGCAATGATTTCGGCGGCTTCCGGCGTCGAGATGTGGCCGGCGGAAAAGTCGTTCATATAGATCCGGCCGCTCTGAGGCTGGAGATGGACAAGATTGAGACGGAAGGAGATATCTTCCGCTCCGAGCTCTACCCCCATACTGGCAGCTTCCAGGGGAGAGCGGCCGGTATAGCAGGTGGTAGGATCGTAACCGAAGACCGAGAGATTGGCGACATCACTCCCCGGCGCATAGCCGGCGGGGACGGTATCAGCCAGCCCCTGTTCGCAAATCCGGGCCAGGCCATCCATTCGCGGCGTCTGCGCATGCTGCATCGGAGTTTTGTTATTGAGTTCGGCCATCGGCTCATCGGCCATGCCGTCGCCGAGAAGGATTATATATTTCATGACTTCCTCTGTCTGCCGCCGGCGATCAGCCGCGCGGGTGATATTTCTGGTGAATTTTCCGTAACCCGTCGCGGGTGACATGGGTATAAATCTGCGTCGTGGCGATATCCGCATGACCGAGCATCGCCTGCACTGCCCGCAGATCCGCGCCGTTTTCCAACAAGTGGGTGGCAAAGGAGTGGCGCAAGGTATGCGGGGTAATCTTCTTGCTGATCCCGGCTTCCAGGGCGCGGCGCCTGATAATCTTCCAGAAACCCTGCCGTGTCAACCCTCCTCCATCCCGATTGAGAAAGAGGAAAGGGACAATCTTGTCGCTACGATCAAGGCGGGTCCGGCCGTACTTGCGATATTCAGCGACCGCCGCCAGAGCGGTATCGTTCAAGGGGATCACCCGCTCTTTGCGGCGCTTGCCAAAGGCGATGAGATAGCCGGCATCAAAACGGAAATCTTCAACCCGCAGGGCGATCAGCTCCGAAACGCGCAGGCCGGTGGCGTACAAAACTTCGAGCATCGCCCGGTCACGCAGGCTGTAGGAGTCGTCTCCACCCGGAGCGCGCAGCAGCGCTTCGACCTCGCTGAGACTTAAAGAGTGCGGCAAGGCCGCAGCAATGCGCGGCGCACTGACCTGCAAGGTCGGATTCTCGAGCGTGACTCCATCGCTGCACAGGAATTTATGAAAACTCCGTACCGCAACCAGCGCCCGGGCGCGACTGCGGGCAGAGAGACCCGCCTCCTTCAAGCTGGCAAGATAAAGGAGAATCATTGCCGGCCGGATCTCGGCGAGACGGGTGATGTCATTGACCGCGAGATGCGCCAGATAACGCCCGAGGTCGCGGCTGTAGGCTTCGAGGGTGTGCTTGGAGCTCCCCTTCTCTACCGTCAGATAATGGAGAAACTGATCAAGATAGAGTTCCAAAGGAGAAGCCGTACTCAAATCTCTTCCCCGATCCGTTCGATCAGCAGCTGACGGATGGCCGCCAGTCGCTCTTCGTCGCGAATCTTCTGGCCGAAGATATCCTTGACATAAAAGGTATCGGCCGCCTGATCGACCTTGGTCGAAATCCGCGACACACCGATGTAAAGGCCAAGGTCCTTGAGGGTGCGGGTCATCTGGTAAAGGAGGCCGACCTGGTCGTGGGCAAAGATATCGATGACGGTATATTCGCTGGAGACCGCATTGTCAATCTCGACCCGGGTCGGATAGCGGGGGCGTGCCTTGGGGGTGAGGAAGTCGGGGCGTTTCTGCTTGCGCACCAGCTCATCGACGCGCACCCGCCCTTCGATAACAGCGGTGAGATCGCTCTCCACCCGCTCCCACTTGCGCGGATCGGTGACCATCTCGCCGGCAGAAGAGCGCACCTGGAGGATGTCGAGAGCAACACCGTTCGACAGAGTGTTGATCTCGGCGCCAAGGATGTTCAGGCTGTTCGCGGCCATCACCCCGGTGATCAGGGAGAAGAGACCGGGGGCATCGAGAGTCGTCACCATGATCTCGCTGAACTCCCCGTCGCTGTCTTGCCGCACGAAGATCTGCACGGTCTTCTCGCCGCGCTGCAGGACAATGCGGAGATGCTCGGCAATCTCGCTGGAGCGGTGAGCAAGAAGATAACGCGTCGACAACGATTTGATATATTCGCGAAGAATGCGGTGATCGAACTCGTCTTCGAGGAGTTCAAAGATCTTGCGGGTACGGTTGCGGACCTTCTCGGAACTCCGTTCGCTGTGAAAGTCGCCGCGCTCAAGGACATCGTAGACTTTCTCGTAAAGCTCCAGCAGGAGGCGTCCTTTCCATTCCGACCAGATATCCGGACCGACCGCCTTGAGATCGGCAAAGGTCAGGAGATAAAGCATACGGAGATTTTCGCTCATTCCCATGGTCTGGGCGACCTGCACGATGAGCTTGTCATCAGAAAGATCGCGGCGCTGCGAGGTATTCGCAAGGACAAGATGCTGACGGACGAGGAATTCGAGGCGCTGGCTGTCCTCGCGGGACAGGCCGAGACGGCGGGCGATGGTCGGGACCATATCCGCCCCTTTGTTGCTGTGATCCTTCCCTTCCCCTTTACCAACGTCATGGAGGAGGACACCCAGAAGCAAAAGCTCGCGCTTTTCAATCTCTCCCGCCACCTGGGTCAATACCGGTTTTTTGGCCGCATAATCGCCACGCCAGACCTTGCAGATCTCTTCGACGGCAAAGAGGGTATGCACATCAACGGTGTAGATATGGTAGGCGTCGTGCTGCACCTTGCAGAAGATATGGGCAAATTCGGGGATAAAGTGATTGAGAAATTGCAGGTGGTGCATCTCGCGCAGGGTTTCAACGACACCAGCGGGGCTGCGGAGAATTTCGAGGAATCCATCGGCCATGACCCTGGAACGCCGCACCTTGTCGTTAATGCGATGCAAATGAGCACGAATCAGCCCTTTGAGGGGGATGCTGAGCTTGACGCTATGCCGCTGCGCCAACAGAAAGGCGCGCATCATCTGCGCCGGTTCGCGTTCAAAGAGATCATCGCTGGTCAGGGAGAGTTCACCGCGCAGGACATAAAATCCTTCCTCGACAACGCGGCGGCGCAGGTAGCCGAGGATGCCGAAAGATTTATCCCCCTGCTGCAAGGTCTTGTTAATCAGCGAGGTGGCGATATGTTCGACCCGCACCGCATGGGCGTAATAGTCCTGCATGAACTGCTCGACCGCCTGCCCCTTGCGGTTATCTTTGTAGCCGAGAAAAGCGGCGATCTGCTCCTGCTTTTCAAAGTCAAGCTGATCGGTCTTGCGCGCCGCAAGGTAATGGAGTTCGTTGCGAATCCGCCACAGGTAATCGAGCGCCGCTTCAAACTCGGCGCCGTCCTGATCGGTCATCACCCCCTTGACCACCAACTCCTGCAGGACCCGGCACTTGTATTTCACCTGCGCCACCCACAGGGCGGTGTGGAGATCGCGCAGCCCGCCTTCCCCTTCCTTGATATTCGGCTCAAGAAGGTAGACCGACGAGCCGTACTTCTTCAGCCGCAGCTTTTGTTCTTCAAGCTTCTCGTCGATATAGCGCTTCCCCTGCTTGACCCGAATCGCCGCGCCGACGACCTTTTCATACTGGGCATAAAGAGTATTATCCCCGGCCAGGGGGCGGGAATCGAGGAGAGCGGTGCGGGCGGTTAGATCCTGCTCAGCAATCTCCAGACAGTCGCTGATCGAGCGGACACTGAAACCGACCTCCAGCCCAAGATCCCAAAGGAGATACAGGACGCGATCGGAAATCTCCTTGGCGAACTCCTTCCCCTCCTTCTCTTCGGTCAAGAACATGATATCGATATCGGAACGCGGATTGAGCTCGCCGCGGCCATAACCGCCGATGGCGATGAGGGTTGTCCGATCTTTCGGCCCGGCCGCGACCCCGCCGGAGACGCAGGTATACAGGTTGCGAATCAGAGTGTCGGCGACCGAGGTCAGACTCGCCACCACCTTGCGTCCCGAGGCACCGGCCCGGTGTTCCTCGCGAATGCCGGCATGATGAAAAACCAGAAAATCACGGGCGGCGACCAGCAGGGCGGCGCGGCGCTCTTCATAAGGGATGCGGGGATCAACAAGTTCGGGGAGAAAAAATCGTCCGGAAGAATGCAGAGGTTCGGTCATTGTTGCGCCACCACTTGTGAACTGCCGTCGTAAGCACGCAGACCGTCGATGATCGCCCGCGTCGTCTCTACCTGGTATTTGCGGGTGGCCAGCCGCGTCTCTTCCGCAGGATTACTGAGGAAAGCGGCCTCGACCAGGACAGAGGGCATATTGGCACCAAGGAGGACATAAAACGGTCCCTGCTTGACGCCGAGATTCTTCACTTCGCCGAATTCACGAGAAAGACCGGTGATCAGGGCGTGCTGGATATCGGAGGCGAGGCGGCTCGATTCCTGAATTTTTGAGTGCGCCATCAGATCGAAAAGGATCTGTTCGAGATCACTGACTGCACGCAGTGTGGTGCCGTTCTCCCGCGCTGCCACTTTCGCCGCCTGCTCGTTCTTGGAGAAGTTGAGATAATAGGTTTCCACCCCGTGTGCCGCGCTATTGGGGCTGGCATTGACATGCAGGGAGACGAAGAGATCCGCCCCGACCTTGTTGGCAAGGGCAGTTCGCTCCTCAAGCGGGATAAAGGTGTCGTCGTTGCGGGTCAGCACTACATCCCAGCCGAGCTTGCTCTTCACCTCCTCGGCAAGGAGGAGGGCCATGGACAGGACAATATCCTTTTCCAGCAAGCCGGAAGGGCCGACGGCGCCGGGATCCTTGCCGCCATGGCCGGCATCGATGACGATGCGGCGCGATGGCCGCGACGGGACTGGCGGCACGGGACGGGAAGCCGAAACCGCGGAGGGAGCTGCGGCAACGATAGCGGCAATGGGATCTGTGGTCGGCAGAGACTGCGCTGTTGTTACCGGAATCGCGCCGGCACTGCCGGCAATATCGATAATGATACGAAAGGGATCCGGGAGGGTAAAAATCTTGTAATTGTCGAAACTGAGGAGATCGAGAACGACGCGGGTACGCCCCACCTCCGGTCTGCCGGTACGGATCTGCCGCAGCAGGCCGTCATTGACGACGCTCGATTCCGGCAGACCGCCGACCGGCAGCGTTTCGAGCAGATCGAGATAAAGCCGCGGCGGCGCACCAATGGCGGGATCAGCGGCAAGAAGGGTCGAAGTGTAATCCGTCGGCTGGGAAAGATCGATAACAATCCGGGTGTAACCGGGGTTAGACCAGGAACGGACGCCGTTGAGAAGACCGCGCTCCCCCTTAACCACTGGGGGCGGCGACTGGGCAGGCGGAGCCGCAAGGACCGGGGGCTTCGAAACGGCGGGCTTGGGGGCATAAGCGGCCAGCCGCTTGAGCGCTTCCTTCGCTTTGCCGGCATATTTGCTCTGCCCCTGTTCTGCCGTGATCCGCCCATAAACTCGATAGGCGGCAGTTGGGTCATTCAGATTCTTTTCCGTTAACCGGGCGGCGGCCCAAAGTCCCTCTGTGGCATAAGGACTCCTCGGCGCCACATCGGCAACAGCAAGGTAGGCCTGTTGCGCGGCAGCAAAATCCTTGGACAGACGGGAGATCAGTGCCATCTTTTCCTGCGCCGTTGCGGCGAGATAAAGGGCCTCGGCACCTTTGGCGTGACGGGGGTGGCGGGCACGGAAGGACTCCAGATCGGCGATCACCTTGACCCAGCGGTCGCGATAACCACGCGCCTTCCCTTTCTCGCTATCAAGCCGGTTCAGGGCAGCCTTGGCCGCAGTGAACTCCTTGTCCGGATTTTTGCCTGCGGCGTTAGCAACGGGGGTCAAAAGCGTACAGAGTAGCAGGAGGAGGAGCAAGAATGTCCAGTGATTTTTCATAGCAACCTTTTCAGGTGATCGAGAAAATTAAGTGCTTCCAAAGGAGTCATACTCGTCGGATCGCAGAGTTCGAGCTCACGGCGGATTTCAACCCCGCTGCCGCTGTCAAAGAGGGCCATCTGCGGGGTGGGGGCTGACTTTTGTCCCCCCTTGCGGCTCTTGGCGAGGCGCGGTGCCCCTTCTTCCTCGAACTCGCCCGATTCAAGATTGCGGAGGATCTCCTTGGCGCGTTCGATGATCAGAGCCGGCAACCCGGCAAGGCGGGCCACCTGGATGCCGTAGGAATGACTCGCCGGGCCGGCAACGATACGGCGCAGGAAGATGACCTGATCGTTCCACTCGCGCACGGCGATATTGAAGTTCTTCACCCGCGGCCGGGTCAGGGCGAGATCAGTGAGCTCGTGATAGTGGGTGGCAAAGAGGGTCTTGGCCGCCACCGGCGCGTGATCATGGAGATATTCCGCCACCGCCCAGGCGATGCTGATGCCGTCGAAGGTCGAGGTGCCGCGACCGATCTCGTCGAGGACGAGGAGACTGCGCTCGGTGGCATGGTGGAGAATATGCGCGGTCTCGGTCATCTCCACCATAAAGGTCGAGAGGCCGCGGGCGAGATTGTCGCTGGCGCCGACGCGGGTAAAGATGCGATCGACCAGACCAATGCGCGCTGATTTGGCGGGGATGGCACTCCCCATGTGCGCCATCAGGGTGAGGAGGGCGACCTGGCGCATGTAGGTCGATTTCCCCGCCATGTTCGGGCCGGTGATAATGAGGATCTGTTCGTCGGCAAGGTTCATCCGCACATCGTTGGGGACAAAGCGCTCGGCCAGGCTCATCGTCTCGACCACCGGATGGCGTCCCTCGACGATAATCAGATCGCTGCTTTCATCGAGTTCGGGGAGGACATAGTTGCGCTCGTGCGCCACCGTTGCCAGACCAAGGAGGACATCGAGCTGGGCCAGCGCCGTGGCACTCCCCTGCACGCGCTTCCCCTCGGCGGCGACCTGCTGGCGGATCTTCTGAAAGAGCTCATACTCGCGCTCGACCAGCTTCTCCTCGGCGCCGAGGACCTTCTCCTCGTAAACCTTGAGCTCGTCGGTGACATAGCGCTCGGCATTGGCCAGGGTCTGCTTGCGCTGGTAATGCTCAGGAATGCGCGCTACCTGCGAGCGCGGCACTTCGATATAATAGCCAAAGACCCGGTTATAGCGCACCTTGAGGGTGGCTATGCCGGTCTGTTCCTTTTCCTGCAGCTCGAGCCGGGCAATCCAGCCCTTCCCTTCCCGGCCGATCTGGCGCAGCTCGTCGAGTTCGGCATCAAAGCCGTCACGAATCAAGCCCCCTTCCCGCAAAACAAAGGGGGGATCGTCGACGATCGCTGCGGCAATCAGTCCATAAAGATCTTCGAGGGGATCGATCTCGCCACAAAGGGAAAGTAAAAGAGGACTGACGAGATCGGCAAAGCGGGCGCGCAGCACCGGCAGCCGGCCGATGGAGAGACGCAGCGCCACCAGATCCTTGGCATTGGCCGTCGCCATGGCGATCTTGCCGTTCAAGCGTTCAAGGTCATAAACGCCATCGAGATCACTTTGCAGATCACTCCGCAGCAGACTCTTCTCCACCAGCTCGGCAATCGCCGACTGGCGGGCACGGATTCGACTCAGATCGAGCAGGGGCTGCTGCACCCAGCGGCGCAGCAGGCGTCCCCCCATCGCCGTCACCGTGTGATCAAGGATCCCGAGAAGAGAGCCTTTGCGGCTGTTATCGCGCATCGTCCCGACCAGCTCGAGGTTGCGCCGCGTCGTTTCGTCAAGGAGCATATATTCGGCGACCTGATAAGTCGCCAGAGCGCGGATATGACCGAGGGCCCCTTTTTGCGTCTCCTGCAGATAATGAAGGATGGCACCGGCAGCGCTGATGGCACCGGGGAGATCCTGACAGCCGAAAGCTTCAAGGCGCTCACAGTTGAAGAAATCACAAAGGAGGCCGCTGGCGCGGTCGCGGGTAAAGACCCACGCCGGCAGACGGTTAAGCATTCGCCCTTCAAGTAAAACTGAAAGAGTTTGTGCGGCCGCAGCTCCCCCCTCATCGTCAGCAATAAGAAGTTCCGCCGGATCGATAGCGACGATCTCGCCCCGCGCCCCGTCAAGATCGGCAACTTCCGTTGCCCGGAACTCACCGGTACTGAGATCAAGCAGGGCCATCCCCCAGCGCCCCTGCTCACCGGCGGCCAGCGCCAGCAGGTAGTTGTTCTCCTTCGGCCGCAGCAGTTCCGCCTCGGCCATGAGGCCGGGGGTGACGATGCGGACAATCTCGCGGCGCACGATCCCTTTCACCGACTTGGGATCTTCGACCTGCTCGCAGATGGCGACCTTGTAGCCGGCTTCGACGAGCTTGACGAGATAAGGCTGCACGCTGTGATAAGGGATGCCGCAGAGGGGGACTTCGTCAACCGACCCCTTATTGCGTGAGGTCAAAGTGATGTCGAGGATGCGCGAGGCAATGACTGCATCCTCAAGAAACATCTCGTAAAAATCACCAAGGCGAAAAAAGAGGATGGCGTCCGGGCAGCTGGATTTAATCTCCAGATACTGGCGCATCATCGGGGTCAGATTGACCTGGGGGGGAGTTGAGGAGTGAGTTTCAGACATGGTCAATTATACTAGCAAAGCGCGGCGGGTGGTGTAAACAGTTTATCGTGGAACGGAGGCTCTTCTCCACAATTCGCCTTGACCATGCACATGCGTCAATTGTATATGAAGGACAGCCTTAAGGAGCGATCATGACTGAAAAAAAAGTACTCCCGATCAACGACCCGGCCTTTGCTGCCGAACATTTTCTCCCCGGCAACCTGAGCGATGAAATCCGCATCGATCAGCTCATCGTCGCGCTGCTGTCGACCTTCTGCCGCGACTCGGTGGCGGCTGGCGTCGATCCCCTGCGCGCCGGGGCGTGGGCGCGCGGCGCCGACTACTTTCTCCGCGACTTTGTCGTCGATCATTGCCGCAACAACCTCTTTACCCTCCCGGCCGGACAAGTCCGCCACTTTGCCGGTAACTGGTACATCATCAAGACCGTCGAACCGAATCGCGCCGAGCTGAGTGAACTTCTCGAGGGGGTCGAAGCCTTTTACCGCTATTTGCAAGAACACGGAAAAGTCACGAAAGAATCCTACGACGAGGTGGCAGCAGCCTGTCAAGCTCTCGATTATTACGAAGAGCGGATCAACGCTTTCTGGGCAATCAGCGAAGACGGCTATCAACCTTGGGATGAAGCCTGCCCGTTGCAAAGAGCCAACGGCTGATTCATGGAGCAGAGTGAAAGCTCGACCTTAAAGCTCCGCGCCGCCCGCTATTCGATCTTTACCGCCCTGAGCCTGGCGATCCTGAAATTCGTCGTCGGCGTCCTCACCGGCTCGCTGGCGGTGATTGCCTCGGCCGTCGATTCCCTCCTCGATATCGTCATGTCCGGTGTCAACTTCCTCGCTATCCGCCAGGCCGAACAGCCGGCGGATGCCGATCACTCCTTCGGGCACGGCAAGTACGAAACCCTGGCAACCCTCATCCAGTCGCTGGTGATCTCCGCTTCGGGGATTTGGATCATGGTCGAGGCGATTCGGCGCCTTAATGCCGGGAATATCCAGGTCCAGCAGATCGGCAATGGCGTAATCGTCCTCGTTCTCTCGATGGTCGCCTCCTTCTGGATCAGCCGTTATCTGCGCCGCGTCGGCAAAGCCACCGATTCCTCGGCGCTGCAGGCGGATGCCCTGCACTTTGCCATGGATATCTACACCAACGCCGCGCTGCTGGCGGGGCTGATCATCCTCTCCTTTGTCGATGCCCCCTGGCTCGACCCGGTCATGTCGCTCTTTGTCGCCCTCTATATCCTCAAGGCAGCCCTCAGCCTCGCCCGCCATGCCCTGCGCGATATGCTCGATGCCGAACTCCCTGATGAGGTGCGCAACGAAGTGATCCGCCTCGTCAATGAGCACCACAATGAACTCCTCGACATCCATAATCTCCGCACCCGTCGCGCCGGTTCACAGAAGCTCATGGATTTTCACCTCACCGTCTGCAAACATCTCACCGTGCAGGAAGCGCACGATCTGGCGGATCACCTCGAAGACGCAATTGCCAAAGAGATTCGCGGCGCCAACGTAACGATCCACATCGAACCGTGCCGACGCCCGGATTGTCCGGGGACAGACCGGTGCGTCTCCGTCAAGAATCGCATCGAATAAAAAATGGTGCGCCGTTCGCTGCGCACCATTGCCACCATTTAACCCTCACAGAACTTCCCCCCTCTCCCCTGCTCAATCGCCGAAACAGATCCCGAGATCACGAGCGGTCAGCACCGTATCGCCATCAACCCGCACCCGTTTATGGATCTTCAGGGCTTCGGCTAACGGCACCAGGCCAATATCAGGAGACTGAAAAGCGACCATGTGGTCGAATTTCCCCATCTCGATAGCACGCACTGCACTGGTGCCAAAACGCAGGGAAAGGAGACGGTCGAAGGTCGTGGGCGATCCGCCGCGCTGCAGATGCCCGAGGACCATGGAACGTGTATCCTTGCCGGTGCGCTGGCTGATTTCCTTGGCGACAGATTCGGCAATCCCCCCGAGGACGACATGCTGACGACCGGGCCCGGCGGGACTTTTAATGATGACATCACCGCCCTTGGGCAGCGCCCCTTCGGCGACAACGACGATGGCATATTTGCGGCCATGCAGTTCGTTCTCCATGAGCTTGTCACAGACTTTTTCGATGTCGAAGGGAATTTCGGGGATCAGGATCACATCCGCATTCCCGGAAATACCGCTGTTGAGAGCGATAAAACCGGCATTACGCCCCATCACCTCGACCACCATCACCCGATCATGGGACTTTGCGGTGGAATGCAGCCGATCGATCGCCTCAGTGGCGATGCTGACCGCCGTATCAAATCCGAAAGTGGTATCCGTTCCCCCCATGTCGTTGTCGATCGTCTTGGGAACACCGACCAGCGGCATCCCTTTTTCGGCAAAGCGGTGGGCAATCTCCATACTGCCGTCACCACCGACAGCAACCAGGGCATCGAAGCGAAGGCGGCGAAAGTTTTCGATGACCTTGTCCGACATATCCCGCTGCGTGCATTCTCCGGCGACATTGCAGACCGGCATCATGAAGGGGTTGCCTTTGTTGGTCGAACCGAGAATGGTTCCGCCGACACTGGCAATACCATCCACCTTTTCCGGAGTCAGGTGAATGATCTCTTCGGTGTTAAGAAGACCGGTATAGCCTGTTTTTATGCCGTACACTTCCCATTGCCGGGTATAAGCCGCCATGGTGACCGCTTCGATAACGGCATTCAAACCTGGCGCATCACCGCCGCCGGTATTGATACAAATCTTCATTCTTTTGGACATTTGGCATCTCCGTAGGGGCGGTTCATGAACCGCCCTTCTGTTGCCGTAACGGATTTTAAATCCGGGCAATTCATGAATTGCCCCTACAATAAACTACTCATCCAAAGCAATAATCTCCCCGTCAATCCTGTCACCGATCGTCAGAATCCCGAGAGAATGGAAGGGGGCGTTGCGCCGATCGGTGGGGCTGCCGGGATTAAAGAGAAGGATGCCGTTGACGACATGGCAGGCCGGTTGGTGGCTGTGACCGTAAACGATGCAATCGACCTGCTCACCGCTAAAGACCTGCAAGATCCGCTCTTCGAGATCGTCCTTGGCGCCCCAGCCATGCATAAGGCCGATCCGCTTCCCGGCCACCGGGATAATCCGCCGTGGCGGCAGCTCGGGAGGATCGAGATTGCCGCGCACCGCCAGCAGCGGCTGCGGCAACAGCGGCAGGAGTTGTGGATCGACGACATCGCCGGCATGAAGAACCAGCTTTGTGCCGGCAAAGTGGTGCTGACAGCGGGCTAGCAAAGCCGCCAGCCGCGCATCACCGAGAGTCAGATGAGTATCGGAAAGGACGCCGATGCGCACGAGTTCACTCATTGGTGAAGCGGTCAGCGCACCAGTTTGGAGAGTTTTCTAAATTCCTCACTCCCCGCCACGCGCAACAATTGAAAAATGGCAATCTCGGTCGAAGTGATCACTGCTCCGGCCTGCTGCATCATCGCCAGAGCAATCCGCCAATTCTCCTTCTTCCGGCTCATCACTGCATCGGCAA
This sequence comes from Desulfuromonadaceae bacterium UBA5613, assembly GCA_002424625.1. Taxonomy (GTDB): domain Bacteria; phylum Desulfobacterota; class Desulfuromonadia; order Desulfuromonadales; family UBA2197; genus UBA2197. Next base: position 15,968 of record DIKR01000116.1, read on the forward strand.
CAACATGGACGATATAACCGGCTTCCAACAGTTGCAGCACCGTCTGCAGGACACAGACATGCGACTCCATGCCGGTGATGATGATCTGTTTACGGCCGAGTTTGCGAAGTTGTTCGGGAAAAGGTTCTTCCCCGCAACAACTGAAGGTCATCTTCTCGATCGCCGGCGCCGTCAAGCGCGCTTTCAATGCCGGGATCGTCTCCCCCAATCCTTTGACATACTGTACCGTACCAATTTGCGGAATTTGCAGTTCCTGCGCCGCTTCCTGCAAAATCCCGATCCGCTTGGTCACCCCGGCAAGGATTGTTTCATCCATCGCCGGACAGAGCTTTTCCTGAACATCGATGACCACCAGGACGGCATCATCACGATCGAGCATGAATTCACTGACAATTCCCATGGGTGACTCCTTGAAAAATGCGACCGTTAATAATCAAGAACGCCCGGCAGGCATACAGCTCACCGGACGTTCAGAATCATAACCTACAAAAAGAGACTATTCAAGGATCATGAGGAGTGCCCCTTGCGGTACCTGCTGTCCTTCCTTGTAAAGGATCTCCTTGACGACTCCATCCTCTTTCGCCTTGATGTTGGTCTCCATCTTCATCGCTTCGGTCGCCAGCAGCGTGTCGCCGGCCTTGACGGTATCGCCGACCTTGACATTGATGCGGAAGACCTTCCCCGGCATCGGTGCGCCGATTTCATGGTGATTGGCGGGATCAGCCTTGCGCTGACTTGCGTCATCGCTCTTCACCGAGAGATCCTGCACCTGCACCTGACGGGGTTCACCGTTAAGCTCAAAGTAGATGTTGCGAGTGCCGTCCTTCTGCAGACTGCCGACGGCGTTCAACTGAATAATCAGGGTCTTGCCCGATTCGATATCGATGCTCACCTCGTCGCCGACATCCAGCCCGTAAAAGAAGACCGGGGTCGGCAGCACCGAGGTATCGCCGTATTCCTGACGGTGGCGGTCGAACTCTTCAAAGACACCGGGATAAAGGATGGCGGAGAGGACTTCGCGTTCACTGATGGTGTGCCCGACCTTCTTCTCGATCTCGATCTTTTTTGCGCCGAAATCCGCCGGCTCGAGGAGCTCACCGGGACGACAGGTGAGGGGCTGCTCCCCCTTGAGAATAATCTTCTGCAGCTCCTGGGGGAATCCGCCGTAGGGTTGACCGATCATCCCCTTGAAGAAGTCGACGACCCCCTGCGGGAAGGTCATCTCCTCCCCCTTGGTAAAGACATCTTCCGGCTGGTAGTTGTTCTGCACCAGGAACATCGCCATGTCGCCGACAATCTTCGAGCTCGGCGTCACCTTGACAACATCACCGAAGAGATCATTGACCTTGCGATACATCTCTTTACACTCTTCCCAGCGATGACCGAGACCAAGGCCTTCGACCTGCGGCTTGTAGTTGGAGTACTGGCCGCCGGGGATTTCGTGATGATAAACCTGGGCAGTGCCGCTGCGCAGTTCCGACTCAAAGGGAGCGTAATAAGTGCGCACCGTCTCCCAGTAGTTGGCGAGCTGCTGCATGCCGGCCTGATCGAGCTTCGGGTCCCAGATGGTCCCTTCCATCGCCGCGAGAAAAGCATTCATATTCGGCTGCGCCGTCAAGCCCGAAACCGAGGAGAGGGCGAGATCGACAACATCGACGCCGGCCTGGGTGGCCAAAAGGAGCATGGAACCGCCATTGCTCGAGGTGTCGTGAGTGTGAAGATGAATGGGGATGCCGATCTCCTGCTTCAGGGCCTTGACCAGCTTCTCGGCAGCAAAGGGCTTGAGCAGGCCGGCCATATCCTTGATTGCCAGGATATGCGCACCCATCTTCTCCAGCTCTTTGGCAAGATTAACATAGTACGCCAAGGGATATTTATCCCGCTTCGGGTCAAGGATATCACCGGTGTAGCACATGGACGCTTCGCAGACCGCGTTATTCTTGCGCACGGCATCCATGGCCACGCCCATCCCCCGCGTCCAGTTGAGGGAATCGAAGACACGGAAGATATCGATCCCGCTCTTCGCCGCCTGGGCAACGAACTCCTGCACGACATTGTCAGGATAGTTGGTATAACCAACGGCGTTGGAACCGCGCAGCAGCATCTGGAAGCAGATGTTGGGGATCTTGGCGCGGAGTCGGTCGAGCCGCTCCCAGGGGTCTTCACGCAAAAAACGCATGGAAACGTCGAAAGTTGCGCCGCCCCACATCTCCAGGGAGAAGAGGCCGCCGCCGAGATAGCTCGTCGCTTCGGCAATGCGATCGAGGTCGTCGGTGCGGAAGCGGGTCGCCATCAGCGACTGGTGCGCATCGCGCATCGTCGTGTCGGTGATGAGGATGCGGCGCTCGCTGCGGGCCCATGCCGCCAACCCTTCCGGCCCCTTTTCGCGCAGGATGTCGCGGCTGCCGCGGGGACGCTGTGCTGCATAAGGGATTTCTGGAACTTCCGCTTCACGCAGGTTTTTAAAGTTGAGGACTTTTTCCGGCTTGATGCCGGGGTAGCCGTTGACGACGGTGTGGCCGATAAAACGCAAGGTCTTACTTGCCCGGTCCTTCTTCTCCGGGATCTGCATCAACTCGGGATGGGCATCGATAAAGGAGGTATTACACTTGCCGGCAAGGAACTCCGGGTGAGTGACGACATTTTCGAGAAAACCGATATTGGTCTTGACGCCGCGGACGCGGAATTCCTGCAATGCCCGGTACATACTGCGCCGCGCCGAATCAAAGGTCAGTCCCCAGGTGCTGATCTTGACCAGCAGCGAATCGTAATGGGGCGTGATTTGTGCCCCGGCATAACCCTGTCCGGCGTCGAGACGTACCCCGAAACCGGCGGCGGTGCGCATTGCCTTGATCGTGCCGAAGTCCGGGGCAAAGTTGTTCTGCGGATCTTCGGTGGTGACGCGACACTGGATGGCAAAGCCGCGCAGTTCGATATCTGCCTGACTGGCGATGCCGATCTCGGGATCCGAAAATTTGTAGCCTTCGGCGATACGGATCTGCGCCTGGACGAGATTGCGACCGGTGATCTGCTCGGTGACAGTATGCTCGACCTGAATACGCGGATTGGTCTCGATGAAGTAGAATTTCCCTTCCTTATCCATGAGGAATTCGACGGTCCCGGCATTGACATAGTTGACCGCAGCGGCAATTTTCAGTGCGTAGGCACAGATTTCCTGACGCTTTTCTTCGCTGAGATCGAGGGAGGGGGCGAGTTCGATGACCTTCTGATGGCGGCGCTGAATCGAACAATCGCGCTCATAGAAATGAAAAATGTTGCCATGGGTGTCGCCAAGGATCTGTACTTCAATATGTTTGGGATTTTCCAGATACTTTTCAAGAAAGACCGAGGCGTTGCCGAAAGAGGCCAGCGCTTCACTGCCGGCGCTGCGCAGCCCTTCGAGAAGTTCCTTCTGGTTGCGGGCAACGCGCATGCCGCGTCCGCCGCCGCCCGCCGCCGCCTTGACGATGATCGGGTAGCCGCACTCCTTGGCAAAGATCAGCGCTTCCTCGTCAGTGGTGACCGGCTTGGCAGTGCCGGGGACAACCGGGATGCCGGCGGCAACCGCGACCTTGCGCGCCGCCACCTTGTCGCCAAGCTGACGCTGAATCAGCGCGGTCGGGCCGATAAAGACGATGCCGGCGCGCTCACAGGCATCGGCAAAGTCGGCATTCTCCGACAGGAAACCGTAACCAGGGTGGATCGCATCGACCCCCTTCTTGCGCGCCAGATCAATAATCTCATCGATGCCGAGATAAGCATCGATCGGCCCCTTCCCTTTGCCGATCAGGTAGGCTTCATCGGCTTTGTAGCGATGCAGCGAACCTTTGTCCTCTTCGGAATAGATGGCGAGAGTCTTGATGCCGAGCTCGGTACAGGCGCGAAAGATCCGGATCGCAATCTCGCCCCGATTTGCTGCCATGATCTTTTTGAATTTTCTGATCCCCATGCTGATCTCCTTTGTCGTTTCGGTGGAAAGTTTTATCAAAAATAAAACAGGTACAAGCTTGTTAAAAATTCACTTTAAGTAAAATATTTATTTATATTCAATAGGTTACACGTCAAACTTCAGATTGTGCAAAGTAAAGTAATGTGGCAGCGCAAGTCAACATATAATCTTGTTTTGAATATATAAAGCTGCTGACCCGCAGCCACCAAGATCATGCACCCCCCTGTTGATCCCTTCAACTCACAAAAAGAAAGAATAGCAGTGACCTTCCACGATGCAACCTGGTGGGGCAGCGGCAAGAAATGATTGACTCATGAAATGAGGAAGTATTTAATATCGCGAGTTGTCCGGCCAATCGGGTTGCGCAACAATAAGCGATTCTTTTCATCTTTGGAAATGAGCAGTAAATGATCACGACCGTCAACGCCAGTGAACCGACAGCACAGATTCTCATCGTCGATGACGATAGCGGCAACCGTGATGGCCTCACCCTGCTGTTGCGCCAGGAGGGATACCAGATCACGGCCAGCGACAGCGGCGAAGGTGCCCTGCAACACCTCGCAGAGACGACCTTTGCGATCGTCATTACCGACCTCCTGTTGCCGGGGATCAGCGGTCTCGATATTCTCCGTCATATCAAAGAGCTGACGCCGCAGACCCATGTCATCCTCATGACCGGAAATGCCTCGACCGAAACAGCGGTCGAGGCGATGAAAGAAGGAGCCTTCGATTACCTCACCAAACCGATCAACGTCAAAGAACTGAAAATCCTCCTCGACAATGCCTTGGAAAAGAGCCGCCTCGTTGCCGAGAATCAGTACCTGCGCCAGCAACTGCGCGGCAAATACCGCTTTGCCAACATGATCGGCAGCAGTCCGACGATGCAGACGATCTTCAAACAGATGGAGAAGATCACCCAGACCGATTCGACCGTTCTCATCCTTGGCGAATCCGGGACAGGAAAGGAACTGGTTGCCCGGGCCGTGCACTTCAACAGCGCCCGCAAAGAGAAACCCTTCATTGCCATCAACTGCGGCGCCATTCCCGGGGAACTGCTGGAAAGCGAACTCTTTGGCCATGTTAAAGGGGCATTTACCGGGGCGGGGAGCGACAAAGCCGGGAAATTCGAAGCAGCAGAAGGGGGGACGATCTTTCTTGACGAGATCGGCACCATCCCGATGCAGCTGCAGATGAAGTTGTTGCGGGTTTTACAGGAACGGGAAGTGGAACGGGTCGGCTCCAGTCGCAAGATCCGCCTGAATGTCCGGATCATCTCGGCCACCAACGCTGACCTGGCGGAACTGGTAAAAACCAAGGAATTCCGTGAAGACCTTTACTACCGGCTCAACGTCATCCCGGTCCATCTGCCGCCCTTGCGGGAACGTATGGAAGATATCCCGTTGCTGATCAAGCACTTTTTGAAAAAATCGTGCGAAGCGCAGAATCATTTCACCTGCACCCTGAGTACGGAAGCTGCGGCCGCGCTGCAACAATACGACTGGCCGGGGAATGTTCGGGAACTGGAAAATGTTATCGAACGGGCCGTCGCCCTGGTCGAGGGAGAGTTGATCGGATTGAACGATCTGCCGGCGCAGATCAGTCAACAAGCGGGGAACAGTCCCGCCCCGCCCCTCCCTTCCTTCCAGGAAAATGGCGTCGACCTCCCGGCTCTGGTCGCTGAGCTTGAATGCCGGATGATTCACGCCGCCCTGGAGAGTTCCGGCGGGGTTAAGACCAAAGCAGCGGAACTCCTCCATCTCAACCGCACCACCCTGGTTGAAAAGATCCGCCGTTACAATTTAT